>JAWBOE010000005.1:0-71745 GCA_038826755.1 Bathyarchaeia archaeon | reverse complement strand
GATATAATGTTTGTTGGTCCCAGCGTTTTTTCATTTACAGGCTTGTTATGCATAAGTGGAATAATCGCAGCTGGAGGCTTTCTTGTGCTTATGGCGGTTTTCGGGAAGAAAATAGCTATGCGGCGATTCCATGTTGTTATGATGGCTGAGGACGAGTACATGCCGCTACAAGAAAAAGTGAAAGAAACCGCTCATAAACTAGGTATTCCCGAGCCGAAAGTTGGTCTAATCGACGATTTGATGCCTAACGCTTTTACGGTGGGCTATGGACAGAATACGATTGTGGTTTTCTCTTTAGGGCTTCTAAAAATGCTTGACCCTGAAGAGTTGGAGGCGGTTGTTTCTCACGAATTGGCTCATGTTAAAGCAAACGATTACCTGTTCAGAACGGTATCGTACACTTTAAATATTCTTTCCTTTTTTAACCCCCTCTCATACTTTGTTGCAGCCCATGCCCAAAGGCAGCGGGAGTTGCTCGCTGACGAGAAAGGCGTGGCTTTACTGGACAAACCCAAATTGATGACAAATGTGCTTACAAAGATCGAGTCAGTAGCACTAGCGTTTCCTAAGGCGAGCCTCACTGAACGGCTTTCTGCAGGTTTATTTCTTGTGTCGCCTCTCGCGCATAGACGTGGAATACTTGCCTCGCACCCGCAAATATCACAAAGAGTGCAAAACATTAACGCCGTGACTTCTAAGCCCATTAAAAAGTCTCGACACTTGATTGCCACAGTATTGCTCTTGAGTGTTCTTGTTTCCACAGCGGTGATAGCAGGATACTCAACAGTGCAAATTCAGAAGACTTTTTCCCAAAATGAAGACATACTCTTCGCAAACGGGAATGGTGTCAGAATTTATAATGCATCAGCGGATTACAGTTCTACCATGCACAAAGGCATTCTTTTTACCGACGCCCAGAGTTTGCACAGTTTTGTGTCTTCACTGCAGTGCGCAAACTCAGCGGGCTGCACGATACTGACCCTGAACGGTACTATAACATTGCAGATAATCAACGAGCAACAGCCACAAAATCTGAGTTTTAGTTTAGGAAAGACCGTGACAAACTTAATGCGGTAAAACCATTGAAGATCAAAGCAAAGTAGTATGAGATGGTTTGTGAATGAGAAAAACTACTTGGAAAGACGGACTGCTGACGTTACACCAAACCCTTGAGGCTCTTAAAGAGAAACAGCTACTACGTCACGGCAGTCCACTTGTATACGTCTCAGACATATCGGAGCAATACTACTGCGAGAAAAAGGTTGAACTGTCATACAAGCTGGGCGCAGTCAAGACGCAAGCAATGCAAGAGGGAACAATGCTTCATGAAGAGATTACGAAAATGGAGAAGGCAACGCTTCAGCGGATAATTGAGGGCATAGCCCACAGCCCCTATTGCTCTGCTCGTTTTCCTCTTGTCGCCGAGGTTGAAGGATTACCTGTTGTCGGTGTTCCAGACATCGTAGGCTTCATTGCTGGAACGGCTTGCTTCGTGCTTGAGCTAAAGACGTTCGGAGCCAGAATCTTCCGCTTATACTCCAGTCAAGTCGTTCAAGCTAAGGTTTACGGTCTACTGTTGGATGCTATGGGATTTGATTGCTCTAAGCTACTTTTATACATTGTAGGGATTAGGAGAGGAATGAATGCAGAAGTAAGTGGCAAGATGCTAACTCGGCTCCTTTTCACTTTGGCACTGACACCGGAGGTTCGTAACTTGTCAAAGACCGTTTACATTTCAAAAGATCAGATCATGTTTGCTGATGACAAAAGACTCGCGAAGCTATTTAGGTTAGAGAAGCAAGCTGTAAAGAAGTTCGTGGACCTGGTAAGTGCTGCCAACCTGTCCATATTTTGCCTTCCTTACAGCCGTGATGATGCCTTAGAGAGCTTGAAGTGGGCGAAAGGCTATTGGTTTGGAGATAGAGATGCCGTGCCCACACGGAAACAAGCGAAGTGCAGAGTATGCGACTTCGCTGAAAACTGCCCCGATGCATAGACTTTAATTTAAATCTAAATATCTACTACGCCAAAACAGGTAAACTTTGGTCTGCAAGAGAAAACCACACAATCTGATTAGTTGCGCGAGCCTTTCAGCATCAGATCTGTTTTCTTGAAATGGTTTATAAACGCTTCCTTCAGTACTTGCAACATAACTTAAGGATGCAAAATATTGTAAATGCCAAGGATGATTATCAGAAACGCGAGAATTGAAAATGTAAAAATAAAAAGATGCGGTGCAGATGGCGGCAATTTTTTAACAACAGTTGAACTTCTTTTCTTAAAATAACCATCAGATTCTAATTTCGCAAGTTCATTTCCCATTAGGGTGTGATGTATTCTGATGCGCCACATAGCGTAGGCACCCAGAAAGTAAAAAAATCCCCAAAGTAAGAAGAAAATGCCTACCGTCACGTTGTGAGTAAACGGTGGCATAGCGGTTTGGGGGTCGCTTATGAAATTGCCTAAAAGTCCAAACCCCAATGCTGATATAGCTGCAAGAAATGCAGGTACCTGCCACAAGAGATTGTCCAGATTATTATAAACATCCACATAAGGTGCATATCTTGGGTCACACGGTTCTGTGAATTTGGGTCTAACAGGGTCTTTGCAGTTCTCTATTTTATCTTTGGCGAAAAGCTGTATATCCTTCTCGTTGCCAAGAAATTTGAAGGTTAGAGTATGTGCTTGAATCTCTGAGCGATTTTCCATGGTATGACAACTACTTGGATCGAAAACAGCAAAGTCTCCAGCTTCTAATTCGTACTCCGTTTTTAGGTTACCTACAATTTCTGCAACGATTACTTTTCCTTCTAAAACTAATGTTGCTTCTCGTACAATTTCATGAACGTGCGGGGTTTGGGAAACTCCAGGTGGTAGATTAGTTTCTATTACCTCAAAGGGTTCGCGGGAGGGACAATAATAGTGGCGAATATCTTCTCCTGTAGGAAACGTTTTTTTGGCGTTTTGAGGCGTCTTTACGTCTAATAATTTGCACGACTATGCACCTACACTCTCGAAGTTTACTACAGCTTTTGTTATTATCTTAACATATTAGTATTTATAACGGCTTAAGCAATGCACTCTGGTATTTAGCGCTTGAATTAAGAGCGACATCTGCTTGGAGGTGCTTACCTCTTTCCTGCTTGATACTCGATTACTCGTCTCTTCTCTTTGCTTTTACATGATTCTTCTGGCATGGCATTTATCGAAAATAGGCTTAAGATAAGAGCCACATAAATAATTTTAGTTATATGATGACGCCGGCGAGGGTTAACTGATAGCGCAGGCTTGAATGCTTTGCCAGAACATATAGGTTTTTGTTTGTAACAGGAAACCATAGACTTTTATGAGGCGTGCCAGCCTTGCTATGCTGACTTTAGCTATTTCGTCAGCGGATGCTTGTTTTTTCGAGGGGTAAACGATAAAATATTTAATAATAGGTCTGGTAGCACGTCGCACATTTTTATTATGGAATATCAATTGTGTTTACGATTTGATTTGTGATTTCAACCAGAGGACTGTCTTTTTGAACTTCTGCAGGCTTTCTGGGTCTTTTAACGCATCGACTTTTACAGTGGGCCACTTGGAAAAATCAGCTGGAATCTGGCGCAGGGATGGTATTTCATGTATCATTTTATGGAATTGCTCCAGCTTATTTTGCGGTATTTGATTTATAAGCCAACCGTAGTTTAGCATGAGCTTGCCGTTTGTATAAACAGTGAACACAGATATGGTCTTACCCTCCTTTAAATAATGAAAAGTGAAAGACCCTGTCTCTTTTCCTGTTCCAAACCATATTCTATCTGCCGTGTCTACAGTCCAATTGTAGAGCTCCTTTACGATACCGACGACATCAGCTTCATTTTTTTCTTCGAGAGCCTTAAAGAACTCCTCTTCGGACCATTGTCCTCTCTGCTTTATGGTTGAAGGTTTCATTGAAGCACCATACAAATGCGGTACCAAGACTTCAACTTTGTCGGTTTGAAATCTATTCATCTCCATGGCGTGTAATGAAAAAGCAGACTTGCTGCATTCATTCACATATCTAATTATTCTTCTTAATTCATCATTAATTTCGTCTACTACTATAACAAGGATAAATGAACCATTTTCTAATGATTGCCTAACACCATCCCTGAAAAGCTCCTCATCCCACTCTCCTGCAATGGATTCAGCGACCAACTCCGCCAAGCTTTTGCCCTTTAATTTCTGAATACGACTGTCAATCTGCTCATAGGTCATTTGCCACAGGTAAGCAGCATATTCCAAAATCTGTCCTATTACTTTGCGTTTAATCTCAGGGTTTGTAGCGAGTTTACACTCTATTATTGCGATGTCACCTTGAGAACTGAACGCTAAAATGTCTGTGGAGCCAGAACCTGGTAGACCAAATTCATCCACCGCATACACAAGAGGTGAGACTCCTTCTCGAATCTCGTCGATTGTAACAAGCGAGGGCGATTCAATAAGCAATTTTTGAAGTTCGGCCTCTTCTTTAGCTCTGATAGTTTCTGCAAACTTCCAGCCTTTTGAGCCACTATCACGAATCAAGACTTTCATGTTCTCGCCTCATACTAATTATGAGGACATGTCATTTATTAGCATTGAAGGCAAGTTACACATCCGCTCTTTAAGTTACTTGAGTCTAAACTCATTAATGGTTATAGGCAACGCCAGAAGAGGTAGACTTTCGCTTGGATTAGGAATCCGCAGACTTTGATTAGGTGAGCGAGCCTTTCGACGCTAACCGCTTCAACTGCAGCGGCATAATCTTGCCTTGAGCCGAATACTCTATGTAACGAAAAAACTTTCATGAAACGCGGATGATTATGCTGTATGAAAGCTTGCTTGATTTTTTCCAACTCCTCATTTGACAGAGCTTGTAGCCGGCTCAGCACGTATTTTTCACTGCCAAGCAGCTGAAGGTTGAAGCCAAGGCTTCGCAGGACCTCAGCAACGGCTAAGGCCTGCTTGGGCGGAGACTGCTCCGCTACCTTCCGCATGCCCGCCCGACGTGGAAAGTTTCATCCGCGAAGCCCTAACCAAACGGAAGCCAAGCCTCATACCCTTCGCCACCACAAGCCCCACAGTAGCCACGATGGTTAAATACCTTAAACGGCACTGCAGCCAATCCTACTCCACCGCTTACCTCTACACGTGGTCCGTTCAGCAGTACTGCAGATATTGCGGCGCAGACCCAGACCAGCTAATAGCCGAATGCTACTCAGAGGATAGCTTGCCAAACCAGAAGGCGTTGCTGCTTGAAGCCAGAAGATTAGACGATTACGTTGGCGCATTGCAGAGCGAAGGCTACAGCCCAGGCCACATAGCCAACTGCGTTAAAGCCGTGAAAACCTTCTTCAGAGTAAACGGCTTAAGCCTATCGCTGCCGTACAAGTTCCGCAAGTACGTTGTGAGCCGAGACCGAGCGCCCACGCCTGAAGAGATCGCCCAGCTCATAGACTTGGCAGACGTGAGAGGCAAAGTCATAGTTTCAATGCTTGCGCTTGGCGCCTTCAGAATAGGAACACTCTGCAAGCTCCGCTATAGGCATGTGAGACATGACCTTGAAAGAGGTACGGCGCCACTCCACATTCATGTGGAGGCGACGATAACTAAGGGGAAGTACCATGACTACGACACCTTCATAGGAAAAGAGGCAGCGGACTACTTGAAAGCGTATTTGGAGGCACGCAGAAACGGCGGATTACCCAACAAGATCCCGCCTGAAAGCGTTGACGACGAGTCGCCGCTGATACGCGACGAGCATTCCAAAGTGGTTAAGCCGCTGACGCCGTCTCAAGTCTATAACGTGCTGCACAGGCTTATGGCTCAAGCAGGACTGCTGGGAAGCAGGGTTGGAAGACGCTACACCATGAGACCGCATAGCATCCGCAAATTCTTCAGGACGCAGATGGCAGCTTTAGGCGTGCAAACAGACTACATCGAGTACATGATGGGCCACACCATAAGCACGTATCATGACATTCAGATGAAGGGCATTGAGTTCCTGAGGGGTGTTTACGCCGCTTCAGGCCTGTGCGTGAAGCCTAAGACGAAGCCCAGCAGAGTGGACATGCTGAAGGAGATGGTTAGAGCCTTAGGATTGAACCCTGAGGAGATCTTGACGGAAAAAGCATTAGCGTTGCCTCATAGAACCGTGATAACAGCGGGCGCGAAAACCAGCATTGACCAAGACCACGTGGACACGCTGCTTAAAGCCTTGAAGCAGAAGCTCAAACAAGAAATCACCGCGGAAACAGCGGACACAGCACTAAAAACGGTATAAATTACAACACGGGAATGGTAGCCCGGGAGAGATTCGAACTCTCGTCGAGGGCTCCAGAGGCCCCTATGCTTGGCCACTACACCACCGGGCTGCAGATTACCATTTGAAACTGTAGGTTCTGCGTAATAACTTTAACGTTAATACTTTTACTTTTGCTGTTGTGCAGGCAACCTTTTCTTCTTTAATGCTTCTCTTATGCAATAGCACTCTTGGTCGGTGTGACTCCATTCTTCGCAGCACCACAGCGAATTGACTATTGCGTCTTTATTTTTGGCGTAGCGCGTTGAACAAAAAATTAAGTCAGGATAATGATAAATGTTATGACTGCTGCAGTTGCCACAGTATTTTTTGTTTCCGCTTTTCCCACTCATTGATTATCATCCTCTAGCTTTTTTTGGATGTATGGTATCCGCTTAAAGTTTTCACCTAGTCGCTCAACTACAGTAGCAACCATTATCGGGAAAATAATCATTGCATCACCGATAATCATTACGTTGTCGGCTTCTTTCTTCATTTTTCCCCAACTTACTGTTTCTCTAAGTGTGGAGCCAGATAGGCCTCCAGTTTCAGGACGATCCATGGTTATAACTACCGCGTAATCCAAGCCTTTTTTGGATGCCAATGCAGCAGATTGGACTGTGTTACGCGGCACGCCGCCGCCAATTACTATCATGCCATTTCTTAATGATTCGCTACAGATTCTGCATAGCTGTGGTACGTCTTTAAACGCGTCGACTTGTAATATGTTTTGTTGATTTTCTTGCGAAGAGTGGAGCCAATGGATAAAACCAAATTCTGAATCACGAACTGCTGGTAGAAAAATTGGTACCTGTTCTTCATAGGCTGCGCGTAAAATTGAATTTTTATCTTTAAGTCTTTTGCCGATTTCCCACGCAAACTCGTTTGATGACAAGCTTTCACCTTTTCGTTGTTCAGCTATTTCCCTGTACATTTCAGCCAGTTCATAGTCTAGCTTCACGTAGTCTTCCTCTGGAACTAAAACATCATAGATGCGGTAAACGTGATACTTGTATAATTCATGGTCATCCAAGCTGCAGCTTCCCTTATAGTGGTGTCCACCTACTGCTTCTATGGCGTCATGAACCATGTTGGCGCCTGTACTTACTATAACGTCGACTAAGCCTTTACGTATTAAATCAGCTATTATCGTGCGCATTCCCGCAGGTACAACAGCACCTGAAAGCGCCAAAAAAATTGTACATCCCTTATCACGCAACATTTTTTCATACGTATCACAAGCAGCTGCTAAGCGTCCTGCCCCGAAAGAGCCGGCGTTACTAAATTGTTGTATAAGCTCGTTTACTGTGATTGTTCCGCTAATTTTCATGTGTTTAACTACATTTTGAAGATATTCGTCCCTATTCATTGAGAATTGCACCTGGAATGCACTGTGTATTTCCTGTATAAATGTAAATAAATTTTCACACGCTTACTGTGGCTGATAGATTAATTGGCGCGATTGTACAGTCTAGTCATATGTTCAGCTAGCAATCTATGATAACCAGTTTTGACAGTTTATTCTATGTGGTTTTTGCATTTAGTTACGCTTGTAGCGGTGTGTTTGACGCTTTATTTATTCAACCTTGATTTAACTTTAGTTAAACAAAAATTTATAAACTGCAATGGATAATCCATCCTACACAGGTGTTACAAAAATTATGGATCATAATACACCGGCACAAATGCAAAATGTTTGCCTTCAATTTAGGCAAACCAAAATTGTTTATCCATTTACAGCCATTGTTGGACAGGAACAAATGAAATTGGCGCTAATTCTCAATGTTATCAATCCCAAAATCGGAGGTGTCCTTCTTAGAGGAGAAAAAGGCACAGGAAAATCCTTAGCAGTACGCGCTCTAGCAAACCTGTTGCCTGAAGTAGCTGTTGTGGCTGACTGTCCCTTCCACTGCGATCCTGGGCGTCCAAAAGAGGCGTGCGATGCATGCAGCACAAGATTAGCGAACGGCGAGAGCCTTCCAGTTGCTAAACGCCCTGTTTCCGTTGTGGAACTGCCTCTAGGGGCAACAGAAGACAGGGTCGTAGGCACACTCGACATAGAAAAGGCAATTAAAACTGGCGAAAAACATTTCGAGCCAGGTCTCCTTGCAGCTGCGAACCGAAACATACTCTACATTGACGAAGTAAACTTGTTAGATGACCATCTAGTTGACGTCCTGCTTGATGCTGCTGCAATGGGTGTAAACTACGTCGAGCGCGAAGGTGTATCTTTCAGTCATCCTGCCCAGTTCGTTTTAGTTGGTACAATGAATCCTGAAGAAGGTGAGCTTCGTCCTCAACTTTTGGATCGTTTCGCGCTTTCGGTTGAAGTAAAAGGTATTCCATACCGTGAAGCACGAGCGGAGATAGTAAGGAGGCGTGTGGCTTTCGAAAACGATCCTGTTTCTTTCGTTGAGGCCTATAAGGATGAGCAGGAACGCCTGCGCCAGAAAATCGTAGAGGCAGGTAAACTTCTGCCTCATGTTAAATTAAGCGATGAAATGTTGTATCTCATCACACAGATCTGCACAGATTTTACTGTAGATGGACACCGCGCAGACATCACAATGTATAAAACAGCTTGCACCATTGCAGCTTTCAAGGGAAACACTGAGGTTAGCAAAGCAGATGTGGTGGAAGCAGCCGAGCTAGTGCTTCCCCACCGTCGACGAAGGCAACCTTTTGAGGAACCAAAGCTGGAAAAGCAGCAGATTCAAGAAAGTATCCAAAAATGGAACCAAAACATGCAAAAACTTCAGGAACTAAGCAATAATGATCCACAGCTAGATACACCTGATAGTCAGTCACAAGAAAATCAAGAGCCTAAAAAAGAACAAGTCTTCGAAGCAGGTCAGCCTTATCCTGTAAAGCAGCTTGCGCCACCAGTTCTGGATAATGTTCCACGTAACATTTCAGGTCGCCGATCAAAAAGCATAAGCTCAACTAAGATTGGGCGATATGTCCGCAGTATTATTCCTAAAGCCGAAGTCAAAGATTTAGCATTTGACGCCACTTTGCGTGCTGCAGCCCCATTCCAAAAACAGCGAAAATGTACTTCTCTTACCCAGAGCGCCGTAATCATAGAGAAATTTGATTTACGGGAAAAAGTGCGTGAAAGAAAAATAGGTAACCTAATCATGTTTGTGGTTGACGCAAGCGGTTCAATGGCCGCAGAAGAACGAATGACTGCCACCAAAGGCGCAATACTTTCGCTGCTTCTTGATGCATACCAACGGCGGGACCGCGTGGGTTTAGTGGTGTTCAGAAAAAACAAAGCTGAATTAGTACTTCCTCCAACCAACAGCGTCTGGCTGGCTCAAAAATATCTGAGCACTTTGCCTACAGGAGGGCGTACGCCTATGGCGCATGGGTTAAAGCTAGGGCTAGATGCATTGCAAGATTATGCAAGACGTGGCAAGGATGTGGTTCCTTTATTGGTTTTGGTTTCTGACGGTCGAGCTAATGTTTCGCTTAATGGTGGCGACCCTGTGGAGGATGCAAAAATGATTGCCCGTGAAATAAACTTGGCAGGCATAAATTCCATAGTGATCGACACTGAGCAGGATTTTATCACGGTTGGTTTGGTGAAGCAGATATGCAATGAATTGGGCGGTAAGTATTTGCGTTTGGAAGAATTGAATGCATCTTCAATGTTTTCAGCAGTTTATGGAAGCTTAACTCGTGATTCTGAACAAATTTGTAATCATGAGTTAAGGAGGTGAGAAAAATGAATAAAATAGTGACTATCTTGGCAGTAGTAGCAATGGTGTCGATTGTTACGGTATGCGCGTATGCGTTGTTTTTAACGCCAAATTCCTCGTCACAGTCGCAATCGCCACAATCAAGCCCTACAACATCGCCCTCAGCTTCTCCAACAGTCTCGCCAGCACCAACTGGCACAACAGCACCAAGTAGTACAGCGACACCTACGCCGTCACAAAGTACAACTAACCCGCCATCTATACCTGTGTCAACTCCTCCACCTGAACCTATAAACATCACAGTTGTAGACGGCGCTGGCAGAAACGTCACGTTAACAGTTCCAGTAAAGCGAATAGTAAGCATTAATTCTGGACTAACAGAAATGCTCTGCGCCTTAGGAGTACAAGACAAACTTGTAGGGCGTGACCAAAGTTCAACCATGCCGCCTTCAGTGTTGAATGTAACTGTAGTCGGCGGTAGTTCATATGACCCAAACGTCGAATTAATTCTGGAGCTAAAACCTGACGTCATATTTGCTGATTCAATGCTACCATATAATACCGTCGCGATGAGCCAACTTGAAGCTGCAGGGATACCGATTTTCATTTCTGACCCTACTGATCCCGAACCAACGAAGCATTCAAATTCCACAGTAGTGGACTTCAGCTGTAATCTGCTAAGTAAATTAGCTTCGATAGTGGGCAATCAAGCTAAAGCTGATGAGTACATAAATTACGTTCAATACTACAACAACCTCGTTAAGCAACGCATTGCCACGCTAACTTTGGAGCAGAGACCTAAGGTTTTGCTTGAATGGTACAGGCCCTACTACTCGTTCGTTACTCCTGGATTAGATCAAGCTGGCGGAATCAACATTGCAGAAAACCAGACAGTCTATGCACCACAGTTAAGCGCTGAATTTGTTGTTGAGCAGAACCCAGCAGTAATCATCCAAATGATAAGCAGTCTAACGCATGACGAGGCTGATTTCCGATCTGCAAGAGACGAAATAATGAGTAGAGCAGCGTTGCGTGATGTGGATGCCATTAAGAATGGCAGGGTCTACATCTGCGATTGGAAGATCCGAGGCGGAATCAGTAGTGTAGTTGGCTACCTTTACTGGGCGAAGTGGTGCCAACCCACGCTGTTTGCAGACATAGACCCAGCTGCAGTTAACGCAGAACTGTATCAAAAGTTTTTCGGAACAACAATCCAAGGGGTGTTTGCCTATCCATGATTAAGACTGCTGAACCAAAAACGATCAACGTTACAAGCAAGGAGCGGTTAAAACAATGAAGACAAATCTTGTAGCTGCAATACTAATTATCAGCGTAATTGTAATAGCCTCTGTCTACGGCGCCTACAACGTGCTTAACTTCTCAGCAGCACCTTCCTCATCGCCAGCCCCAACTTCATCTCCAGCGTCAACGCCGCAGCAAACATCAACTCCATCAGCTTCAACTCCAACTCCCTCCCCATCAGCTAGCTCAAGCGTCACATCTTCACAGAACCCACCGCAACCCAATTTACCAATGGATACACAGGCGCCAAGGGAAATAACCATAGTTGACAAAAACGGCGCTTACGTTACTGTAAATCTTCCAGTGAAACGCATAGTTTGCCTTACAATGATCGAAATAGTATACGTCCTAGGTGCTGGAGACAGAATTGTCGGATACGACGCAAAGTTGAGTTCTGATACAGCTGCGGTTCTACCCTCTTCGCTGCTGGCAAACCTACGCGACGTAGGCACAGATATGGCGCCAAATTTAGAACTAATCATCGAATTGCAGCCTGACCTGCTGCTCGCCAGCCAAAGACTCTCCGACGAAAACAGAAGGACGCTAGAAAACGCTGGAATAGCTGTGATAGAGGATACGCTGATGTGGCCGCGGCGAAACGACTGCATAAGAAACTTGGGCTTAATTCTCCAGGCAGAGGCAAAAGCAGAGGAACTCATCGCGTACGAGCAGCATTACGTTGATCTCGTGACTGCACGTACTGCAGGTTTAACACGGAGTGCTAAACCTTCAGTATACTTTGAATGGTATAAGCAATGGTTCAGCACCGGCCCAGGTGGCTCTTACTCTGACATGATAATCGCTGCTGGTGGCATAAATATAGGCGAAAATGCCACGGTAAGCAGTCCTCAGTTAAGTCCCGAGTTTGTAGCTGAAGCTAACCCTGCAGTTATAATTCGAATGTTAACTTACTTGGATGGGGAAGATTTAGCTGCATACCAGAATTTACGGAATGATATGCTAACTCGAACAGCCTTAAGCGGCACGACAGCAGTTAAAGAAGGCAGAGTCTACATAATTAAAAGCGCACTCTTAGTAGAGCGACAAATGATAGGTTTACTATATTTCGCAAAGTGGCTACATCCTAGCCTCTTCCAAGACATAGATCCAACCACGGTGCACACGGAATATATCCGCAGGTTCTTCAGTGCTGACTTAACAGGAGTGTTTGTGTATCCATGAGCACAGCTGCTGAACTCAAGAAAATGTATCAAAAAGGCAAGAAACGCAAAGTTCTAGCCATACTTTCCATTTTTTTTGCTTTACTTATAACTGTGGTTGTTTCTGTTAGCCTTGGTGCTGGTTCACCTCGGCTTACAGAGGCCATGCAAGTCATTCTTGCTAAACTTTTTCCTTTCCTTAATATGGATCCAGGACCAACTTTAACTCAAACAATCGTTCTGGATCTAAGGTTACCGCGCATAGTTATGGCGATAATTGCAGGTGCTGGGCTTGCTGCCTCAGGCGCTACTATGCAAGGGGTTCTACGGAACCCACTTGTTTCTTCTTACATTTTGGGCATTTCTGCAGCTGCAGGTTTCGGTGCCGCTTTAGCCACAGTTTTCGGAATCGGCGTTATCGAAGGCTACGGCAAATACCTACTAATCATTAATGCCTTTGTATTTAGTGTGCTTGCAATGGTAATGGTTTACGGCATTGCTCGCTTACGTGGAATAACCACTGAAACCGTTATTTTAGCAGGCGTTGCTGTAGGCTACCTTTTCTCCGCGTTGCTATCGCTAATTCAGTACGTTGCACCTGAACATCAAGCCGTTCGTGCGGTAATTTTCTGGCTTATGGGTGGTCTCAACTCGGCAACATGGGAAAGTATCCTCGTAGTCTCCCCAATAGTCATAGTTACGATACTGTTCATGATACAGCAGTCATGGAACATTAATGTGACAAGCATGGGCGAAGAAGTGGCAACCAGCTTAGGCATAAACCCCAGAAGAGTGCTAACCATAACCATGGTGCTTGAGACCTTAGCGACAGCCAGCATAATTGCCTTCACAGGAGTTATAGGTTTTATTTGCCTAATATCACCACATATCTCACGCATGTTGATCGGTAGTGACCACCGCTTTCTCATTCCCTGTAGCGCCGTTGTAGGTGGCTTTTTACTTTTATGTTCTGACACGGTGGGGCGCCTTGTACTTCAGCCCACCGAATTGCCTGTTGGCATTGTAACATCATTGCTTGGAGTACCATTTTTCATTTACATGCTTATGAGTAAAAAGAGGCGAAACTGGCGGTGAAACTCACAATAAATAACCTCTCATTCAACTACACAAGCTTCCCCGTATTAAAGGACATCTGCTTTAAGGTAGAAGAGGGCGAAGTTCTGAGCATAGTGGGTCCAAATGGATCTGGAAAAAGCACACTATTGCGGTGTATTAATAGAATCTTAAAAACCAAGTGCAATACCGTGTTGATAGATGGCAAAGATATAAGCAGCATCAACTTAAAAGAGCTTTCAAAAATCATGGGATACGTTCCACAGAGTTCCACCAGCACTTTTCCATTCACAGTTTTTGATGTAGTTCTGATGGGAAGAAAACCATATATCCATTGGAGCTTGAGCGAGCGCGACTACGAGATAGTTGCAGAGACACTGTCTTTCCTAGATATCGGCGAATTAGCCATGCGGCACTTCAACGAACTCAGCGGCGGCGAACAACAAAAAGTAATAATTGCTCGCGCACTAGCCCAAGAACCGCAGATTTTGTTACTTGATGAACCTACAAGCTCACTTGACATCAAGCATCAACTGGAGATATTATGTATACTCAGAAGTTTAGCTCAAACGAGAAATTGCTCTGTAATACTTTCAATGCATGATTTAAACTTAGCAAGCAGATTTTCTGACAGACTATTAATGCTTAAGCGCGGTAGTATATTCGCTGCAGGAACTCCTGAATTAGTATTAACAGAGGAAAATATTGAATCAGTCTACGGAGTTAAAGCACGCGTAACCAATTCAGTAATAGGCAAACCGCAAATTACCCCACTTATTTCTCAATTTAACGGACTTAAAGAGCTAAAACCAACATCAAGTATAACCGCAAAATCCTAAAGGAGGCAAAAGAATTGAACAAACTCAAAATTGCTTTCATAACAACAATTCCCAGCGATGCTACACCATTCATAGCCGCGGTCAATGCAGTAAAACAAAGAATAGGCAACATAGTCGAAGCTCGCATTCAAACAGGAGGCGACTTCAGAGATTTCGGCACCCTAGACGAGTTTATCCAGTTCGCCCAGAAGGCACATATAACAATAGTACACCTGATGGGTAATCTCCCCGAACTGGATAAGCTCGTCTCTTCGTTGAAAAGCGCTCACGTGCCTCTTTTTGTTGGTGCTTCTTTCTTTGGGAAGAACAAAGAGTATGAAAGTATCTCCACAGTTGAACAGGAGGATTACAATAGAATTTTTAAGTATTTAAATTATGGCGGAAAAAGAAACATTGAGAATTTGCTGCTTTATCTGGCAAATCGATTTATCGGTGCAAACTACGATTTCAGGCAGCCAGAGCAAGAGCCATGGGAAGGAATTTACCACCCTGACTTCAGTTACACCCCAACAATAGAAGAGTATATTGCAAAGAAAATATCGCCGAGTAAGCCTACCGTGGGCATCTGGTTCCATCATGCCATGTGGCAGGGAGAAAACACCAGTTTTGTAGACCTTTTAGTCAGGGAGGTGGAACGTCAAGGCGCTAATGCCCTTCCAGTATTTTTTAGCAGCGCCAAAGACGAGGAGCTTGGAATAAACGGCTTGGAATGGGTAATAGAGCACTACTTCATGAAAGACGGAAAACCCATAGTTGACGCAGTAATAAGTACCATGTCTTTTTCGCTCTCCACTTCTACCTCAGGCGTTGAAGCTGTTGAAGTTTTAAAAAGGCTTAAAGTACCTGTAATAAAAGCGATTCTTACATGTAACACTTTTGAGCAATGGCGCGGCACATTACAAGGGCTTAGCATTCTGGATATCCCGACAAACATTGCCATGCCCGAGTTTGATGGACTATTAATTACTGTACCCATTGGAGCTATGGAAGTCTCCAAAATCAATCCTTCAACAGGAACGCATGTAATCCAATACGAACCTATACCTGAAAGAATAGCTAAATTAGTCAAGTTAAGCATTAACTGGGCAAAGCTTAGGCGAATTCCAAACAAAGATAAGAAAGTTGCTATAATCCTGCACAATTATCCACCACGAAACGATACCATTGGGCATGCTTTTGGGCTTGATGCACCTGAATCAGTTCATAATATCCTGCGAAGTTTGAAGAGTGCAGGGTACCAGCTTGACGTTTTACCTGAGAATGGACAAAAACTTATCAAAACAATAATTGAAGGTTTAACTAACGATCGTAGATGGTTAAGCCCAGATGAACTTGCACGAAGAGCTATAGCGAAAATACCGCTTGAGCAGTATCTGCAATGGTTCAGTGAACTACCAGCAGACGTTCAGGCAAAAATGAAGAAAGACTGGGGTGAACCACCAGGAAAACTTTTTGCATATAAAAACGCATTGTTAGTGGCTGGAATAATCACTGGTAACATATTTATTGGACTGCAGCCTCCTCGCGGTTTTTTGGAAAACCCATCCAGCATCTATCACAGTCCAGATATTTCCATGCCTCATCATTATTATGCATATTACCGTTGGATACGTGACGTGTTCCAAGCCAATGTTGTAATACACGTTGGCACCCACGGCACATTGGAATGGTTACCAGGCAAATCTGTTGGACTTTCAGAATCATGTCTCCCAGATGTTGCCATCGCTGATTTGCCTAATGTTTATCCATACGTGATCACCAATCCCGGTGAAGGAACGCAAGCGAAAAGAAGAAGCTACTGCTGTATCATCGAGCATTTAATTCCCGTAATGCATAATGCAGATACTTATGAAGAGTTGGCGAAGCTTGAAGTTCAACTGCAAGAATATTATCACACAAAAACTGCTGATCCAGGTAAGCTTCAGGTTGCACAGAAATTGATTTGGGAGGCAGTAGTTCAAGCCAAATTAGACCAAGATCTCGAAGTTACTGAGCAAGAAGTCTTCTCTAATTTTGACGCATTTATAGAGCGACTACATGCGTATTTGCATGAGCTGTCAGATGCTCAAATTCGAGATGGGCTTCACACTTTTGGTGTTCCACCGACTGATGCCCGTTTAGTAGAGTTCATAGTCAATTTAACTCGGTTAAGCAATGGCTCTGTGCCTTCACTAAGGCAGTCTATCGCAGAATTAAGGGGATACAACTACGAGGAACTGATAGCTCATAAGGGCAAAATGAGTGCTGAAGGAAAAACCAACGGAGACATAATTAAAGAGTTGCACGCATTATGCCTGAAGTTAGTCAATGACTTCCATGCGGCTGGTTTTCAGCAAAACGCCATAAATTCAACAATGCAAAACGTTCTAGGTGCGCATAGCACTAATGTCCAACACTGCATGAAGTACATCAGCACATTCCTTGTGCCTGCATTGGCGGCAACCACTGATGAACTTGCTAATACGATTGCGGCATGTGAAGGCTGTTATGTTCCTCCAGGTCCTTCTGGTTCCATAACACGAGGAATGGCTGACATTTTGCCTACTGGAAGAAACTTTTATTCTGTTGACCCGCGTGCTGTGCCTTCACAAGCATCATGGCGCGTAGGCGTAGCCTTAGGCAATGCCTTGTTAGAACGTTATCTGAAGGAAGAAGGCAAGTATCCAGAAAGCGTGGGCATCATAATCTGGGCTACAGACACAATGAAAACAAAAGGCGATGACATCGCTGAAATACTCTACCTGCTGGGTGTTAAACCTGTGTGGGAAGAAACCAGCGGACGCGTTATTGGAGTTGAAGTTATTCCACTGGAAAAGCTGAAGCGCCCGCGAATTGATGTAGTAGTACGCATCAGCGGGCTCTTCAGAGATACTTTTCCCAACATAGTACACCTTATCGATGAAGCAGTAGAGCTTGTTGCCAATCTAGATGAACCAGCCGAACACAACTACGTTGCAAAACATGTTAAGAACGAAGTAAAAGAGCGATTGGCCCAGGGAGCTGATTTGGAAACTGCAAAGGAAGAAGCAAAATACAGAATCTTCGGCGACAGACCAGGCGCATATGGTTGCGGCGTTAGTGAGGCAATTGACGCAAAAAGCTGGAGAGATCAGAAAGACTTAAGTGACATTTATGTAACGTGGGGTAGTTACGCGTATAGCCGGAAAACTTACGGCTGTGCTGTTCCAGAACAATTTAAGCGCCGCTTAGCCAGCATCAACGTTACAGTAAAAAACCAAGATTCACGTGAATATGACATACTGGATGGAGATGACTGGTATGACGCCCACGGCGGCATGATTAATGCTGTCAGAGTAGTGGGGGGCAAAGCGCCTCGTTCATATTGTGGCGACAGCTCTGATCCCGATAGGGTTAAAGTAAGAAGTACTGCCGAGGAGACTTGTCATGTTTTCCGTTCACGCCTTCTCAATCCTAAATGGATTGGCAGTATGAAACGGCACGGATATGAAGGAGCTGGAGATCTTTCTCGGACATTAGATTTCGTTTTAGGCTGGGATGCGACAGTTGAAGTTGTTGAAGACTGGATGTACGAGGATTTGGCTAAAAAGTACGTTTTTGATAAAGATATGCAAGAATGGTTCAAAGAAGTGAATCCCTATGCATTGCAGAACATCGTTGAGCGCCTTCTAGAAGCTATTCAACGTGGCTTATGGAATGCCTCAGAGGATACGAAGAAGCAGTTGCAGAGTTTATACTTAAGTATCGAGGGGCTGCTTGAAGGCGTAACCGAAAACCGGGGTAATACAACATGAAAGAGAGAAAAGTACCTCTATTATTAGATGATGTGGAAGCAAAAGTAATTTACCATGTGTATGAAGGTTTTGACCTCAACACTTTTCTTATATCTTTTCATGAGAGGCGCAAGATCCTATCAACTTTAGACGGCTTTAAATGGGTACTGTTTGTCGCGAACAATTATACACCATTACGACTATCTGAACGAACAATGCAAAATTATAAGGCATTCAAACGCAAGTTTCCCCGTTCATTGGGGATTCTTCCTCAAGATATAGCCTTTATGAGCACCGGCGTCAACATGGACAATGCGGCAGTACACGAGAGTTCGTATCAAGAACTCAAAGTTTGTTGCGTTGCCACAGCAGGAGCAAAGGGAAACGCGTTGAGAACAGGTGTGGACAAAGCCTTTTACATTGAAAGAAACGGCAAATTCCAACATATACCCGGAACAATCAACCTAATCATCCTAACAAATGCTAGATTAACAAACGGCGCCATGGCACGCGCGATAATCACAGCAACAGAGGCCAAGACTGCAGCGTTACAAGACTTAAATGTTAAAAGCACTTCTTCACCTCAACTTCAGGCAACTGGCACAGGAACCGATAACGTGATTGTTGTCTCGGCAAAAAACGGTAAGCCTTTGCAAATAACAAGTGGGCATGTTAAAATCGGTGAGTTAATCGGCTTCTCAACCAAAATCGCTGTTACAGAGGCGTTAAAGAAGCATGATGGTCTATCCTAAAACTGCAAAGTCAAGTTATGACCAAACAAAATATGATTGCTTCTTAATCGCTTCAGCTTCTGTTACTTGTTTTTATCAAAATAAACCGCTTGTTGCTGGGTGATGTACGTGGACGATTTCATTAACGTTGAAAAACTTACTAAAAATTATGGTGATGTTAAAGCTCTCAAGGGTATAGATATGGAAATACAAAGCGGAGAGATCTTTGGTTTCCTAGGACCTAACGGTGCAGGAAAAACTACCATGATCCGCATAATGACCACACTAACCAAACCAACCTCGGGATGCGTGAAAATAAACGGCTTTGACGTTGCCAAGTACCCTGAAAAAGTGAAGAAGGTGATAGGCGTAGTGCAGCAACATCTAAGTTTAGACCGCGATCTAACAGTTCAAGAAAACATGGAGTTCCGCGCCAGAATACATGGCCTTAACGCAACTGAACGAAAAAAACGCATAAACGAACTACTCGAATACACCGAGCTCGCTGAATACGCCAATCGCATGATAAATACTCTTTCTGGAGGAATGCAAAAACGAGCAGCAATTGCCTGTAGCCTACTGCATAAACCAAGCGTGCTGTTTTTAGATGAACCTACCGTTGGATTAGACGCACAGGGAAGAAGACGTTTATGGGACTTGGTTCGCCGCCTAAATTTAGACGGTACAACAGTCTTCCTAACAACTCACTACATCGAGGAGGCAGAGGCTCTGTGCCACCGCGTAGGTATTATTCACCGTGGTAACCTAATTGCATTGGATACCCCATTTGCATTAAGGAAAAAGCTGGGTTTGGTGGCTGTGGAAATGCGCGTAAACACCAAAACACATTACAAGTTTTTTGCTGATCGTGCTTCAGCCACACGTTACGTGCAGTCTCTCTCGGCTGAGGCTGGAACTGTGATTATTCGCGATTCAAATTTAGAGGATGTGTTTGTAGAACAAACTGGAGAAAAGGTGGGTGACATATAGACTTTGAATATGTTAAGGGATATCTATTCTATCTTCTGGGTGGATTTACGCAATCTCAGGCATCATTGGCGTGCAACTATTGCCACGAGCCTTGTGCAACCTCTTCTATACCTATTTGCCTTCGGCTATGGTTTAGGTGGGAGTCTAAGTGTTGGTACAGTTAGCTACTTGACATTTGTTGTTCCGGGAATTGTTGCTTTAACATCTTTTTCGACGAGTTTTAATGGTGCAGCTTCAAAACTTCAGGTAGATCGTTTTTTCTACAAAAGCTTTGAGGAATTATTGATGGCGCCTGTTAGCTTCTATTCAATCGTATTGGGTAAGGCATTGATTGGTGTATTGCGTGGTTTTATTAGTTCTGTTGCCATACTTGTAGTTGGCTATGCTCTTTCTCCTACTTTGGTGATTAGTCCGCTTCTAATATTGGCTTTAGTTTTTTCCTGCTTTGTTTTTGCATTATTCGGCGTTCTCGCTGCGTTTGTAATCAACTCGCATCAGGGTATGAGCACTTTTAGTAATCTCGTGTTAGTGCCTATGACTTTTCTGTGTGGAACCTTTTTCTCATTAAGCCAGTTACCTGAAGCTGCAAAAATTGTGTTGTATTTTCTGCCGCTTACTCACTCAAGTGAACTATTGCGGGCTATAGCGTTAGGGCAGACTTTGCCATTGTTGTCCTTGTTGGGGCTAGTGGGTTTCGGTGTAGCCTTTTTTGTAGGTTGTGTTTTTACTTTAAAAAGAACCAGTGTATAAGAATGGCCCATGTTCCTGAATTATTGGTTCCTAGGGCAAAGGCGCGATTGGTATTATATATGGTAAGTTATTGTTGTATTTTACCAGTACTTCAACGCCATAGACAGCGCTTACGTTTTCAGGTGTCATCACACTGTTTGCGTCACCTACAGCAAATATTTTGCCGTTTTTCATTGCCACAATTTTGTCGCAGAATCGTGATGCTAGGTTGAGGTCGTGGATTGCAATTATCGCCGCGAGTTTCTGTTCTTTGACTAACTTTCGGGCTAGATCCATGACTTCTAGTTGATACTTTATGTCCAAGTTGCTTGTTGGTTCATCTAGCAGGAGTACTTTTGCTTCTTGCGCTATTGCTCTTGCGATTAGTACTCTTTGTTGTTCGCCGCCGCTGAGTTCGTAGAAGTCGCGTAAAGCAAGGTGCTCAATGTTAAGCATTCTTAGCGTTTCCCACGCTTTTTCAGCGTCTTTTTCGCTGCTTTGCCATGTGAAGTGTGGTCTCCTTCCCATTAGCACCGCTTCAAATACTGAAAGTGCTGTTGAATTAGCAATTGTGCTTTGTGGTACGTATCCTATGTGTTTGGCTACTTCTAAGCGGCTCATTTTTTTTATTTCTTTTTCGTCTAGTAAAATGCGGCCTTGTTTGGGTTCAAGTATTTTGTTGATACATTTTAGAAGTGTAGTTTTTCCAGACCCGTTGGGTCCTATTATGCCTAGCAATTCTGATTCTTGAAGGTTTATTGATACTCCGTTTAGTGTGGGTGTGCTGCGGTAACTGAAGGTTATTCCTTGTACGCTGATCTTCATTTGTTTGTCCTCCTGTTTGTTATTGCTTTCGTGTTATAATAGTATTACTTTTTTTCTTTTTGGTAACACAAAGTATAAGTATTACTTTTCTGTAAAAAAGTGACACCGTGATGATGTATGAACAAGCCATTAATCATCGGCATTCTGCTAACAGGCATGCTCGCAGTTTCAATATTAGTCGGATACAGCCAAAACTGGTTCACACAACCAAACAACTCGCCTAGCACCACAGCCACTTCGCAGCCACAAACCACTAACCATCCCGAAACTACAAACCAGCCTGAGCCAACAAATCAGCCCGCAGCCACACCAACTGCACCAACAACCACAACAGCGCCGACTACTCCAGTTACGCCCACACAACCACCTGCATCAACTCAATCACCCATATCGACTATAAACATGACGCTAGAAGTTTATGGAAATGCAAACATGGACGATGCAGTAGATCAAAATGACATAACTTACACGTTAAATATCATTAACGGAATTGCCGCCACTACTCGGTTTGCTGATGCAAACAATGATGGCAAAATCGATCAAGCAGACGTAGATCAAATAAACCACATTATCGCTGGAACCGCAAGATATATCCTGCTACTCGACGGAAATGGACAATTAATAAATGTCTCGCTTCCAAAAAACCGCATAGTCGTCGAGTATATTCAAAACGCTGAATTAATAAGAATATTGGGCCTAGAAAGTAAAGTTGTCGGCGTTGACTACTGCGTAAATATGCTTAAGTCTCTATATTTCCCAGAGTATGCCAGCCAAATTGTATCTGTTGGCCAAATGTATACGCCAGACTACGAAGCTGTCCTCAATCTTGCACCTGACATATTGTTAACATTCTCCAGCGCTACTTCTGAAAAAGCCTCAAAATTACCTGGTGTAGACGTTGTCTTTCTGGGATTGTATTATCCAAACGTTACAAACCCTGAAGATTCCCGATTTCTCCAAGGTGTACTAAAAGCAGGGTACATATTCAACAAAGTTACTGAGGCACGCAATTATGCGAACTGGTTATTGAACTTGACTAAAACAATTAGTTCGCGAACAAGTGTTCTTACAGAAAAACCGCGCGTATTCATGACAAATTATCCATATGACGCATCAACAACCGTCACGGCATATGCGACTATCGACACGTTGGGTCAGGTTTGTATTCTGGCTGGCGGCGGAAACATTGCAAGTGTCCTTTCAGGATATCCAAACGCCTCTTCTTTCAAAGTGGATTCGGAATGGATAATTCAACAAGATCCAGAATACATTTTCCTGCATACCGTAAGATACACTTTCAGCGGCGTTATGCGTGCAGACCCAGCGCAAGGACTTGACGTAGATGACCCAACCAGTATACGCAACTGTTTGAACACCTATTTAGCGCGTCCAGAATTTGCAGGCGTTTCAGCATTCAAGAATGGAAAGGTCTACATAATAGCCGGCGACTTCAGAAACAATGCAATGGGCGGCGTCTTAGGCGCTGTTTACCTCGCTAAAATATTGCATCCAACATTGTTCGTTGATCTCAATCCTGAGGCAATTCACCAAGAGTACATAACAAGATTCCTGCGGCTGAATTACAATTTGAATCAGCACGGCGTGTTTCTGTATCCTCCGTTAAACATCAACAGCAATCTCGTGGGAATTCCTGATGCATATGCATAGCAAAGAAAAATTGAGACTATTTTTCTATCCTATACTATTTTTTATGTTTAAAATACTAATTTTCATATAAACTAGTAAGTATTTTATTAAAATGAAGGGTTTAATGTATGAGTTTAACGAATTGGGCTGAGCTACGCAGGATGGCATTGTTAGATACTTACAGGCCAACTGTTTTCAGCACAAGTTACTGGGATGTCCATGCAGCACGTTTCAATGAAAACATGCAAAACATGTGTGAATTAACTGAGAAACAGTTGAACAGACTGCCTTTAACACCTAACTGCACCGTCCTAGATATCGGTGCTGGTACTGGAAGGTTAACTATCCCCATAGCTAAACATGTCAGGTATGTCACAGCTGTAGAACCATCAAAAAACATGCTGAATTGGCTTAAAATAAACGCTGAAAGAGAAAAAGTAAACAACATAATATGCGCCAATTCGCCATGGGAACGGCTTAACATAGAAGACATTGGTCTGCACGATGTTGTAGTGACTTCCTTCTCACTATTTATGCATGCGATCGAAGAGGCATTGGTCAAAATGCATAAGGCAGCACTAAGATATGTCTACCTATTTTTGTCAGCCTCAAATGGTGTGGATGAGGAAATACAAAAATTGACTTGCAACACTTCAATTCCAAATGGTCTAGATTACATTTACGTTTACAATATCCTGCATAATTTGGGCATTTTAGCTAATGTTGAGATTTGGACTTATGAGAATGCGCAGTGCTACAATAATTTAGAAGATGCGATACTCCGATTCACCGAGTTATATAATATTCTTCCTGAAAGACAGGATGAATTAAAAACTCTATTGAGCAAAATGCTGACTGAAGAGCAAGGAAAGTTATGGTTGAAGCGAAGAAAAAAGGTGGCAATGGTATGGTGGACAAAAAGCAACTAACCCAATCAGTGGAAGACGCATTAGCCGCTGGGAACGAAAAAAGGAAATACCAGCGCATCATGCTACGAAGAATTTTGTTTCTCACTTTTTGTGCGGCTCTGCTGTTTATAGTGGCGGGCGTGTCTCTTGCACTTGGCTCTGCAGCGATGTCTGTTTTCGACGCCTACGCGGCTATACTTGGCAAATTTTTCCCAGAATGGTTTTCAGTTACCGCGTTGGCAGACACAGTTGTGTGGACATTAAGGTTGCCCCGTATGCTTTTAGCTGTCTTATCGGGCGCAGCGTTAGCAATGGCGGGTTCTACCACGCAGGCAATTTTGCGTAATCCTTTGGCTACACCTTACACGCTAGGTGTATCAGCTGGCGCAGGTTTAGGCGCTGCCGTGGGCATAATACTAGGAAAAGGCATAATTGAAGGGCCATTCTTAATTATAACAAATGCGTTCGTTTTCTCTTTAATTCCCGTTTTCGCTATCTTAGCGTTGGTTAAGCATCGGGGTGCGGCACCGCAAACAATAATTTTAGCTGGAATCGCTGTGATGTATATTTTTTCCGCGTGCACTACCATGCTCCAATACTTTGCTGAATCTAACGCGGTTAGCGCCACGGTATTCTGGTTAGTAGGCGACCTGTCAAGGGCAGCATGGTGGCAGCTTCCTTACATTCTCGGCGCTTTTATTATTTGTTTTTTAATTAACTTGCGCCTTTCCTGGGATTTGAATGTTATGAAAATGGGTGATGATAGCGCCAAGAGTCTAGGTGTAGAAGTAGATCGTGTTCGGAAGATTACTCTAATGGCAGCGTGTTTTACTACTGCAACTGTTGTTTGTTTCACAGGACCAATAGGGTTCATATGTTTGGTTGCCCCGCATATTTGTCGTGCTATTATAGGTGGGGACGAGCGTTTCTTACTTGTGGCATCAACTCTATTTGGTGCTATCCTCTTATTATTTGCTGATATCGTGGCGAGGCGATTAATTGCGCCAGTAGTATTACCAGTAGGAGCCGTAACAGCTTTTCTCGGTGGTCCTTTGCTGCTTTACTTGCTAATAAGAAAAAAATCCATTTAATCCTGCCCTAAATAAGGATCTGCAACGTTATTTATGGCTTGGTGACGCGATAGACTTATGAATACTGTTGCCGAATATGCAGTATAGGTAGCATAGGCTTGAATCGAATAAACCTTGTAATTCTCGGCTGCATTGGTGTTTCTTTGTTTTTCTGGTTTTTCGGAGTAAACATGCCAGTTGATGAGTATTTTGCTTTTAGCTGGAATAACTTGGTTAAAGGCAGATTTTGGACTGTGGTTACAGCGTTATTTTTGCATGCGGACATTGCCCATTTGGCGGGTAACATGCTTTTTCTCTATGTTTTTGGGAATACTTTGGAGAATGAGCTTAAATCGGCAAAGACTTTGTCAGCGTTTTTTGCAGGCGGTATAATAGCTTTTATCTTAAGTACATTTTTTTATTCGCCATCTGACTATATGATTGGTGCTTCAGCTGCAATATTTACTTTAACAGCAATTGTTATGCTGGTTAAGCCGCTTAAGTTTTCGTTTGCTTTTATGATGCCTCAGGGGCTTGTTGCAATTTTGTATTTCGCTTATAATATATTAATGGTCTATTTTGGTGAAGAAAGCAATGTAGCCTACATTTCCCATGTTATCGGTTTTGTGATCGGATTGGCTTTCGGCGCGGTTTGGAGCAAGAACTTAGCTAGAAACCTACTTATCACGTTGGGTTTATTTTTAATTTACGGCGTGATTACGCTCTTAGTTATTCCACAACTTGTGCATGCAATATTATGATGTGCTTTCTGATTATTTTAGTGTCTTCGATGTTACTTCGAAATGTACCTCTTGAAGCGTGCTCAACTATAATTTAGCGTAAATATTCGAAAAGCAAGGGCCCTCTTTGTCAACAAAATACAGCATATGCGGCAGTATCTAAATGTGTGTAAGGCTTAATTTTTGTGAACTCAGAAATTTTTCAAACTTCACGAATGTGTACTTTGGAATGCGGGTCCGCTGGGATTTGAACCCAGGACGTTCAGCTGTCCTCACACCCAAAAAGGGCGTTAGAAGGCTGACGCGCTATCCGTGCTGCGCCACGGACCCAAACGGTCATCTCATTAAATAAAATGTTCGATATAATTTTACCTATCAACCCTTAACGTTCCAATGTTCCCTCCCTGATTTGATCTGGCAGTCAAGCAACGATAAGAACGCACAATTGTCAAATATTAGTGATGCTCCTTTAATTTTTCTAAAAAGTAGTCTTCATACAATTTATTAGGCAGGATTATTTTTAATCGGATCTATTCGCTAATTGCGGTGTGGTATGCTCCCTATTGCTTAGCATAATAATACCGACATTAAACGAGGAAAAAGGTATTGTAGCCACTCTTAGCCAAATCAACATGTTAAATATTGAAAAAGAAGTCTTGGTTGTAGATGGGCTTTCAACAGATAGCACTGTGGAAAACGCAAAAAGGTTGGGTGCTAGAATTATAATTGAAAAAAGAAAGGGCAAAGGCGTAGCCATGGCAACAGGAGTTAAACATGCCGCTGGTGAATATATTGCGTTTTTGGATGGAGATGGAACTTACCCGCCAAAATATTTGCCTATAATGCACGAGTTAGCTAAGAAATATGATGTTGTAGTTGCTTCTCGATTATTGATCAAAGAAGGTTCTACAGCTTCGTGGCATACATTTCTGCACTACCATTTGTTCCCACTTTTATTTAAGCGGCTATACTACGGTAAGTTCAAAACTACAGAACCCATAACAGGAATGCGCGTAATGCGAAAGAGCGTTTGGAACGAGCTTAATCTGAAATCAACCGGCTTCTTAATAGAAACCGAAATGGAAGTAGAAATGGCAAAACGTGGAATGCAAGTAGCTGAAGTGCCTGTACCTTGCATAAAGAGAATTGGGCAAAGCAAGTGGGATCTAAGCTGGAAAACTTGGGTTCAAGTGATAAAATACGTGCGGGAAAACGAAAAATACCTCAAAAATCTGAATGTCACCCAATACAAAAATATCCGTGTCTAAATTTTTCCCACAAACTAAACCTTAATCCAAACGACGTTGACAAATAATTTCTATGACATCGCCCATTAAAATTCGCGCTGGAAACAGTGCTTATATTATCACAAGCGCAACTCCTAAAACTATGAGCAATGAACCAGCAACAATTTTAAGCGATAAACGCTCTACCCCCCTTAGAAATAACTGTGCAAATAAAGCTATAAACAACGGTTCTGTTGCAAGGATAGGCGTTACAACAGAAACGTTCTCGAAACTTAATGCGTAAAAAGCTAAAACCCAAGTGATTGCTTGACCGATCCCCGCCTTCCAGAAAAAGCGGAGATCTCGTCTAATTGTGAATTGTTTTCGTGTCGATTTAAAAAATGTGAGCACTAAACTGTAAGCGATTACTGATGCAGCATAACTAACAGCTGTACCTAACACTGGTGCATTATAAAGATTCAGCGCAGCCTTCCTAATTATAGCGGCCACAGCAAGCGCTAAGCCGCCTCCAACAGGCAACAACAAACCTCCCAACGCCACCCTGCTACCACCATTGATCTGGTTAAAGCTAAGTTCCACAAAAAAACAGCCTGCGATGATGAATAAAATGCCACTCCAATTTTCCAACCTTAAAGTTTCATTTAATAGTGCAATGGCGAAGAGAGCGCTGTACAAAGGATAAACTGAAAAAAGCGCTGCATTCACCGACGCACCTAACTTTTTCAATCCTGCATAGTAGCATAATCTAACTAACCCTGGAGTGAGCAAACCGCTTAACATGAAAAGTGCAAGTGCCTCAAAATTTAACATTGTAAAGTCTGCCGATAAACCTGCGAGTGGCCAGAGAATAGCCATTCCCACGCAAGAAACAATTAAACTGATATTAAATGCCGTTGATTTTTGAGAATTCTTGCCTACTATAACGACTGCGAATGCTGAAGTTACACTTGCAAGCACCGCAAGAGCAATGCCAAGCATGCACAGGCCTAAAGCGCCTAGAAGTATTAAAACAAATCTTTCAGTGGAACACAAATCTTTACTTCATAATTGGGCAAAACCCAAAAAGTCATAGGCAGGTTCTTATCTGCGGATATCTATGCCTACTCGTGACATGACACGTGTCAAGGCGTTAGCTCTATTCTCAGGTGGTTTAGATAGCATTCTCGCTACTCGTATAATTCTTAATCAAGGCATAACTGTGGAGGCAATACACTTCGCAACACCCTTTGGTTCATGCAAAAACGAAAACAAATGCGGCGTAACTGAAACAGCAAAACAACTAGGAGTTCCTTTGCGTATTGTAGACTTGGGAAACGATTACTTACGTGTAGTGAGAAATCCTCGCTTCGGCTATGGTAAGCACATTAACCCGTGTGTTGACTGTAAGATCTTCATGTTAAAAAAAGCTAAAAAGTACGCCAAACAGATAGGCGCGAACTTCATTTTTACAGGAGAGGTCCTTGGCGAAAGACCCATGTCGCAACATTTCAAAGCACTCAGAATAATCGAAGAGGAATCTGGATTGAAAGGCATGCTGCTGCGACCATTATCCGCAAGGTTGCTGCCTGAAACGTTTGCTGAACAAAAAGGGCTAGTTAAAAGAGAGCAGCTTTTAGACATCAGTGGCAGATCACGAAAACCACAAATAGCTCTTGCCAAACAATTCGGCATCACTTATTATCCTACTCCTGCTGGTGGCTGCCTACTCACTGTTAAAGAGTACGCTGCCAGACTGCGTGACCTTTTCAAGCACAAAAAGCGCATTTCACTAACTGAAGTGGCTTTGTTAAGGGTTGGACGCCACTTTAGGTTTGGAAAGAACAAAATTATAGTTGGTAGAAATGAGGCAGAAAACAAGTTTTTAATAACTCAGAAATTGCGTAGTGACTATTACTTTGAGGTTCCAGACGTAGGCAGTCCAATAACTCTTCTTCAAGGTTTAAAAACAAAAAAAGCCATAGAAGTGGCAGCAATGCTAACAGCGTTTTATTCGGATGCCAAAAACGATAGGGTAACCGTGCATTTTGGCAGAGACAGGTTAGAAAAAACCATTGAGGTTTCGGTTCCAAACAGAACCACTGTGGAAAGCTACAAAATATAATAACAATTTTGTTTTATGCACGTATCTTAAAATGCTTTCCATTTGCAAGTCAGATCTACTAACGGGTTCAACTCTTGCTTAATCCCGCTTGAATGGTCGTGCGACTGTATTTATGTCTTCTCCGAGAATTTGTATGTTATCAATTTCTCCCAAGCCCTTTTCATAAGCCCTACGGATGTGGAATATTTCATGGGGGTTTATGCCCATTATACGACAGGCTGTGGCATCTGTAGCCACTACGTCTATCCCTGCGATTACAACATTCATTTTTACTGGGTTTCCATTTATCGGACCGCGCCCTTCCATTCCAACAAAACCATCTATAACCGTCAACGCAGGCCTAAGCACTGTATTGATGTCTACAACAACTTTGCTTATGCCTTTAAGGTGATATTTGCCCTTGAACTTTTCAGGAAGTAAACCGAACATGTTTTTCATGCCTAATGTTACGCCAGTGTTAACATGGGTCTTAAGTTTTGCAGCGCTAATTATTGCTGACGCCGTGACAATTCTCGGCACAATTATGCTCTTTAATGCTTCACCATTGGGTATTGGCAACTCGATTCTGTCTTTTTCATAACGCAAATTTATAAATTCAATATTGTTGCGTTCGCATACATCTTTTAATCCTGTCTTCTCATAAGCTTGATCCGCGTTAGTCATCGTAGCATCTGACTCCGCAACATAAACTTTAACAGGTAACTCTTTGAGCTTCTTTATCAGCGCCTCAACAACAATCGGGTCGGTAGTGGCACCGGTATCCCATGTTTTATCCGTGATTAAATTAACTTTGATGAGAACCCTACACATGCCTCTAATAATATTCTGGTAACGTATCAACTCTAATGCTTTGAAAATTGGCTGAGCAGCTCGTTCGCCCTTAATAACAGCTACACATGCCGACATAACTGTGTTTCACATAAATTAACAGCTTCGATTTAAATAAAAGCACTTGCTCAATTTAGGCTTTAATAAGCGTGCAAATCGTGTTTAGTCCTGCCAGTATTGCTTTGAGACGTTCAGGATATGCACCGTTAACGATATAGCAGCTTAAACGTGTTTTCATGAGAATTTTGGGCAGGAACTTGTCAACGATGGTTGCTTGGGTAAATGTTAACAATTCGTTAGGTGACAGTGTAGGCAGCAATTTGGCAGTTGGATATTCTCTTGGGTCTCTGTCAAAGATTCCGTCTACATCTTTCACTAAAATTACCTTGCTGGTTTTTAGTTTCCAGCCAATACAAGCTGCTATTGAGTCTGATGTAACATTCCAAGAAGCTTCAAGCATTTTCTCTCGAAATGCAACTTTTGAGGGTAAAAGAATCGGTATCTTTCCTTCTTTAGAAATTTGATCTGCCTTATTCAGCGAATAAGTTATACAGGAGTTAGGTGTAAGCTGTTCAAGGAGCAAACCGTATTGATCCATACCTAAAATTGCCATTTTATGTGCTGTGTTAGCGGATAAATGGTATTTTTGATCGTATTCTCTCACAGTGTCAGCAAATTTGGCGCCGCCTGGAACAACAACTATGCTATGATTCTTGGCGATTTCACAGAGCGTATTGCCTAGCGTTTTCAACATAACTGTGTTTTCTGCTAAGCTTCCTCCAACTTTTATTGTTGCATCCATCTGGGCACCGTGCCTTCTACTTTGCTTATTGCCATCAATGCTACGCCTACTGCTGGAGAAGCTATGGCGACGTCGCTTTTCAGTATTTCATTTAAGTCTATAATCTCGCTGAAACCACATAGTTCTGCAGCTTTTTTTGCCAGAAAGTTTTTCCCAAGTCCCGCAACTACAATCTTTAAATTTGTTTTTATGTTTGGTTTGATGCGGCTATAAACCTGCTTCAACCCATCTGCGATTTGTTCAATCTGCCTGTTATAAATGTAAGTTGCAGCGTCAATAAGTTCCTGTTCAGTCAAAATTTCCGTGTCAGCGCAAACTACACGTGCCAGCCTTGCGAACGCGTCTTTTTTCGTTGTTCCTCGTCCATCAGGGGTTTCTACTGTGTATTCTCGAGGCGCGAGGTGTCCTAAAACTAAGTGAACATCACCTGACTGTGCGAAAAGCTCCGAGGAAACCCGAGATATGCCGCATTTTAGTGGTATTGCATTTACAATCGTAGCAACGTTTGTTCTCAGGCTTCCTGTGTAAACGAGTTCACCGTTGACTAGTTTTTCCAAGTCAGTTTTACCTGCGGCTGAAATTTGCCCGTTAATTATTGGGATAATGCTGGTGCTTGTGCTGCCAGTGTCGATTATAATGCAATTCGAGATAAACTGCGCTACCATCCAGCCTGTAGCTACCCAATTTGCAGCGGCAACCTTTAATGGTTCAGCTCGGGCTTCCGCTATCGATTTTAACGTTGCGTTTACGTCTAAAACTAAAAGTTGCGTGTCCAAGAATACTTGCATGACCTGGGTTAGGATTTGGTTTACTCCTTCTCGTTTTGTTTGGTACGCGTCAGATAATTCAGCAGTCATAGTTACTGATACAATGTCGAATCCACATGAACCAGCGATTCTATTTTTAAGTTCAGAGAGCACAGCGTCAAGTTTGTTTGGGTTTTTCCAAATTGGGAAATATTCAACAACTGTCTTTACTTCATGGATGTATCCGTTGGTTGTTTTTATGAATGCAGCTTTGGTGTTTGCCCCTCCAATGTCTAATCCAAGTGCATTCATTGGTGTTCCCCTCTTTTAGCGTATTAGGTTGGAAAAGTTGCTTTTAGCTTTGTGTAACTCCTTTGTTGCGTCTTTCAGTGTGCTTCCATGGGCTAGCAGCATCGCATATGCCACGTTGCTATCACTTATTGGGAATGGTGGTGCAACAATACTTGTCATGCTGTATGTCTTCTCCAGCGAGGTAAACGTGGGCTTAGGTGTGTTTACCTTTGAGAAAACTGCATATCCATTATTCTGCAGGTGTTGTGGATAGTTTTTTTCAAGTGCGGTGTTAATAATGGCTTCTGCAACGTTTAAGTTGACGGTTTTTCTTAAGCCTAAATATGACACTGTTAATCTTGGATTTATCTCAATAATATATGCTTCATTTTCAGTTATGATCATATCCACACCAATGTAGCCCTTTAAGCCGTGAAAAGATTGAACAGCCTTCTGGGCAGTAGCGAACGCTTTATTTTTGCAGGGGTTGTCGAATGGAACTTGGCCGCCATTGTATGTGGAATTTGCATTTGGCTCAGTTAAAGTGACATCTTGCTTGTTCAAGCTTAGCGGCAAAGCGTATGAGCCGTTTGATAGTAGGCTTACGCTGGCAGCAACGCCGCTAATTAGTTCTTGAACTATAAAGTAGTTTTCAGATGATTCGTTGATAACTTTTGTAACTGCATTTGTTATTTGTTGCGTATTGGTTACAACGCTTATTCCCGCGCATCCAGCGCCGTCCAAGGGCTTAACAATTAATGGAAACTCCAAGTTATTGCATATTTCCTGTTTTATTTTCTCAGCACTTATGTGTGTACTGAGGAGTCTTGTGTTGGGTGTAGGTAATCCTGCTTCTTTTACTTGGGAAAGCATGGTGGCCTTGCTGGATACGTTTTTGATGGCAGTTGATTCAGAATTCAACGACTTCACACTTGTATGCTCAATTGCGACCACAAGCGACTGCAAAATGTTGTTGGATTCAGGAGCAATAATATATGCGGCGTCAGCTGATTCAGAGAGCGCTTTCAATGTGATTTCTGCTTCTTTGAAAGAAGAAACCGTAGCTATAGAGTCCGCTTTCAATGGCGGTTTTAATGCTGCAAGGCGTACATCTAGTACTGTGCTTATGGTGTGTCCTGCTGCTTTGAGATCCGCTATTATGGTTCTAAGCATGCTGAATCCTTCGCTTAGAATACTAGGCGGTATTAGCTTCTCGCCGTAGCCTCCTCCAGAAACGTATTCGTAAACTATAATTTTCACAGTTTTCAGTCCACTAAGCGATGAAACGAGCAATTGCCTTAAAGCTTTTGCTTAAATAAAACACGAGTTATTTTTTAGAGGTAAAGGCTGCAGTTGCATGTTGCATTGATGTTATCTAACTCTTTTAGAAATGCCATTATGTGTTTTTTCTTTGTATGTGGCATCACTATGATTCTGATGCAGTTGAAGCGCGGAACGTAGGAGACAAACCAACCGCGTTGTCGCAATATTGCAGCTAAATATTTAGCATCTTTAGCGCGAAAGGCAACAATATTTAATGCAGGTTCCATCACAAGTGTTAAACCACGCTTTTTAAGTTGCGAGGCTAAAAGATTTGTCAATGAAAGGCAGCGCTTAACTATGTTCGCATATCCTTCTCGCCCTAATGTCTCAAAAACTGCCCATGTCGCCGCAGCTGACGCTCCACTTCTTGTACCCACAAATGTATACTGTGTTCCCTCAGTTAAATAAGGTGTTTCGGTCTTTATGTGCTCCAAATAAGTATCGTCACGAAATAGTATTCCACCAGCTGGGATAATAGACATTCCTATCTTGTGTGGATCCACAGTGATCGAGTTCACGCCTCGCACGCGGAAATCAAACGGCGGCGCGTTTTCCATAAACGGCAGTATCAGACCGCCAAGTGCCGCATCCACATGTAAGTAAATTTCGTGCTCCAACGCGATTTCAGAAAGTTTGTCTATTGGGTCAATTGCACCTAATTCAGCTGTCCCTGCAGTCCCTACTATAGCAATTGTGTTTTCATTTATGCATTCTTCAACATTAAGTGGTTCTACTTGAAAGGTGTTGCCCAATTTTGCGTAAACAGGCTTTATGCATAGCATGCTGCATATTTTATTGAAAGAGAAATGTGCCGATTGAGGAAGCACTACTTCAGGATTGTTTGTTTTCGCCTTATTTCTTGCAGCTAACAGTGCAAGCAAGTTGGCTTCGGTTCCACCTGTAACTATAAATCCAACGGCGTTTTTGCCATTTAGAAGTTCAGTAAGATAGCGTATAGCTTCTCTTTCCAACTTTACTGTTCCTGGAAATAAACCTGGATCGCCGAGGTTTGCTTCTAGAAAGAGTTGATGAGCCGCCTTAGCCACGGCATGTGGCTTACTGCACATTGAACACAGTATGCGGCCCTCTCTATATTTGTGATCCTGCTCACGTATTTTTCTTAATTCGGATAAAATGATTTTTTGGGGTCGCCCTTTTTGTTGCATGGTTAAATCTCATTTTTTGTTGTGGGGCTATTTTCACAGTACTTTGCAGCTTCGGCTATTGCCTGCACATTTTCTTTAGTTATTCTGCCGTGTACTCGGTCGTTATTAGTGCATGCTGCACTTCTTATTCCTGCTATGTCCGCCCCTAAATCCTTAATGAGAGGAATGTCGGCTTTTCTGATTGAGCCTGCTAATGCAACTTTTAAACCGTAGGTGTGTGCTTCCCTAATAAAACGTTCAAGCTGGTCAATCTTCAGGTGGTTGAAAAGGTTTTTACCATTTTTAACCGCTGTGTCCAACATAGCGACGTCTACTTTAGCCTCGCGACCTATTTGAGGGATTAATAGAGGATCTACCGCACCTATTTTCTCTGCGTCTGCGTAGCCTGTAGCAACAACTTTTATTGTTGAGTCATAATTTTTAATGGTTCTTGTTACGTTCTGCATTAGATATATTGCGTCTTCCATTTTTTTTACTCCATAGAGTCCAACCTTTATGTAGTTGACGCCAGTTGTTGCAGCACCTAAAGCTGCAAGTGACACAGTGCACGGAAGATTGGGCACATCACCTACAGCACAGCTTACCTCAGTGCTTTGAGGTGTGTTTGCTCTTATTTGTTTGATTATCCACGGGAAACTGGCGCCTAAAGAGCCTTCTTTGGGATTTTTAACATCTATTATGTCTGCGCCGCCTGCTATGGCTTCTATGGCTTCTTTTTCATCAGTCACACTTATGAGTAGCTTCAAAGTTGGTCATATTGATGCGGCGTTGCAACGCCTTTAAAGTTTTTGCTATGTGCCGTGGTTTTCTGCGTTATCCCATAACCTATTTATGATTCGGCATCGATCTTTTGTGCTGTTTTCTGTCTTTTACGCAATAATAAGTAAAGGCCGACACCAGCCATAGCTGTTACCACAGTTACAGTTACTACTATGGCCCCTGTCAGGTAATTCTGCTCCCACTTCCATGTTATACTAGAAGGTTGAGTTATAACAAATTCAGCATGCGCCGTTGTTCCCGATTCTGGAACGCTGCCTGTGCCTATCCAACCCACACAAACGTGATTTACTAATGTTCCTGGCACAACAAGATCAACTGTCGCCTCTATTTTTGTGCCGTCATTAAACCAACCTGTTTGCGGCACTGGTTTTCCATAAAGTGAACTCACCGTTAGCATATACTGCTTGGTCCATGATGCAGCTATAGCAAGAGTGGTGTTCAATATTATCTGGGTAGAATTTTCTTCAGCGACGACGTTGCCGTTATTTGTGTTGATCCAGCCGTTCCAAATGTACCTTTCGCCTACCATTGTTAGAGGTGCGGTGGCGTAAATGTTTATTTTCGATCCTGAATCGTACCATCCGCTATGAGGTTCGACTGAACCAAAGTTTGCAGAAATATTCAAGTAGTATTGTGTTTTCCAGTTTGCGATAGCTGTTTTTGGCCTATCCATTACTATGGCGTTTGAGGAGGCAGTTTCGCCTGTGGCGTCGCCACTCCAATAGGCGAAAACATGTTGTGTGCCCATGTTTTCAGTAACTGTTAATGGCGATATAGTGGCAAAAGCGGATGTACCCGCGTCATACCAGCCTCCTCCACTTACAGTACCATAAACCGTGGATGTTGTCAGGTAATATTGTGTTTTCCAGTTAGCGGTAGCGGTTTTTGCTTGATTCATTACAATTGCGTTGCTGGTTAACCCTGTTCCTGACGCGTCGCCACTCCAGCCGGTGAAGACGTGTTGAATTCCTTTGCCGCCTGAAACAGTTCCTAAATCTAAGATTGCACTCGTAATGCTTCCGTCGTCGTACCATCCACTTCCACTTGGTGAGCCGTAGGGCGAGTTCACTGTCAAGAAAAACTGCTGCTTCCAGTAGAACTCTATGGTGTGTGCAGCTTCCACGTTCATGAAAAGGTAGGTCGTTCCAGCTGTGAGGTTGCCGCTGTCAATGCTGTACCCTATACAGATCCATCGTTTCTCATTAGGCGACACCTCTGCTGGGCTGGCGACTGCAACGGTGAAGTTATCCCCTTCGTTAATCCATGCTGAAGCAGGGGGTGAGCCATGTAGACTATTGACTTGGATCCAGAACTGTTTTCGCCAATTAAACGTTATATTATGTGCCGACTGCACATTAATAAATGTGTAATTATTTCCTGAAACAAACGCACTGCCGTCAATACTGTAGCCCAAGCAAACCCAGCGACTGCTGTTTGGTATGACATCTGCTGGGCTTATTACTGAAACAGTGTAACTGCCACCTTGACTTACCCAGTCGGATGCTGTTGGATTACCATGACTGCTGTAGACTGATATGTAAAATTGCGTTTTATAATTGATCGTGAAATTAGCAGTTGTCTGTATTAGAAAAGTTGTCGGTTCAGTTGTGATGTACCTTTCTGTCTCTGAAACGGCAATTATGTTATCAATTGTGAGTGTGGTTCCTACATCAACATAATCTGAAAATGTGCTTGCATTGATACTTCCTGTCTTTAGACTGCCATTTTGTATGTAATGCACCACGTTAGTGGCATTTGGAAGTCCAGGCGTATATAATGTTACATTTGCCATGACAGCTCCTTGACTTGATAACGTAAAGGTTCCGCTTCCAGTAGTTTCCGTAGCCCTTTTAACCACGATGTAATATGTCCCGGAGTAGGGTGCTGTAAACCCAAACTGCTCTATGCCTCCGGTGGTGGCATTCGTACTTTTTGCCACAATTGCAGGTTCTCCGTATAATGTACCTGTTGAATTGTAAAGGTACAAATCATAATCAGCTCCGGTAGGCACCTCAAGAGTAAAACTGTATTTGCTTCCTGCTGTAAGTTGGACGTTTCTAGCCCACGCAAGTTTTTGTCCGAGCACAGATATATCCAGCGGTGTAGGTGGCATGCCTAATGTATCAGTTACTGTTGTTCCAACTTGGTACGTTTTTAGAACTGCGTCAACCGCTGCGTCCAAGTTTACTCTGCCGTAGCCTTCATGGGCGTCTTTGCTTCCTCGATTAAGAAGTGGTGATGTAGTGGCTGTTTCAGTCTCACGTAGATTGGGATAAGTTTCAGTTGCAGTCATTAGCAAAATCATTTTTGGCAGTAAAGCTTGGCTTCGCGTCCAATTCCATTTCTCGAATCCGCCCATAGCTTGAAGTAAAATTTGCACACAACCTGAAATGAACGGTGCTGCCATGGATGTACCCATTAATGGAGTTGCGTCGTTAGCTTGTACATCCGTAAAGCCGCCTTCTGCATCGTTATAATTTGAGTCTGCGCTGAATATTGGTACACCGTAATAGCTGCCGCCAGGTGCGGTGATGTCAGGTTTAATGGTTTTTCCTGACGATGATGTTCCGCCTTGGCTACTATATTGTGTGATGCTGTCGAATTGGTTCATGGCTGCTACAGTGATTACTTCATCTATTGATCCAGGTGAGTAAATGTAGTTGCTGCCTGCGCCGTCGTTTCCTGCTGATGCAACCACTGTGACGCCACTATTTACTAGATTGAGCACTGCTGTGTTCACTTGAGAGTTTTCTGAATCAAAACTCAAACTCATGCTGGCAACGGTTATGTGATAGGTCATTCTGTTTGCAATTATCCAATTTATAGCATTGATAAAACTTGTAGCTGTTCCTTCACCTGCTGAGTTTAACGCTTTAACTCCTACAAGTTTGGTTCTAGGTGCTACACCAGTCCATGCTGAAAAACCATCTGCGGGCGGATTGTACGGCCACGACATGTTTAAGACCACGTATAATCTTCCAGTGCCGCCTGCGACTTCTATTCTTGGATTATAAATTTTATAGTTGGTTGACGGAGTAGCTGTGACATTAAAGCTCAAGGAGTACCATGTATTGCGGTTTGGCGTATTTATCGACGCTACTTCAGTCCACGTATAGGTGTTTTCGCTTTTTTCGTAGAGTGAAAGAGCTGAAAGTTTAACCGTGCCTGTGCTTAGCCATTTTATGTTTAAAGTTATGGTTCCTGTATTGTTCACTATTATGCCTGTCCAAGAATAACCTGTGTATCCGCGTGCGAGAGTCAGGCTTGTTCCCCATGTGGACGTTGCGTATCCCGCTGTGTCTACACTGAAGAATCCGTTTCCAGAGACTATTCCAGCGACATGTGAACCGTGTCCGTTGTCGTCAACTGGTGCTGTGGCGCCGCTTGCCGTGTCTGTCCAACCGATTATTTTTTTGGAGAAGTCTTGGTTGCCGTACCCAGGTGCGAAATCTATGTGTGTAGCGTCTATGCCAGTGTCTATAATAGCAGTTGAAGCATTTGGGTCGCCTTGAAGGTTCAGCGTGTTCCAAACGTATGTTCTGGCACCTATTTGTTGTGTTGCGTAAGCGAGGTTTACTTTGCCTACAGCGTCCTTTTCAACAAGTACTGCACTTGAACATTGCTGGATAAACTGCTCGATAGCGCTGTATTGTATTCTGCCGCCGAACCCATAAGTTGCCGCTTTCCAAGTAGGTGTTGTTAAGTATCCACCTAAAGAAATAAACGCCTCTGTGTCTTTTGCAGTCGGCATCTTGTTTAGCATAACTGTTACGTTTACGTAGTCTTGGGCGGTGCCATTTGCCTTCTTTTCTGAAATTTCCATGTCAAGGTCGTCTGCTATGTTGTTGTTGTTTTTGTCTATCCATGCGGGTTTCCAAACTGCCGGTGTGAATAAATCACATTGCACTGCATTACCCACATTTTTCTCCGAAACTGCTTCAGTTACTTCAAGTGTTAATGCAAAAAAACAAGTTAGCAGTAGACAAATGGTAAGAGCTTTCAAAACTATTTTACCTGCCGTTTTGTCTCCCCCAACGTGCCGTTTTACCATTTTATAATTTCTCAATAGCATCCAGAAATTATCTAAAATTAAATTATTAAACACGTTGGAGACGCGGTACGCTTTTTTGTTAGTTACTGTATTTTATGGGTTAGTGAGGACTGTTGGGTTGAAAGTGATTCCAGTGATCGATGTTATGAATGGTGTTGCTGTTCACGCTGTTAGGGGCAGGAGAAAAGAATATCAACCGCTGAAAAGTGTGTTGTGTTCATCTTCGGATCCGCTGGATGTTGCTGTTGCGTTTAGAACTGCTGGTTTTAGCGAGCTTTACGTGGCAGATTTGGATGCAATTTGTGGTGGACAACCCGACTATGCTCTTCTAAAACGGTTGATTAAGACTAAATTTGCCCTGATGGTTGATGCAGGTGTAGATAATATTAAGCGTGCAAGATTGTTGCTTAAATATGGTGTTTCAAAAGTTATTATCGGAACAGAAACTTTGTCCAGCTATAGTTTTATCAGGGAAGCAATTGCTTGTTTCGGAAAAGAGCGTGTTGTGGTGAGTCTTGATTTGAAGGGTGATGAGGTTCTCTTAGGTTTTGAACCTGATACTTCTACTTTTCCTTTAGAAGTATTGAAAAAGCTGTTGAATCAGGGAGTGGAGCAAATCATTTTGTTGGATTTAGCTAGAGTGGGTAGTCAGGAAGGGTTGAACACGGTACTTTTGAATGAAGCGCTGAAAAATCAAAATGTCAAAGTATTTGTTGGAGGCGGTGTACGTGGAATTGCTGACTTAGTTGATATGCGCACGTTAGGCGTATCTGGCGTTTTAATGGCTACAGCTTTACATTTAGGGCTGGTTACGCCGACGAAGTTGAAGCAAGAAGGTTTTATTTAGTTATATAATTTTCATGCAAAACGAGCTTAAAATTGTTTAAGACTACGCGTTATTTCTGGAACAATGCAAAAGTAAAGAATATGAAATATGCAGGCGTTCTGTTTTGTGCTCCCTGCTCTGATAGAAAGCATTATATAACAAATGCAATGAATGATGAAATAAATGGAGATGTGAAAAAGAATGTCAACAGACTCTGCAAAACTCGCAAGCATCAAAACATACATGATGATCGCTTTCGTCTTCACAATTCTTGCCATGATCGGTTTCCTACTCGGCGGAATTTATTACGTAGCTGTTGGAGCCACCTTACCTAGCTATAGCGTCTGGGGTATTACCTACGCTCCTGGTACAGGTATGGTTATCACAGGCATAGTTCTATTAGTCTTCGGCGGCGTGTGTGCTTTTCTATTCTTTACGAGAATACGCAAAATGTACGTTGCAGCTAACGCAGGCGACGTAGCAACATTAAAGGCTCTTAACAACATGATGTGGGCAATTCTAGCGCTGATTTTTGCAGGTGTTCTTCCTGGAATTATGCTGCTAATCTCTTTTGGTCCCATAAACGAGCTTGGTCAAGCACCACCGCCACCACCACCAGCATAGCTGGTAATACTAGTAAACGCGCTATTTTCCCAATTTTTTATATCATTTTTGACGTGGAAAATTCTTTTTTCAGATTCAAAGGAACCTATGTTACGCTTTTTATGGTGCTTATTAATAATTTGGGCAAATTATATATTTTATAAAGTGCCTAAATATAATTCAAATGGGAGGGAAAAATGAGCGTGAAAATTAGTGAGTTGCTCAATAAAAACGTCTATGCTGAGGGTCATTTTAACGTTGGTAAAATTAAAGATGTTATTGTCAATGCTGATGAGTGGAAAATAACCCATTTGGAGATCGAGTTGACTAAGGAGGCAAGTGAACAAATTCTAGGTGTAAAACCTGCGATGTTTGGTAGCGCTAGAAACACATTGGCAATTTCTGCGTTGGATAAAGGTAGCGCATGTTGCTCAGAGAGCGGTGTCGATTTGAAGGTTTCAAAGGGACAGTTGGCAATTTACCTTAGACCAGTCTAGTGGTACAGTTAGAATCTTAATTTTTATCATCAAGCTCATTTTTTTAGGATACAACAGTATCTTTGCAGTTTAACCTTTGCATAATGGCAGCTTGCGTTTGTACAAGGTAAATATTCCATCAAAAAATGGCGGATTCCGCTGTGGGCTGGTGTGTTGGCCGTAACCCACTACAAGTGGTGACGTCCCCACAGTTATCTTTCCCCCTCTTTTTCTGTTTTTGCGTCCAGCGTTAAGTGTGTCGCTTGCTGTTTTCAGTTTGGTGACTACACTAAAGGCAAATATAACCGTGTGGCTGTTGCTAAGCCTACGTATACGCCTAAAAATAAACCTAATAAACCTGTATGCGAAAGTTGCTGAGAAGAATGATTATTGGAAATTGACTTCGGCGTAGTCTAAGGTGTATAGCATGTATAAGCGAAGATTGCTGTTTGTTGACCTAATGCGTGTTTTTGGCGCAGGGCTCGTGGTGATGAATCATGCCTGGAAGCCTGAAATTGACTGGTTGTACCATTGGACTTTTAATTTCTTTGGGTTGCGTGAAGTAAACTATGGTTCGCTGGGGGTAACGTTGTTTCTTGTTGCAAGCGGATTTAGCTTAGCGTACAACTACTCAGGCTTCGCATCATGGGCTGAAGTTAAAGAGTTCTACAAAGAGCGACTGCTACGCATTTACCCGGCTTATTGGCTGTTCGGCGTTGGCTTCACCTTGATTCTTTTTCCGTCGCTGTGGAGCTGTTTCAGCGAGTTCACTACGGGAGACTTCATCCGTTTAGTCACTGGCTTTCAAAGCTGGGGTGCGACAAGCGCCACACAGTTTCACGGCAAAATCAACGGCACCTTATGGTTCGTGCAACTTATAGTTTGCCTGTACATCGCCTACCCGCTGTCGATATACTGCTTTAAGAAGCGCCCTAAACTTTCTCTTGCAAGTACATTTGCAATTTCCGCATTAAGCACATACTACTTTGCCTACCACACAAACTATTACATCAGCACCGACTGGATACCTACAAACCGCCTATTCGAGTTCGCCATTGGCGTGTTCATGGCTGTGACAGGCAAATATCCCCAGGCAACAAGCAATTTCCTCGCAAGATACCTGGGCAATTTAACGTTTTACGTGTTCCTAACGAACTCGTCACTGCTGATATTCTTCAAAATGAATTACCTGCCATTTTTGCTAACGCTAATCGTGGTAAGCACAGCAATGTGCGTGCTTGACAAGGTGCTGATTAAAGGGTTAAAACTTCTTTATCAAGAATGGCGCGTAGACCCGTGGTTTATGGACTAAAAACCGTCTATTTTATTTTTAGCAATTAAACGTCTAAGTCGACTAACTCTACTCCAGCGATTATGAGCCGCTAGTTATTCTTTGCAGGCGCAGTAACTGTTGTTCCAGCCTCAGAGACCGTGACACCATTTTCGCCCTGAGGCAACTGTTACAATGGCCTCTACAACAGTAGCATTCAATTTCCGTTTGCCGTGTTGACTGTGACTATGTTGCCTGAATCAACTCGAACAGTCGCGCTTTTGGCGTCAATCAGCACATCGCTGGAAAACTTTTTAGTACTACTTTTTGGTGAGAAAAATGGTTCAATGCGTAACGGTTTCTGTGAAAATTCCCCCACAACTTAAAGATAAGATTAAGCGCCTCAAGATCAAACCGTCTAAAATCCTGCGTAAAGCCCTTGAAGACGAAGTTAAGAAAAGAGAAATTGAAGAGCTTACAGAAGAGATAAACAAGCTGAAGCCGGCACTTGAGAAAATAAGCATGAAAGACATAGTGAAATGCATACGAGAAGACAGGAAGACCCGATGAAATTCCTCTTTGATTCCTCAGCCATTTTTAGAGCCATCAAAGAAAACAAGATTAAGGTCTTGACTGGAAACTCCACTTTGGAACTGGCAAGGTATGAACTAGAAAATATCATTTGGAAAGGCTATGCGCTGCAAGCGAAAGTTTCTGATCAAGAAGCAAAACTGTTGTTAAAGACAATCAGGCATACCCTAGACTTAATGGAGGTACTAGGAGTAGCCGGCAGTGAAGAAGAAATCTTTGACACTGCTATGAAGCTGAAAATTACATTTTATGATGCTTCGTACGTTTACTTTGCCGAGAAAAAAGAACTGCAGTTAGTAACTGAAGATTCGCAACTCATAAAGAGAATAGCACCTACAGTGAAAGTTTCAACACTGGCTCAAGTTAAAGAATAGATCACCCTGATCGCCTGTTTGCTTTTCTCTAGCGTTAACCACAACTGTGAGGGTATTCAAAGCGGCTTTGTTGCTAAAATAGGCTACGAACGCCATGAAAACCATAGGCAATGGTACAAGATAATTGAAAGAAAACGGCAGAATACCGCTTTTTGTCTTCAATGACCAAAAACTATTTGCTATTGCTATATGAGTTTGTTTAAGTCTGCAGGGTGTATTTCCCATCGCTTGTCCAGCTTATCGGATTTGTCCCGCCATTTTTTGTTTTTTATGCACTTTAACTGCATGCTTTTGTTTGGTTTAGTAAATGGGTTTTTGTGTTTGTTCTAGTCCATGTTTATATGAGGTGGGTTGTTGTCTTGTTTTGAAAAATGTTATTATGGCTTGGGGTTGCATTAATGTTTTGGAGGCAAATGCCGATTTCATGCGGATAGCAGGTGTTGATGAGGCAGGAAGAGGTTGTGTGATTGGGCCATTGGTGATTGCGGGCGTTGTGATGGACGAGGACAAATTGTCTGATTTGGTTCGAGCTGGTGTGAGGGATTCGAAGCTTTTGTCGGCTGGAAGGCGTGAAGTTATTGCAAGGGAAATCATGCGAATAGCGGAGAGATGTGCAGTAGTGAAGTTATTGCCTGCGGAGATTGATTGGGTTGTGGATAATAAAAGACGCTTGTATAGCTTGAATAGGCTTGAAGCGCAGGCGATGGCTAAGGTTATTGAGAAGTTAGAGCCTGATATGGCATTTGTAGACGCGGCAGACGTTGTTGAAGAGCGGTTTGCGCGGTATATTCGAGAAGGTTTAGTTTTTAAAACGCGTATTGTAGCTGAACATAAGGCGGATAGGAATTACTTGGTGGTTTCTGCTGCTTCGATAATCGCTAAGGTTGAGCGGGATAAAGAAGTTGCTTTGCTGCGCAGCGTTTTTGGTGATTTTGGGAGTGGGTACCTGTCGGATCCGCGTACTGTTCGTTTTCTTCGTGAATGGGTGCAGTTACACGAAGAGTATCCTGATTGTGTGCGGAAGTCGTGGAAGCCTGCTAAACGTATCAAGGCTGAACAGAGCACTGCTCAAAAACGGTTTAGTTGATTACCGTAAGTGGTTTTTGGTTGGTACAGCATAGTGTTTTCACCGTTGGGCAGTTATCATTGCGTGTGCTTTGTCGTATGGTTCTAGGTTTACCAGTTCTTTGATGCAGAAATTTCTTTTTCTCAGGACATTTGCCTCCTGCTGATAGATTGTTTCCGGTTCCTTTGTAACGTCTATACTTTGAGCTTTAACTGCTAGCATAACCCAACCGTCTGGTTTTAATAATAAATCAGCATTGTCTGCCAATACTTTGGCTTGCTCCGGCTGTGCTATATCGCAATAGATAACGTCCACTTTTCCTGTTATGAACATCGCGTATTTTTCTGGGAAGCGTGCATCTGCCAAGAATGGAGATATGTTACTTCTGTAGTTGCATACATTGTCTATTAAATCGCGGAGGGAACGTTGCGCGAACTCCACACAGTAAACATGTCCTTCTTCGCCTACGATGTCTGAAATATGGCTTGATGTAGTTCCTGATGCAGCGCCAAGATATAATATGCGGCTTTTAGGGTTAATTGGCACTGTTTGTAAACCTTTCAGTATCGCTGCGGCTAGTTTGCTTCGGAATGCATCCCAGACACGGTACTCGACGCCCTTAAATCGAATCAGTCTTTCGCCATAAACCATTTTGCCTGGCACCAAGTTGCGTGTCGCCAGCCGCTGTGCACCATCCTCAAGGGTTACTATAAACACTTCTTCAAATTTTGGATGCGGCTTGACTTTAATGTGCACGTTTGTCTTTTCTCCGCTTGTTCCGTTTATCGTGCCGGCTATATCGTTCTCGCCGTCGCTGTTGCTCTCTGCGTTCTTCCCTTCGTTCAGCACGCGGTTTAACTACTTCAGCAGGTGGCGGTTCCTTATATTTTTCACGAATTTCCTCTAACCTCTTCTCCAAGTCCGCTTTTAGTTCTTCACCAACCATTCTGCCGCCGAATGCGTCAGCTCTCACCGCAATTGCAAGCTTACCTGCTAGTGCCCTGGCAATCTTACCTCGTTGCCACCGCTTTGCCTCATGTAGCAACGTATGCTGGAAAATTAAGCCGTGTTTTGGTGGTCGAGCACCAGTTTTCATCGAACGAAAGAGGGCTTTTTCCGCGCCTAAAACTTGGATTGTGCTAGCAGGGCGCAACGCAAGATTCCGTAAGCCGCCCGCAACTGCTATTAAACGTGCGCCTAAAAGTGAACCTACTAATGCCTGCGTGTTAGGCGCCACCTCACTCATTGTTTGTTCCAGATATGCCTCAATTTTTTTTCGAAGTTCATACATTTCTAATATGTTTCTGGCTAAAGCTTGAATTTGTGCTAAATCAGTTTCAGCTATGTCCGCGCCCATTGAAGACTTAGCAACATCCGCTATAGTTTCAGCTTTTGCTTTAGGCAAGTCAACCTTTTCTAAAGTCTCAGTTGTGAAATTAGCTTTGTCTCCTACTTGCATAACTAACCGTGCATAAGTCTCATGTTTTTCAATTAGTCGATCAAGCTCTGGAAAGTGAATACTGTACCATTCACGTAATCGCCCCATAAACAAGTTCAACGTACGATCTACATCATCAAGTGCCTGAATTGCTTGAGCTACAACTAAATCGCGTTTTTCAACCATGCCCTTAACACGTAATTTAGCAAGTTCGATGCTTACGTTGCGTGTCCATAACTCGAGTTCTTTTGCGTCTTTAACGAAACCTGTTTCCACAGCGATGTCATTCATCCTAGAACGAATTCGCTCCACCTCAGCAGACGCCTCAACTTCTGCTGAGATGCCAGACTTCTGTAACTCTGCAGCAATACTTGCGTCTTCAAAAGCGATAACATCAAATCCTTTACTTGTTAAGCGTGTAACTAGTTCGGAAAGTTCATTTGAAATTTTTTTATCCTCAAGCTTAGCCAGCGCTTCAGCAGCTATTAGTGGCGTCTTAGAAAACAGGCTCTTATCTACCAGAGTACCTTTTTGATCAAAAGCTGCGAGACCGAAAGGAAATTTAACTATTACCGCTCGCATGTTATATGCCTCATCTAACAGACCTAGGTAATGGAGTGGAGTATCTTAATAAATAGTTGCTGTTTCCAGAGAATAGTTGTCGGTTTTATCATTATTTTCACCCTCTAACTAGTTTTGCTATTTTATCGACCAAAGAAACAGTCCTGTTTCTTCATCATATTCCCGCTTGAGCAGGGTACCTTTCAATTCGAGTAGGTGGATTTCAGCGGCAAATACTGTCGCCGTAATCAAATGCCCCGCTTTCACACTACCACTCTTATCAGACAAAACCACATGCGCATGAACAGAACGTTCACCATCTTTTAAAGAAACATTTCCGATGCAGCTTGCGATCTCATGAGGACCATTGACAATTATTTCATAATACTTGCGTTCTGTTTGATCATAAAATCCAAGCTTGGCATCTTTCACTGCACCTATCACGGTAAAAGTAGCCGCTGTAATGCCGACTTCCTCAGCAAGTTGAGTTATAAACTTAACTAAATCTGAATCGTATTTAGCACGAATAAGCATGTTTCGCTCAACCTTGAAATCAGCAACGTTCACACATAAACCTCCCAACACGTCAATAACATTTAGCTTCAAGCATTTAACAATATTTAAAGAGACAACCTGAGTAACCATAAAAATTTCTAAAGAAAAACCAATACAGTTCTCACAAGCACCTAAAAAACAACCCACACATTTTGGCTCTATGCTATAGGCATATAAAAGGAGTGGAAACAACATTTTGCTCCGCCACCAAGTACAGCCAGTCATCAGTCGGTAAGCAACTTAAAAAGAGAAGACATAAACGCTGAGCAACACTTAGCCAATAACCCACAATAAGGCAAGCCTAAAAAAAGTTAATGTTTAAACTGTCGTTATGAAAATAAATAAGCACACTCTGAGAGGGAAAACAGACATGGCACTTCCACAACGCGCGCGCGGTGTCAAAGTACTCAAAGCAGTGTCCTCACCTCTCAGATTAAGCCTACTAAACCTGCTTTACGACAAGGGCGCACTATCATACAGTGAATTAATGAGTGCACTTAAGATGAGCCCAAGTCGAGATGCAGGAAAATTCGCCTACCACCTAAAATTCCTACTCAAGGCGAACTTGGTTGAAGTAGACGCAGAAGCAAAAAAATACTATTTAACAGACCTTGGAAAAATGGTAATAGATGTCGCAGACCGTGTTGAAAAAAAAGCCCATAAGCCACGAGGCATGATGGTTCGAACATCACACTACACAGTTGAGGAATTTGACGCAAATAAAATTGCAAACGCGCTTATAAAAGAGGCAAAAATGCCTGCTGAACTAGCAGAAAAAACAGCTAAAGAAGCAGAAAAAATATTGCTCAAAGCCAAAATAAAATATTTGACAGCTCCGCTCATCCGAGAAGTAGTAAACTCTATTTTAATTCAAAGAGGCTTAGAAGAGTACCGCCACAAACTTACGCGGCTAGGGATGCCTGTCCATGAAGTAGCTGCACTAATAGACACAAAAGACTCAGACGCCTTAATCACGTATGCAGGAAAAACCGTCCTAGCAGAATACACTCTTCTGAATGTGTATCCACGCGACATAGCTGATGCACAATTATCAGGTGCTATGTACATAGACGATGTGGGTACATGGATACTAAAACCAAAAGAAGTAATTCATGATCTACGGTTCTTCTTCCAACATGGCATTCGAACCAGCAATACAGCCAAAAGCACCATAAAACCTCCACAAAACTTTGAATCCGCGTTATCCACGATTTTCAACGTGTTATTGTACACAAACAGCGAAATAACTGGAACACAAACCTGCGAGTACTTCAACGTGTTCCTCGCTCCTTTCGCAAGAGGGACACCTAAAGAAGAATTGAAGGAACAACTACGTCTGTTTATCCTTAACTTAAACCAGCATACTGACACAACTTTATGCATAGAACCTGTGCTGCCAAAGTTCCTCACAGAAAAACCAGCAATCGGGCCTCAGGGCAAAACATGTGGCAGTTACGAAGACTTCGCTGATGAAGTACAATTACTTGCAACACTACTTCTAGAGATAGCCACAGAAGAAAGCACATTAAAACCACTCTTCAACCCAAAAATTATCGTTAAACTTGTTAAAGAAGCATTCACCAACGAAAAAGCAAACCAAATTCTTCTTCAAGCACACAATGTAACCTCACAAAAAGGCATAATCTACTTTGCAAGCAAGCTACAAGATGGTAATCAAACAACATTCTCTGCCTCAGGATGCAGATTTGAACCCGATTTAACAGGTGACTGGGAAACAGATACACTGCGAACAGGTTGCATCGGGCAAGTAACAATCAATCTGCCAAGAATAATTTACGAAAGTGAAAAAGACAAGAACAAATTACTCGAAATACTGCGAGAACGCTGGGAAATGGCTGCACGCACCTTAACGATAGGGCACCGTGCACTTAAACAGCATGGAAAAAACACATTTCCATTCATCACGCAGAACTCAAACGGCGATACCTACTTTAGAACAGAAACCTGCGCCAGCATAATAAACTTGGCTGGACTACAAGAATGCACTGAATCCTTCACTGGCAAACCAGCAAACTGTGAAGAAAACATCAACTTCATGGAAGAAATAGCCCAAAACATATCTACCTTCAAGCAAAAAATAGGCAGAAAATACGGCAAACGACTCTTCACAGCAGTAGTACCCAGCTATGAAGCATCTACACGCCTAGCAGAATTGGACATAGAAAAATACGGCGTTGCAAAAGTGAAATTCTCAGGAACACGCGATAAACCCTTCTATACTACAAGCCGACGTATGCAAGTACAAACAGGCAACTTTCTTTACGTACCAACTGATACGCTAAAAACCGAACAAAAGCTAAAAACCATAAGAACAGGAGCAAGCCTCACCATAATCGAGTTAGAAGACAAACCATACGCCGCAGAAGCACTGTTAAATTTGACGCGCCAGCTGGTTGAAAATCGAACAGTAGAATTCTTCACTTACAACCACCGCGTTACATATTGCGGCAATTGCAAGAAAAGCTGGTATGGAATACTACAGAAATGTCCTTCATGCAGCACAATAAGTACGCTCGTGAACTATGACAGATTCAACCTGACATAGCCTAGCCAAAGGCTCACTTTACAGCGCCTAATACCAATGCTAAAAGCGCCATTCGGACAACCATACCGTTCCAGACTTGTTGGAAGTAACGTGCTTGTGGCGTCTTATCAACTTCAGGCGCGATTTCATCAAGCCGTGGAAGCGGGTGAAGAATAATAAGGTCATTCCGTGCTGCACGTAACGTTTCAAGATTTATCTTGTAGGTGCCTTTCACTTTCGCGTATTCCGCTGGATCAGGAAAACGTTCCTTCTGTATGCGCGTAACATATAACACATCCACCCGCGAAACAACATCTTCCAGACTTGAGCCTTCAACTACATGGATTTTGTTGTTTATCGCTCTTAGAACTTCACGACGCATGCGCAAAGTTTCTGGAGAAACCAAGTATAAATCAATGTTATAAAGAGAAAGCGCGTAAGCCAACGAGTGCACAGTACGTCCGTACCTCAAATCACCTACAAGAGCAATTTTTAGCCCATCAATTCTTCCCTTCTCTTTCTGGATAGTATACAAGTCAAGAAGTGCCTGTGTCGGATGCTCCTCTGACCCGCTACCGCCGTTAATCACTGGAATCTTCGCGAGCTCAGCCGCAAGTTTTGCCGCACCATCAAGGGGGTGTCTAAGTGCAATTACATCTGCATAATTCTCCACAGTACGAACCGTGTCAGAAAGATTCTCACCCTTCTTCACTGATGCAATATCAGCTTCCGCAAAACCTATAACTGAACCCCCAAGCTTAAGCATCGCAGCCTCAAAGCTTAAACGAGTCCGCGTACTAGGCTCAAAGAAGAGCGTTGCAAGAATCTTGCCCTTAAGCATGTCCGAACTTTTTGTAGCTATAGACTCCATGCTCTTAGCGGTGTTCAATATATGGGTAATTTCTTCGCGTGTGAAATCCTCAATTGAAATAATGTCTCTGCCCCGAAAGTTCAAACGCTACACCCGCCAACATCAAAGCAGACAGGTGCTAAATAACACTTTTTATAGCCAAAAGATGAGCTATCGCTTTAACACACTTCAGTGTCATCCTTCGAAAAACATAAAACAGCAACAGTGCCAAATATAATATACGGTGCTTAATTTGGGGAGCATTTGGCTTGGAGCTTTTGTAGGTTTTATCATTACCGCAGTTCTGGGATGGCTTTTACCTTTCATCGGACACTTGGGTGGCGGATTTATAGGTGGTTTGGTTGCAGGAATTATAGCTAAGGGTGGAGCGCTCCGTGGCGCGTTAGCAGGTTTCCTTGCAGGCATCTTTGGAGGAATCGTAGTCGCCTTATTTGCAATCGCAGGTCTTGCCTTTGCAGGCGGTTTGGCTGGAGGAATTGCTGGTGGCTTAGTTGGCGGGTTAGCAGGATTAGCCGTCGGAATAGCTGCGATAGTCTTGGCTGCCTTTGGGGCAATTGCTTCAACAGTAGGCGGAATTGTAGGCGGTTTATTATCAAAGTAACACCTTCTTTTTTTCTTTTTCAACTAATGCAAAAACTAAATTATCTAAAAATAAATAGGCGGGTAAAAACCAAAATACGAACCAGCCAGGTGAAATTCAAAAAGTTTAAACATTATGTCACAAAATAGTCACTAAAGCTTAACAGGGATAAAATTTGACTTTATCTTATCACTATATGCAACTGCCAAGGGAAGTTATAGTAGGCAAGGGAACCATACTGCGTGTTTTAGAGGTAACCCAGAGATTAAACCTCACAGGTTCAGCGCTTATAATCGCAGGAGAAAGAAGTTGCAAAATTGCAGGAGAAACTGTTCAAAACCTTCTTGAAACAGCAAGCATAACTGCCGAAAGCATTATTATTGAAAATGCATCCGCTGAAACAATCACAGCAATCGAAGAACGCATAAGAGAGTTAAAACCAACTGTCCTTTTTGCTGTAGGTGGAGGCTCAAAAATTGACGCGGCAAAACTAAGTGCAGCGTGTCATGGGATACCTTTCATTAGCATACCTACAACGCTTTCGCATGATGGCATCGCAAGTCCACTTGCGTCAGTTAAAGGATTAGACAAACCTTATTCCATCATGGCGCAAGCACCACTTGCTGTAATCGCAGATACTGATATCATAGCCCAAGCCCCCTGGCGGTTTGCTATAAGCGGTTGTGGTGACGTGATCAGCAAGTTTACCGCTGTAAAGGATTGGCAGCTCGCGCATGCCGAAAAAAACGAGTATTATGGTGAATACGCGGCAAGCCTAGCGTTAATGAGCATGCGTCTGGTAATGCAAAACGCCAAACTAATACAACCAAATAACCAAGAAGGCCTGCGCGTATTGCTGGAGGCTTTAATAAGTTGTGGCGTTGCAATGAGCATTGCTGGAAGCAGCCGCCCATGTAGTGGTTCAGAACACCTATTCAGCCATGCTCTTGACGTGCTAAAAAATAATCATGCAATGCACGGTGAACAGTGTGGTGTAGGCTCAATATTATCTGCGTACCTGCATAATGCGGACTGGCAGCAGATTAGAAACACGCTTAAGCAGATTCAAGCGCCCACCACTGCTGCAGAGTTAGGCGTTGAGGATGAGGATGTAGTCAAAGCCTTGGCAATGGCCGCATCAATTAGGCCTGAAAGATACACTATTTTACACAAACTAAGATTGACATATGAAGCATGTGAAAAAGTTGCACGAAAGACAGGGGTAATAAAATAGGAACTACGCTTTTGTTTCTGCTTTTTGCTCAAACTTGAAAGTTTCAACGAAGTTTACGGTAGATACGTCGGGAAAGAATTTTTGTACATCCATCGCTGCGCCTCTTTTGGCAACTTGTACACCTTCCAAATAGTATGTTTCTTCAGGCATTTCGATGGTTAAAACGCTATCTGCCAGGTTAAGTTTAAACCTGGAAGAATCGACTATAGGTATTCGTCGGTGGAGAAGTGCAGCAATTTTCTCCTCTTTGGTTTCAAGTTTTTTCTGAACAGTGATATCGTAAATCAAAGTCTTTCCAGCTAATGGTGGGTTGAAATCCAGAAGAACTCTTCCAGCGCCTATTGAGCGTATAATGGCGTTTTTCCCACCATATTCGATGCGCATTCCAATTGCGGGGTTAATACCTTTAGCGATTAATTGTTTTAAAGGCACGCGTTTTACTTTTTCTGGATCCCTAGCACCAAAGGCTTTATCTGGCGGTATCTCTACAGTTGCGGTTTTACCGATGTCCATTGATGGAAAATTTTCATCCAAGGCTTTTAGCATCCAACCTTCGCCGACAACAATAAGTTTTGGCTCGTAAATGTCGCCCTCTTTATGTAGATGTTCTTTTTTAGCTACTTCTTCACTTGTTGTATCGAAAACTTCATTTGTCTCCTTTACTTTAGCCGTGTAATCTACTAGTATGAAGTCACCTTTCTGTAATACCATCGTAAATCATCTTCTTTTATTAACGGTTCAACAGTAAGCCTAGGACGCCAATAAAAACTTTCCCCAAGGATAATTGGCTTCTTAAAAATAATAGATCAAATGAAAAATTACAGGGATCTGTTTAACCACTATTTGATGAGTATAAACAAAAATATATTTAACCTTTGGGATACTTCTCTTTTATCTTGGCATCAGCAATCTTGGCAATCATCGCGTTTGAAATTAAAACATACTTGACGCCTGTCAGTTCAGCTAACTCTGCTGGTTTTTGATCTTGCGTAACAAGAAGCAAGTCATTCTTGCCAGCATACTCCACAACAGCCCTGTCTTTTGCACCTTTTAATCCAGCTTCCTGTGCGGTTAACACTTCGTAACCCAACGTCTCGAAATACTCTTTTAAACCAGCATACATTTCATCCAACAAAAGCTTCATAATTGCACCCTATATACTTAGGTTACTCTTTATCGCAAGTATTAGTCTTACGCTTATTTACCCGATTGTTATCCTTTCTTGCAATATATAAACTAATAAAGACAAAAATAGCTCCAACGATTTGGATGTTAGTCATAGTTTCTGAAAGAAGAACCCACGCCGAAGCCACTGCAAAGACTGTTACTAAATTCTCATAAAGTGCAGTTCTCGAAGTGCCGATGTGGCTTACGCCAGTATACCATACCACATAGCCAATGGAAATAGCGAAAACCGCAGAAAAAACTAGGCTTAACCAAGAAGTAACTGAAACGCCCACCCAGTTTTGCAATGCTAATGCCGGCGCAGAAATAATAAGTAATGGAGCAGTGCCCATGGCCATTGTTATTGCAGTCAATTTAAGTGGTGAATACTCCTTCAGCAAGGGCTTTGAAAGCACTGTGTAGCTACTCCAACAAATCGGGTTGGCTATTGTAAGCAAGTCGCCTATCCAGCTTTGCTCGGTGAAGCTTAACTGCTTTCCCGAACCTAAAATTATCATGACAATACCTGTAAAAGAGAGTATTACGCCTTGTACGATTCTACCCGTTATTTTCTCAATATGTAAAACAACGCTGAAGAGAACTATGAATATCGGTGTTGTAGCGATGATGAGTGAAGAGTTTGTTGCGGTTGTAAAGGCAATACCGTTAATGAAGAATAGCTGGTATGCAGTATTTCCGATCAAGCCAAGCATAACAAAATAGCACAGATCTTTGCGTTTAACGCTTAAGCTCCGTTCACGAAGCCACAAAAAACTCAGCAAAATCAAAGATGCCAGCCCAAAGCGAATCGCGTTAAAGCTTAAGGGTGAAAAATCCGCCAAAGCGCCTTTTACAACTGAGAAATTTATACCCCAAACAAAACTCATCATAACTAGCAGAAAGTCCATTGCAGAAAACCCATGCTTAATTTTAGGAAGTGTTTTAACTCTCACGCTTTAACTTCCAAGTTAACTTCTAGAGTACGTAAAATTAGAAGCAATTTAGAATCAACGTCGTTAAAACCTTTTCGTAGCCATCAAAAACCAAACATCGATACTTCTTCCATAGTAATGCATTGTTCTAATGCAGCTTTCGTAAAGGCAGAAGTTTAAACGTGTATAAACAATTTATAGGGAAACTTTATTTTTTTCCTCTGATACTTGCGAGCAGAAGTGGTACAAAAATGCCGGTGCTAAAACCAATGCACGTAACGTTAATTGCTATGAATGCTGCACTATATGCTACTGTTGGTCTTGTGGTTTACTTTATATTTCCGATTGTTGCCCCAACTGTTGGTGGCGTAAGATTCTGGCCAGTTGTAGTAATCCCTGCAACTTTTGCATTACTTTTCGGAGGCATAGTAGGCGGCGTCGGCGCAGCAATAGGCATATTCATCAGCGACATACTTATTCACGGCGACCCATTACTCAGCATAACAGTAGGTGTGCCTGCAAATTTTATCGCTTTTTGGATTATGGGATACTTATCACGTAAGCAGTTGAATTGGAAAAGAACACTCCTAAGTCTGAGCATCGGTGTTACAATAATAGCCACATTGGCATATCTTGTGATAACTCCTGAAAGTGTGATAAACTATTTTAACGTTAGGCGCCCCGAAGAAGCATTCTTTAATATATCTGTTGTAGTTGCCATTTTCGTAATCAGCTACCTAATAGCGATTATCGTAGGTTACGTACGACCTCAATGGCGAAGTTTTGAAGTTGCCTCCGTTGTAGGCACAACCATAGGAAGCGCCATAATTGGGATAGGAGTGTGGGCTTATACACAACTTTTCACTTTACCCGCAGCTATAGGCGGCGCAACCAATTTACCCTATTACGCAGGTTTAATATTGTTCTCTTGGACATTCGCTACTGAAATCCCCTTCTTAGTAGTAATGGTGCCACCAATCGCAGAAGCATGCTACAAAGCTTTTCCAGCCCTTAAGCTCCAGTTAAAAATAGAAAAAAAGGGGAAATAATTGTCAAAAAAGACGGCAAAAGCATTTGCGCCCGCGGGAATTTCCAGCTTCTTTGAAATCTGTGATACAACAGCTAATGGTAAACCTATTACAGATTTGAAACACGTCGGCGCCAGAGGAGGTGGATTCGCGCTTCAGAAGGGCGTATTAACAGAGGTTTCGGTTTCAGAATCAGAGACTACGAACATTCGCGTTTTCATAAATGGCAAACTTGCATCAGAAGCAGAAACAACAACAACTGCATTACAACTGCTGTTAAATAAGGTTGCAACTGCTTACACCATTGATGTCTATCACAAAATTGAAGTCCCAATAGGTGCTGGTTTTGGCACAAGCGCAGGCGGCGCCCTAACCGCAGTACTTGCACTGGCGAAAGCATTGAGGTTGCCTTTAACTTTTAATGAAATCGGCGAAATAGCTCACGCCGCTGAAGTAAAATGCAAAACAGGCCTAGGCACAGTGGGACCATTAATGACTGGAGGCTGCGTTCTTACCATTGAACCAGGTGCACCAGGAGTCAGCAAAATTGATCACATACCCCTAACCGCAGAATACGCCGTAGTTGTAGGTTTTATAGGAGCCATACCAACTAAACAAGTACTCAACTCAGTGGAGAAGAAGAAGGAAGTAAACCGTTACGGAAAGAAAACACTAGATGCTATCTTAACTGAGCCTACATTGGAAAATTTTTTGGCGCACTGCTGGGATTTTGCTGAAAAAACAGGATTTGCAACCGCACGCACTAGACAATTAGTACATCTCGCTAAAAAGTCTGCAGCTATAGGTGCTGCACAGAACATGGTTGGCGAAGCAATACATGCAGTAGCATATGAAGAAAAAGCCCAGCAAGTAGTAGAAGCTTTTAAGCAGCTGCTACCAGAAAAGAATATTATCATGGCAAAAATTGATCAACAAGGTGCACGGTTGCTTTAAATGAGAAAGTATAGAAGAGTTGCAGTAGGCGGAACATTCGACGAGCTTCATAAAGGACACAAGGCACTACTTACAAAAGCATTCGAAATCGGCGAGCATGTTGCTATTGGACTTTGCTCTGACGAGTTTGTAGCCAAGCTTAGTAAGCCACATGCAACTGCTCCATACTCTGAAAGATTGAAGGAGCTCAAAACTTTTCTTAGCGACCTTGGCGTTTCAGAACGGGCAGAGATCGTTCCTTTGAACGACCCTTTTGGTACAACTTTAAAGGCTGGATGCCTCGAAGCCTTGGTGGTAAGTGAGGAAACAATGCCTATGGCAACCAAAATCAATCAGAAACGGTATGAAATGGGACTGCAACCGCTTAAAGTGATCGCCATTAAGATGGTTCCTTCGGAGAATTGTGCACCGATTTCCACTACTAGAATTCGCAGAGGCGAAATTGACCGGGAAGGACACCTGTTAAAATCTAGCCGTTGACACAGCTGCTTTTTGCTGTTAAGGCTTTTTTATAGCCTAATTTATTAGGAGAATACTAAATTTTTCTTAGACCCCACATTTATTGGTTTTGTGAAACTTGACGTATACCTTAAATTTTTGCATATTAAGCCAATAATTACGCAATAGTCAAAGCACTACTATTTTATAGCGAATACTGAGTGATAGTTCTCTACTTCCTGTAAGGTAGCTCTAAAAAGAATAAAAAGGTTAAAATAGTAAAATACTGTTCAGCCCTCTGAAGAATAGCCACTAGGAAAAATACCATCTGTTGAACAAGAAACAAAATACAAAAATAATTTACAAAATATTGCTCATGGATGTCGAGACATTATGGTTGACAATCATGACGATGCATATGGCAGTTTACTGATGGAAACTCGCAAGCTGGAAGCCCGGTTTGCCGAGTTTCTAGAATGTGAAAAAATCTTTGTGAAGGAGTTACAGCGTTTACTAGAAAAGTTAAATGCCCTCTATGAAGGATTAAACAAAATGGATAAACCCATTACACCTGATAACAGATCAGAGATAGAGAAACTTAAACTCCAAGTTATCGACTCTCTTAACGAAGTTATGAAAAAGGCAAGTAAGGCTGACCATGAGAAAAGTCACCTTCTAGAGTCATATGGTGCCTTAATTTCAAGCATAGAGCACAATTTCCAAGAATTATTCTCTAGAATTAAAAGTTAAGGTTAGGCAATAAATAACATATTAAGCTTCATGACAGGAGCAAGTTGCTATTCGCTGTTTCTTGTAAGAAGCATGCTGCCTGTTCGATAGCCCTCAGTGTCTATAGTTACATATTTGAAGCCCAACTCTTTCAGAGCAGTGGCTATTCTATCCTGTATTTCAATGTTGAATAATACTTCCCTTTCATTACTACCTACTTCTATCCTTGCTAGACCACCGTGATCTCTGACTCGAAGAAGCTTAACACCAGTTAAGCGTCGTACTTCTTGCTCTGCCGCCTTGACTCGAAATAGTTTCTCAGGAGTAATTCGCTCGTTATATTGTATCCGCGAAGCTAAACACGGCATTGGTGGTTTATTTTGAACAGATAAACGCAATTTACGGGCTATCTCGCGGATTTCTTCCTTTGTAATTTTACATTCAACCAATGGACTGTACGCGTTTACTGTTTCCTTTACCGCCTGAAATCCTGGGCGGTGTCCTTGTAAATCGCTGAAGTTTGTTCCCTCAAAAATTGCATTCAGCCCAAAATTCTCTGCTACTTTTTGAATACGTATCAACAGTGCCTTTTTGCAGTAGTAACATCGGTCTTCTGTGTTCCTACTGAAATTTTCATCCATTAGCTCATTAGTCTCAACAATGACTTGTTTTATGCCTATCTCGTTCGCTACCCTTTTTGACTCTTCCAACTCTTCAAGCGTATATGTAGGCGACTTAGCAGTTACAGCTATTGCATGGTCGCCCAGAATATTATGGCTCACCGCGGCTAAAGTGGCACTATCAACACCACCTGAAAATGCGATGGCCACGCCATTCTTGCCTTTTTCCCTTATGAAACTCTGAAGTAACTCATACTTTGAGTCAAGCAGATTCATCTGTAGCACCTTTCAATAATGCATCCCTAGCTTTTGCTCGAGCAATTTCTTGTATTTCTCTTATAGGTATGCCTGTTTCGTCGGACAATCTTTTTGCTTCGTCATATTCTGGTTTTATCTGAATGATTTTTCCGTTTTTATTTTTAGCAATCTTAACCCTTATGGTTCGCCTATCTTTATTTATGGGTACTTCTACTAATATTTGCTCACGGTTTAGAATAAACCTACTGCAAGGGTAGACACGTACGCCCAAGGTTCCAGTCTCCTCAACCACTAACTCTGCAAGACGTACTACGTCACATGGGTCAACAATTATTTTCAGAATTTGTCCTGGTCTGCTCTTTTTTGTGAAAATGGGAATTATGCTTACATCTTTGGCGCCTGCACTTAGCAGTTTATCAATGGCATGCCCGACAACTTCGCCAGTTACATCGTCAACATTTGTCTCCAAAACCGCAATTTCTTCTTTAATCAGCTGGTTTTCTGTTGACATTCCAAGTATAAGCCTTAGTAAATTAGGCATTTCTTCAAAATCTCTGTTTCCTGCGCCATAACCAACTTTAGTCAATCGCATTTCAGGGTAGAAACACATAGTGTCGCATGCCAAATTTACTAAGATAGCGGCTCCTGTCGGCGTGGTCAATTCAGCCTCGACGGGACCGCCTCGTATTGGAAAATTTTTGGCAGCAAGTATTTCTATGGTTGCAGGAGCTGGACTGGTTACTATACCATGAGAAAACTTGAATAATCCTCCGCCAACAGAAACAGGTGTGGCGAATACTTTAGCTTTGAATAGATTAAGATCATCTAAAGCAACTGCTGCGCCTATTATTTCCGCTGCTGTATCAACAGAGCCTATTTCGTGCATATGCAGTTTATCGTCGTTTCCATGTATTTTTGTTTCAGCGTTCACTAACGTGCGGATAGTTTGCGATGCAAAACGCCGAGCGTCATTTGAGAGTTTAATGTCTTTTGTGGTTTCTTCGACGAGCTTTATGAGAAGGTTACCAGTTTTTATGTTGGCGTTTTCAGCGGTGACATCAAATTTTGTTGCCCTAAACCCCTTCTTTGTGACTTTTTGTATGTCTACTTTTACGTTTTCATAAATATGCGGATTTTCTAAAGTTTTTATTGCCGATGTTATTTTAGCAACGTCAGCTCCTAAATCTATGAGCGCACCTAAAAACATGTCACCTGATATTCCGGCAACCTGGCAATCAACGATAAGTATTCTGTCTTTTTCTAACACTGTTATCCTTCACATAGCTTTTTATATAAAAAGGCTGGCACAAATGATATATTAATTATGGTTATTTGAGGAGAAGTGAGACTTGTATACTTTGAGGGAAATACTGGAGAAAACTGCTAAAAAAGAACTTTCAGTTGATGAAGCTGAAAAGCTGGTACATTTACTTGCAGTAGTTGAAGTTGGAAATATTGCGCAGATTGATATTAACCGCGCATATAGAAAGGGAATTCCCGAAATAATTCTTGCTGATGGAAAAACGGTCGAGGATGTTGTTGAGATTACGTCTGGAGCGTTAAAAATGTGTGGTCGCGTCATAGTTAGCCGCTGTAGTGCAGATCAAGTGCGTATGCTTCAGGAAAAAGCTCCTAAAAACGTGGACATTTGTGTTTACGATAGAGCAAGGATTGTCGTGGTAAAAAACAGAGATTTTATTGTTAAACCAACGGGGGGAAGAATTGGAATTTTAACTGCAGGTACGTCAGATATTCCTGTAGCGGAGGAAGCAAAAATATTGGCTGAAGAGATGGGGTGCGAAGTTTTTGCTGCGTATGATTTAGGCGTAGCGGGGATACATAGGTTATTGGAGCCTTTGAAAGATTTAATCATGAAAGATGTTGATGTTATAATAGTCGTTGCAGGTAGGGAGGGGGCTTTGGCATCAGTAGTAGCGGGTCTGGTTGATGTTCCAGTTATTGCTGTTCCTACATCTAATAATTATGGCTTCGGCAAAAGGGGTGTCAGCGCATTGATGGCGATGCTTCAATCATGCTCGTTGGGGTTAGCTGTTGTTAACATAGATGCTGGTCTAGCAGCAGGTGCAATTGCGACATTGATTGCTAATCGTGTTGCAAAATTCAGGAGAATAGCTTGAAATTGTTTCTCAGAACGAGCTTGAAGAATTCAAAGTATAGTTAAAAAGTTAAATTGTTTATTCTTAACCAATATCGTCTACTTAAAAATTAATTAATGTCTTAGTAAGCTTTACAGGTGCAGAATAGCTTTATCTCCATTTATTTTTGACTCAATAGAATTTAGATGAAGAGAAAATATTTGTCAGCATAGGAACCCTTTAATAGTAGTAACACTGAACTAGTAAAAAGTGTTACTTGCAAGGTTGAATTGGAGCTGATATAAAAATTGCATATACCTGACGGATTCATAAGTCTACCCGTAATCATCGTAACTTTCACAGTAACGCTGCTCTTTTGGGTAGTTTCTTTCGTAAGAGTCAAGGGCACTTTGGATGAACGGCAAGTTCCATTAATGGGAATGCTAACTGCCCTGTTCTTCGCGGCACAAATGATGAACTACCCAATTATTGGTGGAACAACAGGACATTTACTTGGCGGTGCCGCTATCGGAATAATTCTCGGTCCATACGCAGGATGCATTTCAATGAGCATAATCCTCATTTTACAGTGCTTACTATTCGGTGATGGAGGAATAACCGCATTAGGCGCTAATGTCTTAAATATGGGTATTATCGGCGTTGTAATCCCCGCGGTATTGCTTTTGGCGATAAATAAGGTATCAAGGGGAAAGGCTCTTTATGCAGGCGTGTTTATTGCAAGTTTTACAGGCGATGTGCTCGCAGCAGTTGCCGCAGGGATAGAACTTGGTTTTTCTGTACCGATTTTCCAGTATGGTCTATCAGTTGCAGTTCCGGCAATGGCAATTAATCACTCAGTTATCGGCGTAATAGAGGGCGTTGTTACAATGGCTTTAGTAGGTTTTCTTGTGAAACTTCGCCCAGACATCATGCAGCATAGTGTTATTTTGAAGAGATTTGCAGTAAAAAATGATGAGAAGCAGGTCAGTGTAAAGGAGGAATGCTGATGAATATAAATGTAAAAAGTAAAAAGGTTGATAGGAATACAGTAATAATAGGTTTATCTTTAGCCGTTACATTTGTTGCACTTGGGACATTTGTATTCTCGTATGCTCTGGAAACTTTAGATGTTAAAGCTGAAGAACTCGAAGTTACTGGCGAAAACCTCTTGCCAGCACCATTTCCAGATTACACTATCCCAGGATTTGAAAACGAATTTGGAAACTTGCTCCTCGGCATTACTTCAACCCTAATGATATTTATAGTAACCTTGGGCGTAGCAAATCTGTTGAAGAGAAAACAAGGGTAAAACAAATGGGTTTTCCAACTTCACTAAAGGATATAGTTGCAAATGTTGAATCGCTGTTTTACGTTGAAGATTTAAGTAATAAACGAGGCTTCTTACAGTCTATTAATCCACTAGTTAAGATGACAGTAACAATACTGCTAATTATCGCTTCTCTGTTTATACAAGAGCTACATTATTTGTTATTATTTTGTGTAATTCCAGTGATTTTAGCTGTTACTTCTAGGATTCCATTTAGAAATTTTATTACCCGAACCATTTTTATTCCATGCTTTGCAATGGTAGTCTCTTTGCCCACTCTTTTTCTAACAGAAGGCAGGATCTTTTTTAGCGCAAATTTGCATTTATTTACATTTTCAATAACGTTTGAAGGGCTAACACGTTTCCTGATGTTTGCCAGTCGTGTTTGGTTCTGCGTTGCTTGTCTAATAGTATTTACGTTATCCACAGGTTTTGATACGATACTGCAATTGTTAGCTATGCTTAAGGTGCCTGCAGTCATAATTCAAATGTTCAGCCTAACCTATAGGTACCTCTTTGTTTCAATTCACGAATTACAAAAGGTACTTATTGCCAAGGAAGCTCGAACTTACATTAACCCACGTAACATAAATCTACAAAACCTAAAACAATCAGGCGCAATAATAGCAAACTTGTTTATTCGAACATACGATAGAGCAGAAAGAGTTTACATGGCCATGAAAGTAAGAGGTTTCAACATAAATAGCAATAAACCGCAAACTACCTTATACTTAAGTGCACGCGATGTTGCGTTTATCACAACAACAGCAACAATAGTCTGCCTGTTTACAATCTTTTAGAGGATAATTTATGCCACGACCAATTATTGAAGTTAAGAACGTAAAATTCACATATCCTAGTGGACCAACAGCGCTAGATAACGTATCTTTCACTGTGTCAAGAGGCGAAAAAGTCGCGATTCTAGGCCCAAACGGTTCTGGAAAATCAACACTAATCCTTCTATTGACTGGGTTATTAACTCCGCAGCAAGGCGAAATAATGGTATTTGAAGCAAAAACAACAGCGCATGACTTCAAAAAAATCCGCCATAAAATCGGACTAGTCTTCCAAGATCCAGATGATCAATTGTTTACGTCGAGCGTTATCGAAGATGTGGAATACGGACCGAAAAATCTGCGGTTCCCAGAAGAACAAATCAAACAGCAAAGTAACAAAGTTTTATCAAAGATTGGTATTGAAAACTTAAAGGATCGAGCACCGCATAGATTAAGCTTTGGAGAAAAAAAGAAGGTAGCATTAGCAACAGCGTTAGTTTTGAATCCTGAATTGCTGATTCTTGACGAACCTACAGCAAATTTGGATCTTAAATCAAGAAGAGAACTTATCAGCATGTTAAAAGAACTAAACCATGAAGGAACCACCATAGTAGTTTCAACACATGACATAGAAGCGCTTCCCGAACTTGTTGACAGGATTATCCTAATAAGTCACGGCTCAAAAGTCGGTGAAGGTGAAACAGCAAAAATCCTGCAGGACATAGAATTACTTACCAATTCCGGTTTAGAACCACCTGCAACCGTTAAACTTTTCTCATCATTGAAAGCCGCAGGATTTGTAACCGACATACCAGTCACGCTGGATGACGCAATCCAAGCTATGCACGAGATAGTCAAAAAGAAGTAAGCTACTGCGTTTTTTAAACTGATACTATGATGGTTTTGATGATTTTAACGCCTCTTTTGGTGGCAAGCTCATCGCTTAACTTGCGTATCTCTGATGCCTTTCCTTTTACTGCAATAGCCTCAAGGCAATCATGTTCACTAATATGAATATGTAGTGTTGAAAAAATCAGCTTAGAGCGTTGATGCTGCGTATCTGTCAGTGCTGTTTCTAGCCCCCTCGCATCATGATCATAAACCATTAATATAATACCTGTTTGAATTGCGCTTTCTTCTTGCTGCAACCACTTTTTTTCTGAAACAAAAAGCCTAACAGCATCATGAATAGCTTTAGAACGGCTTTCATAACCCATTTTACCAATAATTTCATCGAAATCTCTTAATAAGTCTGGTGGAAAAGTTACGCCGACACGAGTTATTTTGCCCATTGCAACCCGTTTACTAAAATGAAGTTTTTATTGCCTAAAAGCTTTTGCATAAAATTACCCGTTGACACTAACAAACAATAGGATATGAGTAAGGACTAAAAAACGAACGAAGGCTCGGATGCAACTGATAACAGCAACCGCTCTGCAGCGTCTTCCTGCGCTTCTGTTCCAGTTACAGCCAGCAAACAACTTCCCTCTGCACCACAAACACCACCAGCCGCAATTAACTCTGCAGTGGCACCAGTTAACAACTGTATCGCCTCAATTTCCGTAAAAACTTGACCTGGAACGGGAAGCAACCGATAACCTTTCGCGCCAGGCACGTTTATTTTCTCCGCCAATGCAAACAAATCAGCGTTTACACGTTTCTCTAGCCCTACAGGTATTATCAAGTTAACACGACGCCCCACTATAGCTGGAAGCGTCACGCCAATTGTTCCAGCCTTAGGATGCCCTATGAGAACAGCTGCTTGTCGCCGCTGCAGATCTAGCGCGTTTGCACCTTTTAATACCACATCACCCTCTTTCAGATCATTCACAATATCATAAACCGTTTTGCCTTTCTGCCAGACACCCCTTGTTAATACCACATCTCCTGGAAACTTGCTCTCGTCCTTCAAACGTCCTTCAGAAGTCACTTCAGCGTAGGGTGGTAGAATTATCCCTCGAACAAAATATTTTCGTGGAAAACTTTCAGAAATATGAAGCGCTTTAAAGATTTCTTCAACCACATAACCGTTTGTGGTTCCTGCAAGTATAACAACTGTACCATATTTCAACGCATTTAACACTACTGGATGTGCCGCAAGAGCTTTTGCAATTAACCGTTTACCTGCAGCAGGCGATATTACGAACTGTCTCAATTCTCGCACACTCACACTTTTGACAATTACGTATCTTTGTTATTAAACGTTAACTATGGCGGCTTTTCCTATTAATACCGAATATCAAAATAATATCATGCAACAGTGTTATTTGATAAAATAACGGCCTATGACAGTTTATTTCATCCTTCATTAGATATCAATAGAAGAGTATATAAAAAAGTAACAACAAAGTAATGTTATGAAAACTATTGTATTGTATTTTTCAAGAACAGGCAACACGAAACGTATGGCTGAAGCGATAGCTGAAGCAACGAAAGCCACGATTTTTAACATAGCCTCTGCTGAACCGTCTATTGTCGAAAATTACGATTGCCTAATTTTAGGAACACCAGTTGAAGCGTTTAACCCCGCAAGGGAAACTATGCGCTTCGTAAAGCGCTTGCCAAAGGCAGAAGGCAAAAAAGCGATTTTATTTTGCACTTACAAGTTATGGAAAGGAAACACCTTCAAAGTTTTGGAAAGAGAAATTTCCAGCAAAGGTTACAAAGTCATCTTATGCGTATCCAAGAAAGGTATAAAACCCGATCGTTCATTAGACTTCGCAGAGGAATTAGATAAAATCAAAAAAGCATTATCGTGAAAACGTTGGTAACAAGCCAGCGCAGCGCAATCTAATGATCCTTTGTTTCCAAGATGCCCCGGTAAGAAGTTTATTCGCTATTTTTTTATTGGTAATAACTGCGAAGATGCCCATAAGCCTTATCATTAACGAGCTGCATGATGCGGTAATTCATCGGGGTATTTAAGGCATGAGAAACTTGATGGTTGCCGTTCTAGGTGAGCCAAATTATGCAAGCAATATGGCTAAAAGAGGCACTTCAACAGACATTACCTTATACAACCTAAAAAAAGATGAAAACACAATAACATTCATAGAGCCGACACGTTACCCTGAGCGTTTAGCGCCCCTTTTCTTTGCGTGTTCAGTAGCCCAAAAAGCTATAGTAGTCATCAATGAACTTAACTCTACATTAGGCGAAATACTTGTAATGCTACAATGCTGTGGTATACATGAGGGTTACTTTGTTCTCCGCAATTATATACCACGCGAAAAAGTTGAACCCTTAATTAGAGGCACAAATCTAGAAAAATACGAGTTCGTTGCCGATGATCCTGTAACACTACGAGAGAAACTTCTGGAAGAAACAAAAATAAAACCGCAAAAAATGAATGCGGAAAGATCAACAGGAATTGTGCTTGTTGACCACTCCTTTAACGTAAAAGGGATAGGAACGGTAATTTTAGGCGTAGTTATGAAGGGACAAATCAGAAAGTACGACGTTATGAACGTGCTGCCTGGATCAAAAACAACGCAAATACGCTCAATCCAAAAATTCGATGAAGAATTTGACTTTGCCTATGCAGGCGACAGAGTAGGATTGGCACTCAAAAACATTGATGTAGCTGAAGTTGACAGAGGCACAGTACTAACAAATGACAACGAAGTTAAAACTTTGAAGATATTAAAGACGCAAGCGACTCTAGTTAAATACTGGCAAACTCCCTTAAAAGCTGGCATGGTTGTGCATCTCGGACATTGGATGCAGTTCATAAACGGCAAAGTTGAGGCGATCAGCAATGGAGAAAGCTGGCGTGAACCAACGATAACCTTGGCTTTTGAAAAAGAACTTGTTTACTGCTCTGGTGAAGTAGCTGTTTTAACGCAACTAGAAGGCGGTAAACTTCGCGTTGCAGGTACAATTGGATTACCATAACGTGCTTAACCCAGAAGCATCTACAGCCAAAAGATTGCGAAGTTGCCAAAAATAATTTTGATCCATACTGGAAAATAATATTCTTTTCAAAGATTGCTCACCAATAGTTACGGTGTTATGAATAGTTACGGTGTTATGATTTACGTTACAAATTACGAAAGCACTTTATAAACAAACTATATAGGCTGCTAACGCCTGATTGAAATTTATGGTTACACATAAGCATTTTACACCACTGAACATCGGAATATTGTCAGTCACTGTAGCTTATCTTCTTTTCAACTTTCACACATTATTCACCCTAGAATGGGTAGGTGAGTGGGAAAGGATAGCAGGCGGAGCATTTGGTCTGAAGATTTTGATAGAAGACATAACAGCTGCAGTAGGCGTTATTTTCAGGTTTATCGGCAGCATAATGGCGTTCGCGGCATTAATTTATTATTTTGTCAGAAAGGAAATTGCTCTAACCAAATGCTATTTTGTTATAAGATGCGTTTTGGTTTTTGAAGCGATTTATTGGCTTGGTCTTCTCGCATCAGGAATTGGTAGTGTCTTAAGCCTTTTCGGTTCCACCAGCTTCATATACCCATCAGCCTCATTTTATTTCTTCTACGTTGTAGGAAGCGCATTACCGGGTATATTGGAGTCAACACTTGTTCCAGGAGTTTTGTTAATTTTTGCACATAAAGTTAGCATTCACAAACCTATTAGAGGAGCAATAAAATGGGGCTTAATTTCAATAACCAGCTTGGTCTTCACCTACTGGCTGCTTAACTCGGGAATTTGGATATTTGTTATTCCAGTGAAAGGTCTAATTTACTTGACTGCATATCCATACATGATGATTGCTTTTCTCTCAACAGTTCTCGGCTTGTTTGCATTAACTGTATATTCAGTTTGCACTACAAAGAAACTTTTTAGAACCGAAAAACTACAAGAGCTAAACTTTAAACAAATCGGCTTTATAATCTTCGGTTTGGGATTATTTTATTTGTGGAATTATTTGACTTGGATATTTTTTGGCGGTAACCACGTCTGGAGCAACTGGTTTGCTTGGCTTCTTGGCCACAACATGGATTTATGGATGCTCTCGCTACCACTGGTTGGTTTACCACTATTATTCAGTAAAAACAGGACTCATGCTTTACTGTTAACTTTTGAGTGGGTAGGCGCGATTTTCACTGGCATATTTTTAGCAGCCTACTTAGGAGGATTACCTACAACTAAAGTTCTTCATTCAGAAGTATATTTCAGGTTCCCACTCATTATAATGGGAATCGCATACTTGGTTCTACTAATAGTAGCAATAATTGTCTTAGTCATAAAAGAAAAAAAATGGGATACGATGTGATGCTTGACCTTTAAGCACGCTTGCGTATTATCAGCAAAGTAGCCACTGCAACCGCAATTATAATTGCTATACCCATGCCTATGATTGTCCATGTGTAGTCAATAGGCGCCTCTGGTGGTGGCGCTGTGGGTGTGGGTGCTGGTGCAGGACCGACGTATATAGATGTTGCAGCCGCTGAACTTCCATAGGAGTCGTCGCCTGCGAACGTGGCTATAATCGTGTAGGTTCCCTCAATTTCAGGCGTCCATGGGCAACTGAAAGTGCCATAATAGCCGTTGGTTGTGACTTCGCCAATTGTTTGTGTATTACCGTTAGGATCTATTGCTGTCAGCAAGACTGGAACACCTGTTATAGTTTCATTGTGCCATATGCCGTCGATTGGCATCTGCTTATGCAAGTATTCCATCTGTGTCTTCATTGAGTCTTTGCTAACGCATGGTGTTCCAGGCTGAGCAGGCGACATATCAAGCACCGTGCCTTCAATCAAGATTTTCTCGCCTAAAGCAATCGTCTTCGGCCCAGCAGTCACTGTGGTTTTGCTTTTGCCTTTTCCGAACACGTACATGTATCCGTCGCTGCCTCCAACGGATAGGTAGCCGTCAGCTATTGGACCCAAGTCTGTTGTGTGTTTAGATGAGGCACCTGGTAAGCCTACTTTCCATATTAACTCTCCAGTTGTAGCGTTTATGCAGTGGAGTTGCCACCCTCTTGTAATTGGTACGGTTGCGGAGTGCTCAGTGTTATAGATGTAATATTTTCCGTCGGCAATTGCGCCTCCAATGTTTGTTGAATAAACAGTTATACCATCTACGTTAACGTATGGTGTCTCGTATGCTGCATCAGCGGGGCAGGTGTATTTCCAGGCAAGTTTTCCGTTTGTCCAGTTGAAAGCGTATATTCCCGTGTAGGCGTTTCTGTAGAGTAGCCCATAAGCTGAAAGTACGTTGTATCCACCGAAGCCAGGCTCATCCCAGGGATAATCAAACCTGTCGCTTTTCCATACAACTTTGCCTGTGTAAACATCCAATGCTATGAAGTATCCTTGCTCCGTTAACATTGCGAATTTGCCGTGATCCACATATTGCGTGTTAGTGCTGTATTCCCACTCGTCAAGGGTCACGCGCCATAATTGTTGTCCTGTTTTCAAACTTGCAGCCATCACGTCTGTTTTATTTGGCGCACCACCAACGAAACTTTTAGATGTCATTACAGACACGCCAGCACCATAATCAGTAGTTTCTGGTAAACTGCTCCAAGGCCATGATATGTTATTCATAACTCTTGTTGCGAAGTTAGTAGATGTTCCAAATGTAGTCCAGTTTATGAGACGATAACGATTGGCACCTGCCGCGGCTCCCAAGTCCTGTACACCCAGAACATGGCCGTTCATGTAATAGATGCCACCTGTGCCCGTCATTGGAGAGATTGAGATGTTTGCAACCATTGCGCCTGTCCAGGGATCGTATTTTCTCAGGTAGCCGCCACTTATTGAAAGCAGGTATACAGATGTCACGTGCTCAGGAGTGATAGAGACTTGACCACCAGGCAACAATCCTTGATTAAAGTATTCAATTACTGAAGGGGCTGACTCACCTGATTCCAAAGGTCTTTCCCAGATCATCTCGCCTGTGCGGTAGTCGAAGCATTGCCAGTAAGTTGCTGCAGTTTTGCCGCTTCCAGGTTTTGAAAGCGCCATGTATGCGCGACCTGCATAGACTATTGTGGGGTAACGTCCTACGCCGCTGTTTCCGAAGATGTTTACGTCTGCAATTTCAACGCGATAGTCGCCGCCGATTATGCCCGCGATAGTGTATTGGCGTTTCCATGCTACGTGTGCGCTGTTTGGTCCTTGAACCCATGGTGTAAAGTGCCCACGCCATGGACCGCCCATGCCAGTCATATAGTATCCACCCCAATATGGGTTAGTGTCTGGGTAGAGTTTTTCCCACATTGGTCCACCGCTTGGTCCTCTCCATGGGAAGTCGCCGCCGATTATCCACCATTCTCTGTGTTCGTATGGGATAGGTCTTGTCCAGTAGTCTGTTGGTAGTCCGAGGTCAGGGTAGGAGTATACCATGTCTTTTTGTACTGTGATTGTCATTTCTTTTGTTGATGATGGTTGGTAGTAGACTGATTCTGTGTAGAGTGTTCCGCCTGATGTTGCTGTTATGATGTTGCCGTCGAGGTATCGTCCTGCTGGGTAGTATTGTCCTGGTAGTTCGAATTTGAATCTCCATTGGCCTTCTTGGTCTGCTATGTATTCGAACCATGCTGTTCCGTCTGCAACGTAGGAGTCAAGTGTTATTACTTCTGTTGTTGAGTCAGGTTTTGTTATTGTTACTTTGAGGTCTTTGAATTTGCGGTTTGCGTTTGGTGCTGGGATTGGGAACAAGTTTACTATAAATGGTTGTCCGAGACCAACTGTAGCTGGTCTGATGCTCATGTATGCTACGGTAGCGACTGTAAAGTTGACGGTGACTCCTGCAGGGAGTGGCCCGCTGGTTGGTTGTGTTGCTGCGAGTTGGGCTTGTGCTGTCGGGTTTGGTAGTTCAGTTAGTGCTATTGATATGGCTAGTATGAGGAGGAATAATGCTGCTGTGGTTTTTGTTTTGTTTGTTTGGAGTTGCATCTTTTTTTCTCCTAAAAGTTGTTGGTTGTTGTTTAGTTTTTGAGTGTATTTAAGTTTTTTCTAAAATGGGTTGGTGGCATAAAGTGGGTGCTGGTTTGTTTTTGGTATGTGAGGGGGTTGTATTTGAATGGGTGGTCGCTGGTGGTAATGGTAATTATCGAATAAAGGCTTATTTACTTCCATATTAGTGGTAGGATTGGTGGTGTATGATGTCGTTGAGTGGGTTCGTGGAGTATAAGCGTAGGGAGTTTTGTAACGATGTTCGTTGCCCAGTGCAAATGCAGTTGAATACGTTGCAGGATAAGCCAGATAAATATGAGAGGGTTAGACAGGTATGTAGCACTGCTTGTAGGTATACTACTTGGCAGTTTCATCATTGGCTTATGGAAAAAGGTTATCTTATACTGAAGCCAAAAAATTCTGTGGAGAAATGAAAATGGATTGGGGAATGAAAAATCGTTTAGCTAGGCTAATTCAGCCTGATGGAAAAGCACTTTTTTTGCCGATAGATCATGGATATTTTCAGGGACCTACACATAAGCTTGAGAAGCCAGGGGAAACTATTAAGCCTCTGATTACTTACGCGGATGCCATCATGCTGACGAGGGGTATTCTTAGGAACTGTGTAGACCCCGCAATTTCGAAGCCGATAATACTGCGTGTTTCTGGTGCTGCTACTGTTGTTGGCGAGGATCTGGCGAATGAGAATTTGATTACTTCTGTTAGGGAGATTTTGAGGTTGAACGCTGCTGCTGCATCTATGTCTATTTTTGTGGGAAGCAAGTATGAGCATCAGACTTTGAGTAACTTGGCAAAGCTTGTTGATGAATGTGAGGATTACGGTATACCTGTGATGGCTGTTACCGCAGTTGGCAGAGAACTGGAGAAGCGCGAAGCACGTTATCTTGCGCTGTGTTGTCGTGTGGCTGCCGAGTTAGGCGCTAGGGTGGTTAAGACTTACTATTGTGCTGAAAAGTTTGAGAAGGTTGTGGACGGGTGTCCGGTGCCTGTTGTGATTGCTGGTGGACCGAAGGTGGATACTCAGCGAGAGGTTTTTGATTTTGTTTATGATGGCATCCAGAAAGGTGCTATAGGGGTGAATCTCGGGCGGAACATTTGGCAGACAGAGCATCCTGTAGCTGCAATACGAGCTATTCGCGCGATAATTCATGAGGGTTATACAGCTGAAGAAGCTAATGATTTGTTTGAGCAGATTAAAGCTGGAAAGGCTTAATTGCCTTTAGCTTTTTTCTTGGTGAATTGTTTGTTTGCTGCGGTTTATTATAATAATCGAGACGTGCGGCTTGTTGAGATGCCTTTGCCAGAGATTGCCGATGACGAGTTGTTGGTTAAAGTTATGGCTTGCGGCATCTGTGGCAGTGACGTGTTAGAGTGGTATAGGGTTCCAAAGGCACCGAGGGTTCTTGGACACGAGGCAGTTGGCATTAT
>JAWBOE010000004.1:0-80758 GCA_038826755.1 Bathyarchaeia archaeon | reverse complement strand
TTCGGCGGCGTGTCTAAAAGTCTTCCTGACATCACTGTTAGAGGCGAGATGAACGCGTTGCTAATTGGTGACCCAGGCACAGCCAAAAGCCAGTTGCTGCAGTACGTAGCGCGTATTGCACCGCGGGGTTTATACACATCTGGCCGTGGCACCACAGCAGCTGGTTTGACTGCAGCGGTTATCCGCGAGAAAGGCGGCAGCATGAGCCTTGAAGCAGGCGCGCTTGTGTTGGCAGATAAAGGTATCGCATGCATCGACGAAATGGATAAGATGCGCCCTGAAGATCGTGTAGCAATTCACGAAGCGATGGAGCAGCATACAGTTAGTGTGGCAAAAGGGGGCATTGTGGCAACTTTGAATGCACGGACAGCTGTTTTGGCAGCAGCAAACCCGGCATTGGGCAGATATGAGCCACATCGAAGTGTGGCTGAAAATATTTCTTTGCCTGTGACAATTCTATCAAGGTTTGACCTGATTTTCGTGCTGCGAGATGTGCCTGACAAGGAAGCTGACGGACGAATGTCAGAGCACATCTTGGAGATCCACCGTAAAGGCGCTAGTCCAGTGGAAACACCTATTTCGCCTGAGCTTTTGCGCAAGTATATTAGTTACGCGAAGTCTGTTCGCCCCGTATTGAGCGTTGATGCACTAAAGCGTTTGCGAGATTTCTATTTGGCAATGCGTGGCGCTAGCGAATCTGAAGGTTCACCTGTGGCTATTACTGCAAGGCAGCTTGAGTCTTTGGTGCGTATTGCTGAGGCACGCGCGCGTGTGGCTTTGCGTAAGGAAGTTTCTGCTGAGGATGCTGAAGCTGCGATTGCGTTGATGAAACGGAGTTTGGAAGAAGTTGGTATAGATGTGTCTTCATTCAAGATGGATATTGACTTAATCATGACAGGCAAGCCGAAAAGCATGCGTGATAAGTTACATACGGTGCTGTCGGTGCTAATGGAGATGGAGAAAGGGACAGGTATGGTGGAGAGGGACACGCTGATAAGTGAGTTGGAATCAAAACACAAGATTCCAAGAGGCGAAGTAGAGCGTATGCTTGGACAGTTGCTGCGTGAAGGCACCATCTATGAGCCACGAGAAGGCTACTTAAAGAAGACGTAAACACGGAGTCTGTGATGCAGATTGCTGTTTGTTATGGTTGTTGTGGGCACACGACCTGAAATTGTGAAGATGGCACCTGTAATTCGAGCATTGAAGAAAAACCATGTGCCCTTTTTGTTTGTTCACTGTGGGCAACATTATGACTATAACATGTCGCAACAATTCATCGACGAGCTTGAGTTGCCTACACCTGACTACGGGTTCAAAGTGCAGGCGACCTCAGCAGGAACGCAGACGGCGCTGATAATGGCGAAAATGGATAAACTATTAGCGAAAAATGTGCCAGCGATTGTATTAGTTGAAGGCGACACAAACACTGTTTTAGCCGCTGCTTTGGCTGCAAATAAACGTGGAGTGGCGGTTGGGCATGTGGAAGCAGGATTACGCAGCTTCGATTTGCGTATGCCTGAAGAGCATAACAGACGACTAACAGATCACTTGTCTGCGTTGTTGTTTGCGCCTACCGAACGCGCAAAGGCTAATTTGCAGCGAGAAAACGTTTGTGGTAAAATTTATGTTACAGGCAACACGGTTATCGACGCGGTAGCACAGCATTTGCCAATAGCTGAGCGAAAGTCACAGATTTTACAGCAAATAAGGTTTGAACGGTTCGCTTTAGCCACAGCACACCGCGCAGAGAATGTCGATGACTTAGCAGTGTTGAAACATTTTGTTGAAGCATTTACCGAGTCCCCTGTGCCCGTGGTTTATTCGATGCATCCGCGTACCCGTAAGCGCTTGCGACAAAACGGGCTACTTACCAAGATAACGCACGCCAAAAACGTTCAGGTTCTTCCGCCACTGGGATACTTGGATTTTTTAGTGCTTATGCGGCGCTGTGAGTTGATAATTACAGATTCAGGTGGAATCCAAGAAGAAGCCACATCGCCTTTTATCAGGAAGCCTGTGCTGGTAATTAGACTTTCCACAGAACGACCAGAAGCGGTAGAATCAGGGTTCGCCAAAGTGGTCGGCACAGAAAAACAACAAATACTCTCAGCAATAAAAACGGTAGTAGAAAACAAGCGGCAACTGCCTGAGAAATCACCATTCGGAGAAGGCAACGCGGCACAAAAAACTACAGAGATTATCATAAAAGAACTATCTGTAACTTGTTAGATCTTCAACTGCTTTTTTAAATCATTTGAATGAATACTCCAATAAAGCCTTTGTCCGCCCCTTCATAAGGATAGGGCAGTAGATCTAAAGAAAATAACTAAAAAAAGCCATTTGCAATAAGGCACTTACAAGATAAAACGGCATATGAAACTAGGAGATATATGTGGTTTTCTTATCCTCTTGTCGCCGAGTTTCCTCAGCTTGTAAGACCCTTTGCGCCTCAATCTGCCGCAACCGCGAAACCATCTGCTCAGCCTTCGCAATTTCTTCGTCTAACCCACTTAAGTCAACATTTAACCTAAACATGCCGCATAACACTTCTAAAACGCTTCGCGCCGCCAACGGATCAGGCAGATATCCACGAGTCTCACCCAGCAAACACAAGGCATCAACATGCTTAAACCGCGCCAGACCAAGAAGCAACCCTGCAGTACCCACAATGGGACTCCCAGCATCACTTACAACAGCGCCAGCGCTTAACGCCTTGTTAAGCACATCCTGCGCGGAAGCAGCTGCATAAACCTTCGGCTTTCCAGCAACTTCAACACGGTAACCGCCAATGCTTACAACCGTACGCGCACCATGTTGCTTAACAAAATCAAGCATACAATCAGCAATCTCGTACTGCCCCTCAATAGTTTGAGCCTGGCTGTCGCCTGTAAAGAAAATGAAGTCAGGCCCATCAACAGCAGGATTACGCCAAAAATAAAACACGCCACGCAGCAAACGCACGGCACCACGCTTGTTCACCAAAACAAAATACGGAAAATGCGGAGAATACAAAAACGCGAACCGTTGTGCACCTAAACGTTTAATCAAAAAACGTGCAGCTATCTTGCCCACTAACCCTAAACCAGGCAACCCTGCGACAAGCACGGGATCACGAAGCTCAACACTGGAGCGCTCTTTAACATAAGTCTCCATTACGCTACAGCATCCTCCTCTCGCCCAGCCATACGGTAACGCAAATATTTATCATCAGGCGAAAACTTGGCAGGATGCGGCACACGTACATTGCCACCACAAACAGGGCAATTATCCACACGTAAAGTGTAACGCCCGCACTTCACGCAGACACGTAAAAGCCAAACCATGGCTATTTACTTCTCCCTATGGAAACTACCCTGTCCACCAGCAGCAGCAATGTTCGCTACCACTCGTTCAGAAATCCGCTGTAAAACATCTTCAGCACGTTTATAATTCTCCGCTGAAACTTCAACAGCGTATTTAGGCGCCGCTACAACATAAAATCGCACTTCAGCATCTGTAGGCTTCTCCGCTTTCGCGGCATTGAGAAAGGCTTCCTGAATTGTCCGGACACCGTTAGGCTTCATGCAACGAACCTCAAGTAGACCCTTAACTTTCACTAATTTCACACGTATACGCTCGACAGCAACATCAGCAAACGCCTTAGCCAAACTCTCAGGTACTCCAATGCGTGTTAAGACCTCGTAGCCCTCAAATGCAGCTTTCTCGAAACCTTCATATAAGCCGTAACTTTCCTCAACAATGCGCCCAGCTTGCGCATAGACTTCGTCAACAGATAAACCAACCTTCTCCGCAACGCCGCGTAGCAATGCTTCAGCCTTGCGCTCCGTCTTCCAAGACTTAATCTTCTCAATTTTCTCCCGCTTCGTCACCCGCCGCAAAGACAGATCTATATGGCCTTTCTCAGCGTCAACACGCAAAACCTTCAAAACAAGCTTTTGCCCTTCGCGTACAAAATCTCGAATATTCCTTATCCAAGAACTCGAAATCTCAGAAACATGCAACAAGCCACGTTTTCCAAACTCATCCAAAACCACGTAAGCCCCGTAATCAGCCACAGACTCGACCGTAACAATGACTAAATCGCCCACTTCGGGCCATTCGGGCTTACGCACAGCCACTGTTTAAGTCCCTTCTTTCAACTATTCGAAAGATGCTGTTACTTCGCCCTTGAGCTTCGCCTTACCACTACTCGGCTCAGCTAATACTTCGCCGCACACGCTGCACTTAACTACGTTCACGGCATGACTGAAAAGCAACTGCTCATTACCGCACTTTACACAGCGCACACGCAGAAAAGAGCTACTAGGCTTCGGAATGAGATTACTCCAATCACTCATACCCATTTGCCTCCCCTTAACCGATAACTAACTTCCGTAAACGAATACCGTCCTTATGCCGCATATAACCGCATACTTTGCACTTTACACGTAACGTCTGCTTTTTTGTTGTCTTCGCAAACTCATGCTGCAAAGGATACTTCTGCCCGCCATAACCGCGCTTCTCTCGCTCATGATGACGCTCACCCTTAGCCAAAGCCCTACGCTTACCAGGCTTATATAAACTAACCGCATGAACTTGATGAGCCTTACATTTCGGACAATACGTCTTCACTTCTTTAGGAATATTCATACACGTCACATCTAACGCCCAATACAAAAACAAACCCACACTTATACTTTTTCTGCATACATACCTAAAAAACACACAAAAACCATCAAGTGACAACCAACCACCACAAAACAAAAATATGTTAACACAACAGAGAAGGATTCTAAGGTGAAAAGATGGAAGAAAAACCAACAGCAGCACTTGTGCTCTCACTGTTAGGTTCAGTATTCATAATTATAGGTGGCTTAATCTACGCAGTAATCTTCAACATTCTTGGCGGCATACTAGGCTTCTTTGGCTTCACAGGACTCGAAGGCATGATGCGGATACTCGGAATCCTAGGCATTTTATGGGGCGTATTAGCGTTAATTGGCGCGCTCATGATGAATAGCGGAGACAAAAACAAGGTAAGAACAGGCTCCATCCTTGTCCTTATATTCTCCATTCTGAGTTGGTTCGGAGCTGCAGGAGGACTAATAATAGGTTTTCTACTTGGCTTAATCGGCAGCATACTCGGTTTAACATGGAACCCGCCATCACACTACCAAACACCCCCACCGCCGCCGTAAAAGACCTATCAAAAAACAATAACTTCGACCAAAGAACAGAGACAATTAGTAGAGTTGCCTCTAAAATGAACCGACATAACAGTTTTTTGTATCACACTTTTTATGCTAACCACAATATATCAGGTTAGATGTAGCCAAATGCAAACTATCCGTGCCATACTCAAAAAACATGAACAAACACTCGTGAAGCTTGCACCACTAATAGCCTTTCTTACCCCGCTTCTTTTGCTTAGCTTGCTAAACCCAGTAGATCCACTGCTCAACCCAATTGATCCTGCCTTAGGGTACACAGCACTCGAATCATTTGGAATAATGTGGAAAGGCAGAGCATTTCAACTGTTTTTCTTATGGCTGATAGGTATAGAGTTAATATTGGACTGGGAAAAAATTGAAACAACCAAGAACAAACTAACAGCACTTAACACTTCAATACTTATGGTCGCGTTATCACTTCCCACGATATACATGATTACCTCTAACTACGTAGGACTCAACACCAAAATCGCGGACTGCGCCTTACAGAACAACATCCACAGATGGAACCTAATGCCACTTGCAACCGAATACTTCGCTTACGCTTTTTTCTATAGCCTCATAATCTTCTTGATCTTTAACAGCAAGAGTTTAATGACGTTTACAGCATCACTATTCTTTCTTATAACTGTTGGCGCACTATATACCATAGACAACATTTACCCCTACGGTCAATTCACTCTATTCCAGTTTCTTGTCCCCACAACAGCGACCCTAGCAGCAAATGTTTTAGAGTTCATGGGCTATCACGTTAACTTGTACAACACAGACAATTTACCACGTATAGTAGTAACCGACCTCAACACCTTCAAAAGCGTCATGTTTGACGTAGCATGGCCATGCGCAGGAATTGAAAGCCTCCTGATCTTCACGGTAGTTGCACTTTTATTCTTAAAGAGAATGCCTTTCTCGTGGAAAGAAAAAATTGGCTATTTTGCAGTAGGCTCCGCAGTCACCTACTTAATCAACGTTTTAAGGGTAACGGCTATTTTTATAATAGCAATTAATGGAGATTGGAGACCATTCCACGACGTTTACGGACCATTATGCTCAATCACGTGGATAGCATCTTATCCACTACTGATTCTGGCTACTCAAAACATACGACACAGATTTACAAAGAGAAAACAGAAATTTCTAAGTAGTCCCAACCTCCACAGCTAAGCCTTGCTTAACTAGGATTTTTGCGTTTTCCTTGGGTAAAGAAGCTACATCCTCAGCTGAGAAAGGCCCATATGTGTTCATATCCGCGCCAATTATCGCGGGAACAGGCTTGATAAAACGCAGAACGACGTGTTCATACTCTTTTATAGCAAGTTTTACAATTTGCCCCAATAGCAGATTATTGACAAAAATCTGATATTTTTCTGCAAAAGAATCGAGGTTTGAGCATAATTCTGCTTCTTCCACAGTCAACGCATCTTCAGGTATCGTCTTGCCTTCACTGATTATTTCTATGATCTTTTCGTATCGCGCCCATACCAATTCGCTGAGTATCCGTTTAACATTTTGTGATTCGCGTTCGAGCAATTTTGCCTTGATTGATTTTTTATCAAGCATCCTTGTTTCTTCTTTAATTCGTCGTATGTAGTCTGTGACTTTTGAATAAAAGTCAGATACTAAAACCTCAAGTTTAACACTTTCGATCTCCCGTTGCCAAGCAGCGCAAAGTTCAGCGTACATCTATTTCACCAACTTTGCCCTGTCCTTGCAGATGAGGAGAACAGCTGCGGCAGTTGGCAGTTCAACTGATTGATGCCTGTAGGGACCATATTTTTCGCCACTTAGTCGGAATTCTGGTGCATCGAAGACAAAAACATTTGCAGTTCCTTCTTTAAAAGCTACTGCCTCCGTGAAAGGATCAAAATTCATTAGCTGATGCGCGGGGAACCCAATTTTTTTTAATCCTGTTTTGCCGTGAAGTGTTCCAGGCATCCGTATAAGACGGTGAATGTCCGTAGTTACAACAGTATCGATTTTTGCAGATTCCAAATTTTTCACGTAATCTGCGATACGTTTCCAAGTTTTGGTACTTAACCCTTTTACAATAGTCCATCGTCCTTCCTCTAAACACCGTTTTAGTATTGTGTCTTTATTCTGTAAAATTACCTTGTAGTTTCTAATGTCTGCGCGTTGCAGATCCTCTTTTGTGGCAGCTTGAATAAATTTTTTCATACCAACCTTTATTCGCCTGTTCCAGCCGAAATCATGTAGACTGAAAGCACTAGATGATGGTTGCCGTTTGGTTTGTTTGGATGCTTTATCATTTAGCAAAACTAAACCTGTTCCCAAAATGTAATCCACTATTTCTTTCCGTGCGGTGGCTTCTAATGCTTGAACTGCCTCGTTTTCAACGTGTACATGAAAACCTCTATGCCCTGAAAAAAACACCTGCAACTCTTTTGGAGAAAAACCAAAGTCTTTTTCTAGGATGTCGATGAGTTTTGCTGTTTCGTATTTTGCTGAATCTAAGCAGAGGTCGCAGGGCCAAGTTTTTGTGTCGAATTTTTGACCTTGGCATATAGGGCATGATTCAGGAGTTACACCTTTTCCGCAGAATCCGCATTTGCTACATACCCATTCATCATGGATTTTGTTGCATGAGGTTGGTATATGATCAGCATCTATGTCAAAGACTAAGTCGGCACCATTCCAGCCTTTTTTATCCATATCCGCCGCAGGGTTCTCGTAATAAGCGCATGAGTAGTATACATCTGAGGGTATGTTGTTGATGATAAAGGCTTTTAAATTGTTAATATCTGCAAAACTTTTATGCCGCAGCATGATTTTCTCTTTGAGAAGTAGGAAAGCAAATTCTCTCTTGTTGATTGATGCAGGGACAGGGATTTCCGTAGAGGGGTTTTTGTAGAATTCTGAGAATTTTGTGTAGATAAAGTCTTGGGAGAATTCTGTTACCTCCGCGTTTTTATTCATGGCAATTGTTGTACTTTCAAAAATTTAACCGTTAGGAACCGGCGGCTAGTCGTTCATCTAAAAGTTTTGGGATTGTGGAATGAGTTTTACTTGCTTCGTTTGTTTGTTATTGTCTTAAAGATGTAAGAGAGGTAGCTTTGTATTTCGATAAATGTTAATTTTGATTTGCCTTGTTTTCTATTGACGAATACTATGGGAACTTCTTTAACGCAGAAGCCTTTTGAAAATGCTTGCTTTACAGTTTCAATTTGTATTTCGTATGTTTGACTATGAAGGCTACTGATTGCTTTTCTCAGAAAAGTTGTTGAGTAACATCGGAAACCGCTTGTGCAGTCATTAAGCTTGAAGCCAATAATGGACTTGGCGATTGTATTTGCGGTGCGACTTATAATTTTTCTAGTAAAAGGCCACCCCACTGTTCCGCCGCCTCTGCAGTAGCGGCTGCCGATAGCGATTCCGCATCCACTTTGCATACTTACTAACAAGCGCATAATGTCATTTGGGTTATGTGAGTAGTCAGCGTCCATTGTTACTATGAAGTTTGGTGGTTTTTTCAGAGATAGAAAAATTTTGAAACCGTCTGTTATTGCGGTTCCTAAACCCTTTTTTTCAGGTCTAATGCAGAGTAGAATGTTAGAATGCTTTTTCTGCAGGTTCTTTACAATTTCAGCAGTTTGGTCAGGGCTAGAGTCGTCTATAACGAGTATAGAAGTATCTAATTGAAGATTTTCAATTTCGCAGATTAGCCTTTCTATGTTTTCTGCTTCACAATAGGTAGGGAGGATCACGCCAATTTCAGAGACCCTGTCCAAATTGCCTGATAACTGGTAAGACATTAGTGCGCCTTCACACATAAGCTATCATATGGCTTAATAAATTTTTCATAACCTGATTACAGTCCAGAGTCTTTTTTGAAGCTTGAATGCCAGTTCTGCTTCAGTTTGTAATATGCAAGTGGATGGTGGATCCTGCGGCATAAATCATCGCTATTTATGCATACACCATGAGTCTGAAGAGTGGTGCATTGCGGCGACGTATAACGTGTTCTCGACCCTCGTTCCCCCGCGATATGTTCGACTTGGTAACGTGTTAATCGTTCATTGTAGTCTGAGAAGCTTTTGAAAAGTTCATTGACTTTTTCAGGTGACATACCTATGTTTATGAGAAAAGATGTTAACGTGAAGCGGCCTACGTGTGAAAGATGACGTCCTTTTGATGCAGCATCATAGAGAGCTATAATACATGGCGGGAAAGCTGATCGGGTGACAACCTTTGGGAATCCTTCCATTTCTTCTTTACCCATTTTTTCTTTAGCTAAAGCAATTAGCTGTTCTGCAATCTCTGTTATTTTTGGCGGGAGATTTGGAATCTCCGTTTCCAGCCTTTTTTCGATGTGGCGGCGAATTTCTTCTTGCAGTAGTCTTGTAACGTCATGTTTGCTTAGATAGACAACACCTTGAACTAGGAGACGATTGATCAGTTTCCAGTGATCGTCGCGTAGGTGGGTAGTGTTCCGCAGATAGTCTGTGAAAGAAAGGGAGAACTCTAGTGGAATTGCAGGATTTTTGTTTGCATTTATACGCCATTTAAAGTCTGCTGCTATTGCCAAGATTTTTTCGCTATTTTCAAATTTCAGGTTATTGAATGCTTGTTTTGCTTCTGCTAGGGCATATCTTTTTTTTATGAAAGAGTTTTTTGTTGCTATTGCTAGTATTATCGCTACTGGGAATGAGGGAATTTCTACGTCGTCTTCTTGTTTTTCGCCGGTGGAAACGCCGTATAAAATGGCGTTTTTGACTCTATTTTCAGCGCGATTAAGAATCTGCGCCATTTCGTGGTTTGTTAATTCTTCAACCTTTAAGTTTAGTTGTTTTACGTATTTTACTGTCTGTTGTAGAAAAGGGTATTTGGCTAAGTCGCTTTTTGTGAATATTACTGTTTCCAGCTGCACTGTTTTTTCCACGTTTAGTCAGTTTCGATTCTGGGTGCTAGGAAGAATGTTAGTTTGCCTTCTTTTGTTTGTTGGAAGTCTATTCGAATCGGCATATCTGATGAGAACTCTATTGTTGCAATGTCGGATGTTGCCGATGCAGCTTTAATTATTTCTGATAGGTAGCTTAAGCTGAACGTGGCTTTTGAGTTTTCTTTTGTTTCCAAATCTAACAGGGCATCACTGCCTTTTTGAAGTGTTATGGTTGCTCCCATAAGGTCGCCTGCAGCGTTGAGTATCAGTTTTTCGGGATCTGCCTCAATGCGTACGTGATCGCTTACTAATTGTGCATCTTCTATGGCTTGGCTCAGGCCTTGAGTTGTGGCTTTTGCTTTTACATTGAATGTGATTTTCGGGGTTGGCACCTCCTCCTCTGAAGCTTCGAGAGTAGGCATTGTGAAGTTTCGGGTGTACTTGCCTGTTATTTTGACTTCAAGCCGTGCTGTTTTCTCGTCCAAAGCGAGTTCTACTGCCTCGTCTTTTCCAGCGCGTTTGAGCAGTTTAAGCAGTTCTGTGATGTTTATGCACATTTTCGTTGGTTGCTGGCATATGTATTCTTCAAATGCAGTTTTGGGCCATTCAAAATCTATCATGGCGACACGGGAAGGATCCATAGCCCGCAGTTTTAAGCCTTCAGGGTCTATTTTGAATGTAGCTTCGTCTACGAGTATAGATATTGCTGTTGCCATGTCGCGCAAGAGTTTTGCATCAGATACTTTAAGCTTGAACATAGTGCATTTTCCTCTCTCTTAATGCATGTGGCGTTAGGTTATAAAGATTTACTCATATAAATAGAAGAGTACATCTATTGTCAGAATTTGTTTTGATTCGATATGAAGATCTAAGGCCCGCGCAAGTTTTCTGCGTTAAAGCATACATACTGCTGACTATTAATAATAGTGAATATGAAAACTATATCCAGTTAATGCCTAGATTCACTCCATTTATGGAGGTTTGGAACGGTGCTTATGATATTTTATGGTTGTTTTGGATTATATTCGTTGACTTCATCAACAAAGAAAGTCGATATTACGCGAGTAGTGTCATTTTTTGTGTTTCAAGTATAGTAGTAGTATAGTAGCCTATGAATAGGCTGACCTGAATGTGCCAGTTTTTCTATGTTTTTGAATCTTAGTAGCATCAGAGATCAGAAAAGCATAGTAACGTACCAATCATTAAAATGAGGTTAATTTGAATTTAAAAGTGTTTTAGCTGTATTCGCGGAACGTGTAGTTACATTTCGTGCACCGTAGAAATTGGGTTGAAGACTCGTCAGCGCCTCGCGTCTGCACTTGCCATACATAGGCAATATTATTTCCACATTTGGGGCATTCCACGCGCACTGTAGGTAAAGTTCTTAACTTCTGCTCTTCTTTTCCTATGACAGCTACCAATTTTTGTGGGTTAGGTGGGATGACCTTGGCAATTGCAGGTTCGATTTTTTTGCCCTCGTCTTGCCTTTTATAACCACATTTTGAGCAAACAAGCATCAGGGTGACTTCTTTGCCCGCCTTTGCCTTCTTTGGTTCAAGTCGAGAACCACATTTCGGACAAAACTCCATTATCAACTACTTCCATAAACTCTTATTCGGTTTTAAATCCCTTCGCATAGTCGCTTTTAAACTTTTCCAAACATCGCTTTTATCTCAGGCTTATACCAGAAGCGATTAGGTGCGCTACACGCAAAGCTTCAGGAATGTTGCTTCGCGTAGAAGTTAATCGCAAAACTCTCCGCGCATCATCCATAGACACTCCTGCAGCATGGCCATATATGCAGTTCTGCCCGCGCCTAGTGACAACCTCAAAAAGTTCACCTGCATTCAGAATAGCACGCCATCGTTCCTCACTTCTAGGCAAATGCATCAATGCCTCGCGAATCTCAGTTAAATCAGGCTTCTCCCGTGTCACAGCGATAATAGGCAAGCCTGTCGCGGCGTTAAGTTCTTTAATATCTACAACATTGAAACCTCCAAAAGTTACGCCGTTAAGCAGTATCACACGAAGTTGCTTATAATGCTGTGAACTAGTAACCATAGAAGCTATCTTCGCAGTGGCATCGAAACCATCAACCATGACATCGGTACGCATAACACCGTCAAACCAGTAACCACCCCTAAATACAACACCAATAACAGGCACAAAAGCCTCAACGTGAGGATTAAAAACGCCATCATCTACTCCTACTACGCGAATTTCAGGTTTAACTACACGAAAACGCTTAAACCCCAAAATCGCCACCACGCAACTAGAAAATAATTCTCTGGAAGCACTATAAAGGTTAGCGAATTTAATAAATATAATAATATTAAGCAGAGAACCGAAAATGCTGCAGCATACTTATTTAAGTGTTTTTACCAATTCCTTGCTGAAGGTGTCGTTACTTTCGCGAGCTTTAACAGCAGCATCCATTAAGACGCTTATAGGATTTGCAGCATCTTTTGTCCGCACGTATATTATAGGATTTGAAACTAACGGATGAGGCACATCGTAACCAGCCACGTCCACTCTGTTGTCTTCTAAAAGACACTTTTGAAGCAAATTACAGAGACCATGACCCGCGCCCTCAACTTCGATTCTTAGTTCATTCTCGGTTTTCTTTAATACTTTAATTTTCATTCTTATACACCACCTCTAATCAGATTTCTTCCCGGCCATAATCTATTGCGATTTTACGTTTTTCAACATGTCCACATTTGGTACATTGCATTACATATTTTTTAGGTTCAAGCAGTTGTCCACACAACGAACAAAAAGCGTAAATGACTCCTAGGCTTTTATCGTTAGTTGATAAATGATAGATTTGGTTTTTTTCACTTATAACTTTGGCACGTATAATATCACCTGTTCTGCACACGTCATTCATAGAATCTACATATCTTTCCTGAACATCAGAAATATGAAGTATACCTGAAAAAACCCCTGAAAGTTTTTTGTCACCTACTTTGAAGACGCGTATCATAACGTTATCCGATTGTGCATTACCAGCTTGCCCCACAACTATACTGGATACTTTGGGAACTATAGCCTCGTGCGCAAGCGGATAAACGGAAACTCGTTTATGTAATAAATCCACCAACGCACGACCGACAATTTTGGAGTAAATAACACCGTTTCTAACATAGGTTCCAGAATCCGGTATGAACTCCTCAATGACACCCAATCTCTCGCCCGGAAGCACCATGGCACCACTTTTTTGTTCAGGCATATGTCGATTCTTCCAAACTCGCTATTAATATTATAAGCTGGTAGAGAACATATCTGTAAGTTTCCATGCTGGTCAATAAACCTTTTGATTGAGACCACTAATTTATGCCACTACATACGAAAAGTAGGCTGCGATCTCACCATAACAACATTTCAACCGAAGAAAACGACAACACCTCCCTGTTTATCCGTAAACAAAACACAGCGGGTACAGATTTTATCTTTTTTTTCCAACTGCAGCTGCAACACCCATAAATAATTACAAGCGCTATTAGACTTAAACAAACACGCAATAAAAATCAAACGCATATAGCCCCATAAAAACCTGAAACAACCCATCCTACTTATAAGTGAGTATAACTGCACGAAACACACACGAGAACCAACTCAAACCGTTATTAGCAGGCATTGATACAAATACATAAAAATAAGTTCATCAGCACAACAACGGAATACAGTTTAAGTCACAAGTTTAAATAACACAGAAAAGCTAAACTTTATCACTAACATCGTGTGAAAAAAATGTTAGACATAAAACTAATCCGAGAAAACACAGAGTTCGTAAAGACCAACCTAGCAAAAAGAGGAAACCCTGAAAATCTCAAAATCCTAGACGAACTAATTGAACTAGACAAAAAATGGCGACAAAACCTAACTACACTAAACGAACTACGCCACAAAAGAAAACTTGTAACAACCGAAATAGCTACTCTGAAAAAAATGGGCAAAGACGCCGGCAGCAAAGTCCAAGAAGCAAAACGACTCGACATACAGATTACTAACATCGAAAAAGAAGTAGCTGAAGCAGAAGAAAAAACAAAAATCTACCTTATGCAGCTACCAAATATACTCCACGACACAGTTCCAACAGGCAAAGACGAAAAAGACAACATACAAATAAGAAAATGGGGCACTCCACCAAAATTCAACTTCAACATCAAAAATCACATAGACCTAAGCTTAAGCCTAGATTTGATAGACATAGAAAGAGCGGGAAAAACAGCAGGCTCAAGATTCTTTTATCTAAAAAAAGAAGCCGCATTACTAGACATGGCACTACTAAACTTCGCCATAGAAGAACTAGTAAAAAAAGGCTACATCCCAATCGAGCCACCATACTTGATGCGTCGTGAAGCCTACGAAGGCGTAACAGCACTAAGTGACTTCGAAGACGTACTCTACAAAATCGAAAATGAGGATTTATACCTAATCGCTACATCAGAACACCCAATGGCAGCAATGTACAAAGATGAGATATTAAAAGAAAACGAACTGCCAATAAAACTCGTGGGAATAAGCACATGCTTCAGAAAAGAAGCAGGGGCACATGGCAAAGACACACGCGGAATATTCAGAACACATCAATTCAACAAAATCGAACAATTCATATTCTGCACACCCGAACAATCATGGAGCCTGCATGAAGAACTACTCCAAAACGCCGAAGAACTAATACAAAAACTCGGCATACCCTACCGTGTAGTTAACGTATGCACCGGTGACATAGGCACAGTAGCTGCAAAAAAATATGACATAGAAGCATGGATGCCCGCGCAAAACGCCTACCGCGAAATTGTCTCCTGCAGCAACTGCACAGATTACCAAGCAAGAAGACTTAACATAAGATACAGAGAAAAAGAAGGCATGCCAGTAAAGGGCTTTGTTCATACTTTGAACTCAACCGCCATAGCCACAGGCAGAACAATCGTCGCAATCATGGAAAACTATCAGCAAGAAGACGGCTCAATTATTGTGCCACCACCACTTATAAAATACATGGGTAACATTGAAAAGATAAGCTTAAAGCGGTAAACCTTTTAATACACCATTACAAATCATCAAAGGCACATTTGGAGGATAAACTTGTCTTCAAAAGCAAAGCACGTACGTGATAAATGGCGAAGCAAAACTTGGTACATGGTGCTTGCACCACCATTCTTTGGAAACGTCGAGTTAGGTACGATTCCAGCCGAAGAACAAGATCAACTCATCGGAAGAGTCGTTGAAGCCACCCTATATGACATCACAGGAGACTTTTCTCATCAATATTTAAAGATGTTTTTCCAGATAAACAGAGTTGAAGGCAAAACTGCACACACATCATTTAAAGGTCACGAATACTCACGCGATTACCTGAGAAGCCTAGTTAGACGGCGAACAACAAAAGTTGATGGACTATTCAACCTAACAACAAAAGACGGTTACAAATTAAGGATAGCAGTATCAGCACTTACACTTTCAAGAATCCGAACATCACAAGAGAAAATTATTCGCAAGATAATGGCTAAAATCGTAAACGAAAAAGCTACAGCACTAATGCTGGATCAATTTGTCCAAGAGATGGTTCTTGGAAAAATAGCTTCAGATATTTATAACGAAGCCAAACACGTAGCACCACTAAGGCACGTCGGCATCAGAAAATCCAAACTAATAGCACAACCACAGCAACCAAAGGAGCAAGAGGTAGTACAGACATAAAAGAAAACGAAGAAACAGTTTTAACTTCAAAGCACACACAGAAAACAAACGAAATAGCTTTTAACATCAGCAGTTTACAAAATAAACCGCATACGGCACACGCCAAGGAAGGACCATATTTGACCACAAAAGCTGGTGTTCATGAAAAAGGAACCTTCTCAATCTCAGACCTTCTACGTGGCATAAAAACAGAAGAGAAATTCAGCAAGGCAGGCGCCATAGCACTTTTTGTTGGCGTTACCCGTGGTGAAACAAACGAAGGCGGACAAGTCAGAGAATTGACAATAGAAGCATATGAAGAAAAAGCTAATGAAGTGTTACAGAAAATTTGCAATGACCTAGAGCAGAAACCAGGCATAGTGAATGTGCAGATCCATCATTTACTTGGGAAATTTGATGTTGGCGAGGATCTTGTGTATGTGGCAGTTGCAGGTTTGCATAGGAAAGATGTTTTCCCAGTTTTGCAAGAAGCTGTAGAAAGATACAAGCATGAGGCGCCTATATTTAAAAAAGAGAAAATTGCTAACAGCAAAGGTTCATTAGTTGAGTATTGGGTCTCAGAGAAATAGCAAAATGATGTCTTATTGAGTTATCGCACATAAAAAATTAGGAGCTTCACCGTCGCAAAAAATTGCTAAATTATTCAAACTGCCCACTTAAATAAAGTTCACATTTATTGCTCCACTATAGGCTAAAGTGTAATCTATATTTTATTTGGGAACTATAAAAATAGATGAAGTAGAATCTGAAACACAATGTTTGCGCTGTGCGTGGTAATGGTTATATTTGGACGGACTCAAATAATTGTATGGAGATGTAAACAGTGGAAAAGAGAAGCTACAATTGGTTTGAAAAACGACGCAGAACAAAGGGGCTAGAGTTAGCTCATGAACAAATAACAAAAGCTTTTGACACAGTCACCTGGCTTTACAAAGCCATCAAAAGTTTTTCAGAAAACAAATTCGCAGAAGCCAAAAACCACATTGAAAACTTGTATAAAGCCGAAGAAGAAGTTGACAGATTACGCACCGAGGTTTTCAAGGAGTTATCTAAAGGCGCAGCTTTAGTGGCTGATTACCGCGAAGACTTGCTGCACCTTGTTAAGAGACTGGATACATTGGCAGACCACACTAAAGACGCCGCACGTTGCCTAGAAATGCTTGGAGAGACCGTTATCCCTGATGAACTAACTAAGAAAACCGTTTTTATGACTTCAAAACTTGTGGATACCGCCCAGACCTTGCGAGGCAGCATTGAGAAAATTTCAACATATCCAAATGAGGCTATCGAGGAGGCTAAAAAGGTTGAGAAAATTGAACACGACTTGGATGCTGAGTACTTGAAGGCAAAATCGCTATTTGTCAAATACGGCAAAGAGATCAACTGCGGCGCCATGGTGATATTTGACGATTTAATCGAGTTCATCGAACATGCTGCAGACATGTGTGCTGACACAGCAGATTATATAGTTGTGCTTTCAAGCAGGGAATAGGCAACAATTTTTTCACTACTTTTCAGCTTTTTTACTTCCTCTGCTTGGCGTTCGGTTTCATACTTATAACTAATTAAAGTTTAAGCAAAAAGCACATAACAAAAAAACTTACAAACAACAAATTTCAAATACGACCCAGTAAATCTACAACCAGAGGTAACAAGCATGACTGAATCATACTTCACAAAAAAACTTGAACCTATACATGTAAAGGAAAAAACCATTTCACAACTCCTCAAAGAAATGAGCCGAACAGCCTACCAAGGAAGAAAACTAGGTGAAACAGTTGAAATCTGGGAAAACATGATCAAAGAAAAAGACTTAACAATCATAATGGGCTTAGCAGGCTCCATGAGCACTGCAGGACAGTGGACAATAATCAACTGGCTTATTGAAAACCGTTTCATCGATGTACTCGTCAGCACAGGCGCCAATGTATCTGAAGACATAGTCGATGCAATGGGATTCGGTTACTGGCAAGGTAGCCATCTTGTAAACGACGAAGAACTCCTCAAAGCAGACATCAATCGATACTACGACGTCTTCGGCAAAGAAACCGATTACCGCAAAATGGAAGAGCTCATAACAGATTTCATCTTAACTCTGAAAGCAGATCAGCCATACTCATCCGCAGAATTTCTACATCTCCTTGGCAAATACTTAAGCAACAAAAAAATACCGGCCATAACCGCAACAGCTTACAAATACGGCGTTCCAATTTTCAGTCCGGCAATAGCAGACAGCGCTTACGGTGAAGCATTTCTTATGGCAAAAAACCAAGGACATCCCATAATTATAGACAGCGTAAAAGAATTTGATCAATTTGTCACTATTGGCACTAAAACAAGAGACATCGGTGTAATCTACATTGGTGGCGGAGTACCAAAAGATCTGACACAACTCATCGCGATATCAGTGTCGCCTAAAACCAACGATCAAGGCGTAGAAGGAAGACAGGGGCACCTTCGTAAGGGATTACAAGAATACTACTATCCTCACAAATACGCCATACAGATAACCACCGATTCACCTCAATGGGGAGGATTGTCAGGCTGCACACTTGAAGAGGCTGTGAGTTGGGGTAAAATTAACAGTGAAGCAGGAAAAAGAGCTGTATGTTACTGCGACGCTACAATAGCCTTACCGTTAATAACGCATGCACTTAACGAAAGAGTAAGAATAAAAAGGAAAGGCCCAGATATGAGTTGGCTCTTTCAAGGGCTATGTTGAAGCTTGTCTAATCTAGCTATTAGGGCGCTTATTATTAATGGCAGCAGTAGTGAAGCATCGCCTTCAATCATTACGCGTTTAGCTTGGGTACTTATTTTTCCCCATGAGACAGCTTCTCTTGGTCTTGCGCCAGAAAGACTACCATCCCATTCGTCTGCTGTGCTTATGTATACTGCGTAGTCTAGACCGTCCTTGAACTGATTCCACCATATTGTGTGGTGTTTTGAGATTCCTCCGCCAATAATTAGTGCGCCTGTTTTTTTGGCTGTGAATATTATGTCGTTTAATTCGCCTGAATCTTTCAGCAGGTTGAGTTTGAAGTTATGGTCTTGGCTGAAGAGCCATATTTGATAGCCGACTGCGCCATCTGTGATGCCAGGTACGTAGACAGGTATGTTGTTTTTTGCTGCCCAATAGAGGATAGATGTTTCGTTGCAGACACGTTTGCCTATTTCTTGTGTGAGTTGGCTTGTTGAGAGTTCGTGTTTACCTTCTTTCCATAATTCTTGTAGGAGTGTTTGTGTTTTTTGTTCGATTATAGTGCCGTAGCTGTCGTTGGGTACGAGTACGTTTCCTAGGCGGTTTATGCCTTTTTCGTGTAGTTCTGTGTCGTTCATTGTGAATGAGCCTCTGTAGTAGTTGCGCCAGCAGCGTGCTATGTCGTGGTCTATTGTGCCGCATGTTGTGATAATTACGTCTATGAGTTTGCGTTTTGTTAATTCTTTGAGTATTCCGCGTGTGCCTGTGGCTACGAGGTTTCCTGTGAATGATAGGAATTTTGTGCAGTTTGGAGTTTTTATCATGCGTTCCAGGATTTTTACGCCTATGGCTAGTTTTCCTGCGGTAAAGCCCCATGCGTTTTCCATTTGTGTGACTAGTTCATTTACTGTGGCGATTTTGGTGAGTTCATAGTCTTTTATAGGGTATTTTAGCGTTGGTTTGTCCTCCTTTTTGCTTGCTTATTGTCTTTGTTATTGGAATTTTATAATTTTAGATGAATTTGTTGGTTTTATTCTGTTAGATAATTAATGATTTTTGTGTAGATGTCTTTGTCTCTTAAGTCTTCGTATCCTGCGTAGATGCTGGGGTTGTCGTTTACTTCTACCACTAGTGGTTCGCCATTGACTTCTTTGATGTCTACGCCATAGAGACCTTTTCCAACTACTTTGCAGGCTTGTAGGGCTACTTCTTTGATGCGTGCTGGCGTATTTTGTTTTTTGATTGTGACCGTTTTGCCCCAGATGACGGTTGGTTTGCCTCTGAGTTTTGCGCCGTGTTTCCATTTGCCTTTTGGTATGAAATATTTGCATGTGTAAAGGACTTCATTGTTTAGGACACCGATGCGCCAGTCAAAGGTTGTTGGTGTGAATTTTTGTATGGCGAGTATGTCTGAGCGCTTGAAGTATTTTTTGGCGACTTCTCGGAAACTGGTTTCACACGCGGCTTTTTCTACGAATCGGGAGAAGCTGGTGTATGGCGCTTTTATGACCACTGGTTTGCCTAGCGTATCGAATATTTCGGCGATTTTTTTGTGGTGAAGTTCGTCTTTGTTTAGGAATATTGTTGGGATGTGTGGTACGTTATATTTTTCCAGTAATGCATATTGGTGGATCTTGTTGGCGCATATTTGTATGGATTCTGGGTCGTCGATGACTTTTAGTCCTAGCTCCCATGCTGTCCTAGAGGCTATGTACGCTGTGTATAGTGGATCTGTGGTTGCTCTAATGAAGAGCGCATTGTATTTTGGGATTTCAGTTATGTCTTCTCTAAATAGGAAGTTGAATTGGTGACCGTTGATTTCTGCTGTGTGCTTGAAGTTTTGAAGCGCAGCTTCTTCTCTTGGATCTGAAAAGTTGTATCTCTCTACAAAACACGCTATTTTAGGCAATTAATTGTTCACCTTGCTTCGAGAGTGCCGAAGCTTCCTCGGTGATTATTTCTATATCCTTTTGGGTTAGTTCGTCTTTTTTTATGGGTTGGCAACCGCAGAGGTATGCTTTCTCGTCTACTGTTTGGACGTGAAGTTTGCATATTGGGATTTTGAAGTGTGCATAAACTTTTTCTGCGATGATTTTGGCTTCGCCTTTTTGGTCGCATTTGCCGAAGAACGAGGTGAATGTAAGCATTGATCCTTTGAGGGGTTGGGCGCACACTGCAAATTTATAGTTCATTCCCAAGCTTTTTGTAGCTTGATAGAGTGCGCTTTTGTTTTTTGCAATTTTGTAACCGTCGTATATGAAGGGGTTGACGGCAAAGAGCACTATGGGGAATGAGAGTTCGTTCATTATCTTTTTTACTGATCCTGTTACGACGTATGGTAGTGTTGGAATTCCTGCTTTTGTTGCTCTGAGTAGTAGGATAGGATCTCTGTGTGCATCAAGTATGTTTTCGCTTGTAGGAATTACTGGGTTGCCAAGGATTTCTGCATGAAGTGACACGTAGTAGCCTGTTTTCATGTAACGGTAGTCATTGTTTATGTTAAGTGTAAAGTCTTTGATTGAGGATTCCAGAAATTGTGAAGGCTTCATTGTGTGAAGCTGCGGCTTTAGGTCGATGTTTGAGACGACCAACACTCATTGAACACCAGACAATTAGAATGGCGTTATTGCGAGGGAGGTATTTAAGATTAACTACGTGGATTGGCTAAGACTATTGTGCTTTTGTTTGTGTGGTGTTGTTGTTCCCCTCTTTTTGATAGTTTAGTCTTAAGTGGGGATAGTTCATTGCGAGATATTGTAGAAAGGAGGAACCAGGTGAGGAATAATTTTAGTTTAAATCAAAAAGGATAGAAAATTGTAAGCTTTTTTATTTTTGCTACTTTATTGTTGGTGCTTAGTATCTTCGTGTGGGTCTTCTTTTTGAGTAGCACTCTCGGCAATACACGGGTCTAGTGCCGTCCGGTTTGAAGGGAACTTCGCAGCCCTTTCCGCAGTCAGCACACGTTGCCTTGTGCATTTCTTTCTGGTACATTTTTCTCTATTTCAACTCCTTATATATTTAAAGATTAAAGACAAAAAATCGCCTTTTTTGTCAGTGGCTAGTTAGGTGCAGCGCACATTATTAAACCTATGCATATAAAAAACAACAAATAGGGTGGACGGTATATTTTACGGGCAAGTTTATATTAAATTTGCAGAAGGATCTATTGTTTAAAAAATCGGGTAAAGTTGTTATTTTCTTCCATTTGGTATTATCATACGTGAGTTTTTACGGTGTATGTGAAAAATTGGTAATAACTAGTTGTTATGGCTAACGTAAATGCCTCATTATCTGTGAAATAAAGTGATCTTAATGTAAATTTAGAGCAACATTAACCAACAGTTTATTCGTGGTAATCGCATCATAACATCTTTGCCTTGATTAGAGTTATAGTTTCAAAAAAAGAAGCAGGGTACTCGGCAACAATACATGAATCTAAACCATAATTTTTAAATTTGAACACTGTCTCAGCAACGTCAGCCAGAGTAGATTGCAACAGAAAAATTTGACCGCTCGGTTTTAGATGCATTGGAGCCTTAGAAATAAAGTGATCTATAACTTGTCTACCTGTTAATCCCCCGCTCCACGCCCGCTCGATCCATGATTTTCCTTCGGTTTCCTCCGTGGGCAAATATGGTGCATTGAAGAATATTAAATCGAATTTTTCATTATCTCTCAATGCCGTGAACAAGTCACCTTGTATAAAAATCATTTTATTATGCACATTATTGAGCTTTGCATTTTGAATTGTGCAACGAATAGCACTAAGATTAATATCAATAGCAACAACTTCGTAGGCTTTTTTTGCTGCAATTATCCCAAGTATGCCGCACCCTGTACCCATATCCAGCACACGATCGTGCTCTTGCACATCCAAGTGTTCTGCGAATAGAAAAGAGTCTTCAGCAGGTTCGTATACGTTTTCATCAACTAAAAAAACTAAATCTTTGAAAAACACGCGCTTACTCTGCGAGTGCATTGGCTAAAGCTCCAAAATCTTTAGGCGCTAACTCACGTACACGTCGCTCGCCAAAGGGTATAGCAGAAGCATATCGTTTAGCCTCATCTTTTGACAGCTTAAAAGTGCTCTTAAGGAAAGGTACAAGCGCATTATCAAGCTTCTTGTTACGCTGGTTAAACAGCCAACGTACCATCCGTCTGAAGAGCGCCGTATCAGCCACTTTGAAAGGCGGATTTTGCCAAGGCACTAAACGCACGATCACAGAATCAACTGTAGGCGGCGGATAGAACAGCTCCTTAGGCACAGCATCAAACAACTCGACAGCAGCACCATGATGAGCCACAACCGTTAGCCAACCGTAGTTTTCACTACCTACAATAGCAACGAGTTTGTTGGCAAATTCTTTCTGCAAAACCAAAACAGCGCACGCAATTTTACGCTCGAGTAACCACATTACTAAACGTGAAGACAAATAATAAGGCGGAGCTGAAACCACTTTAGTAAACTCGGGTAGAGCGACTTTCAGTACATCTCCTTCAACAACGGTCACATTGCCAACGCCGCGAACCTGTTCACGCAGTACAGCGGCTACCTGCGCATCTTTTTCAACCGCTACCACACTGTGGCACCTATCTGCAAGGAAGCGTGTTAAGAAACCGAAACCTGCGCCCGCATCTAACACCACATCCGTCTTACTCAAAGCAGCATATTCAGTGATGCGACTAAAAAGCGCAGAATCGGTCAGAAAGTGCTGCCCTAAAACTTTGTTCGGAACAATTCGAAAACGCCGAAGTAGTAGCTTCGCTTCATCAACATTCATCAATGCTCACGGGTAAACAAACGATACTTCGTTTCGCCCTCCAACTCCTCAAGCACACGTTTTGTAATGAGCTTCACAGGATTAGGTAATTCAGTCCGCTTCTGTAAATCTTCATAACTCTCAAAGGGTCTGCGCTCGCGCTCATTAATAACTTGCCACATATACTTCTTCCCGATGCCAGGCACCAGCTCCAAAGCATGCATACGCGGCGTAATCGCACGCGCGGTGTTAAAGAAATTCACAAACCATTCCTCACGGTTCAAAACAATACGATCAATGACACTTGGTAATTCAACTTTCGCAGCGCCAGTCAACTCGTCATAGCCTACACGTCCAATAATGTATGTAACCTCTTCACGTGATTCCTTACCCACGTAAACACGGTCACCTGGCTTAAGTACTAACCCTTCCTTGACCAGCGCCTCGAGCAACGTGAAAAACTCCTCGCCGATACATTGGATTAAAGCTCCCGCTCTGTAACCTGCACGTCCAGTAGCACGCATCCCAGGTCGTCCATGTGGCAAGAAATCTAGCACGTAGGCGTATTCTTCGTATCGCTTCTCCATCGCAAACACTATTCTCCCTTATCATATCCCATAATTTACTTAAAAATACTTGGGATAATAACAGTTGCCTAAACCTAGGCTTTCGCAATGCGATGCGTATTTAATAGAGTAACAATGGCTTCTAATTTTGATGTTTCAATAATCTTTTTTCCGCCAGCTAAGAAAACGCGCAGTTCATCAACACTTTCAGGTGCGCAGTTAACTACCTGCACAGCCTCATTCTCATCTAATCCATATTCTTTCACTAAACGCTCGAGAAGCCCTTCCACAGCTGCCTCATCGATTTTGGCAAATTTGGCTACGTAATCAAACGTTCGCCTTTGATACTGATCTAGATTCTCCTCACCGATGGTTAAGAGTTCCTTCTTAACCTGCGGGAGCGTAAGCTTCTTCTCGCCTAATTCACGTTCACCCATCTATTTATGCACCGACCTTATAAGGCTCTAAATGTTCAGGTCGAACGATTATCTCTTTAACCGCATCACCTTGTGGCACACTCACAACGTAGCCACGACCACGTTTAGCAGTCACTGTACCAACTTTACCGTGAAAACGTCTATGAGGCAAACTTTTTTGTACGCTAGAATCAATTTTCACAATTACCTGTGAACCAACTTCATAGGGATATAGTAACTTGCTAAGCTTTGGCCTGCCCTTCTCCCGCGGCTCTTTTGCGGCCAACTTCCGTGTGCCACGCCTGTAACCCTTTGACTTCCTCACTTTTTCACCTCGCCAACATCGTCAACAATAACCTTCAAAACATCAAGCCTAAGAGGCTTCGCTCTACAACCAACCAAGCTGGAAACACTCGGTACTGTTCGCCCTTCATCACCAGACACTAACTCCTTAACGTAAAGCCCACCTTGACAGCGAATCTGCATTTCAGCCGTCTTAGGCGACAATTTTTTAACTTTAATCCAATATATGTACTTTTCCCGTGTTAAATCTGCACGCCTATGTAAAACGCGCAGAGGTGTCTGCTGCTTAATCACCATACCACTCAGCTGCTCTGCCGCCGCAATCAACTTTGCCTCATCCACTTCATTTTCAAACTCCACCAGCACACGATACTCCTTCTGTGCCGCTTCAGCTTTCTTTAAACGGCGTACGACATCCCTACGGGTAAACCGCAAAGCTGAAACCTCAACCTTACCTGCTGCAGCGGCATTAATAGCTTCTTGTAATTTCTGCAAATCCAAAAACCGCTTCCGCGGCCTAGACACTTCAACCACAAAGGGTCTACCTGTACCCAACATCAAAGCATCTATATCCTCACGTCCAGAAGCATGAAAAGCCGTTTTTTCACCTTCGGCAGCGTCTAAAATTGGCTTTGAAATCAAAGCTTCCACAGACTCGGGATAAAGCAAACCTGTACCATTACATTTACCACAGCCGCGACCGCGACAAGAAGAGCAGAACCACTTGGACTGCGGAATATCCCTCACCAATTTGCGGTATCGACCACCGATAAAAAGCGGATTCACCTGAAGTCTAACACTTTCGGTGAAAGGGTTAACAATCACGACCAAGTCAGGCATGTAATGATCTACAACCTTACCAGTCTTTGCCTCAAAAGCCTTCCCCAATAAACGGCAAAACTCATGCCGCATACTTTCGCCGTAAATTACACTGAGCATAGCTTTAAACTCGTCTTCTCTCTCCTCAACATAAGCAGGTAACTCTACGCCTACGAGAAAAGTATTGTACTCGTAACTTGCAGTTAAAGCCAAAACTTTACTCAATAAAAGGTCAATAAGCCCTAGCTTATCCTCACATAAAAAGCATTTTTTCACCTGTTTAGGCAAACGTTTCTTTAAACGTCTCAGAGTTTCAGAAGCTTCCCTAGAAAAACCATTCACTGCAAGAACCCTAAGCCCTTTCACTGCTCTGGCTTCATTTAGCTGAACTTGAGCACTAAATTCCAAAGTTAAACCAAGCTTTAGTGCCTTGCCTCGATCACTGTTTTCCACGTTGTAACCCAACAATGCAAATTGCCGCCCAAGACAATTGTCACATAAAGCATGCGCTTGAAGCATCTGAAATGCTTTTTCTGCAATACTCATATTGTCCTGCCTACTTGAATCTTGCCGGAAGCCCTTTACCCAAGAAAGGCAACCGTTTTTTACGTTTAAACATCTTCAGCATTTTGCGCATAATCACATACTGTCGCAAAAGCTCTTTAACATCTTTCTCCGATGTCCCTGAACCACGCGCAACACGCCTAATTCGCGAGGCGGTAAAGATCTTCGGGTTTTCCTTTTCCTCGACACACATGGATTGAATAATCACACGCCACTTCTCCAAGTTTGCTTCAGCCAAGTTCAACTTATCTTCAGGCAAATCGTAGGACATGCCCGGCAACATTTTAAGAACTTTCTTAAAAGGACCCATACTTTTGAAAGCTTCAAATTGCTCATACATGTCTGTTAACGTGAATTTGCCGCTGAGCATAGCTTTAACTTTCTTTTCAGGAACCCTTACTTCGGCTTCACGAACCTTTTCAAGAAGTGTTTCCAAGTCGCCCATGCCTAATAGGCGCCCAACAAAACGTGATGGAACGAAAGGCTCTATATCCTCAGTTTTTTCACCTGTTCCTATGAATTTTATTGGAGCGCCTGTTGCTGCGACAGCTGAAAGCGCGCCTCCTCCCCTAGCGGAACCATCAAGCTTAGTAACCAAAATCGAACCTATGGGGGTAGCTTCATGGAAAGCCTTAGCCTGAGTAAGAGCTTGCTGACCAATGGTGCCATCAATAACAAGCATGACTTCGCTTGGTTTAATTTTGTTTTCAAGCAGCTTCATTTCTTTGATCAGGTCCTGTTCTTGTTTATGTCGTCCTGCAGTGTCAACAATAATTAAGTCTTTATCGTTGAAGCGTTTGAGTCCTTCAGAGACTACTTTAACGGGATCTTTAGCTTTAGGATCGCCGTGAATTGGTATGTTCATGCGGCTCGCTAATTGCTGAAGCTGCGCGTAGGCTCCTGGCCGGTAAGTGTCAGCGCAAATTAATGCGGGTTTTAGGCCTTTCTTTTGGAAGTAACGGGCAAGTTTAGCTGCTGCTGTGGTTTTGCCTGATCCTTGGATGCCTACAAGCATTAATATTTGTCTTTTTCCTGGTTCTATATGGATAGGAACTGCTTTTTCGCCTATGAACCGTGTAAGTTCCTCGTAGACTACTTTTATGACGTGTTCACGTCTGGATATGCCTGGAGGCACCTTTTCTTTTAGGGCACGCTCTTCTATTCGTTTAGATATATCAAGGACTAGTTGGACGTTTACGTCGGCTTGTAGTAGTGCCCGTTGGATGTCGTGCACCAGTTCCTTGACTGCGGCCTCATCTATTACTGAGGCTCGGAAAAGTTTCTTTACGGCATTAGTAAGCGATGAACCTAAACGATCTAAAGCCATCTGCGTCGCCTGTTCTTAAACAGCATAAGCGCCTTTTAAATACGTATTGCAATAAAGCCAACGTGCTCTTTGTTCTTGTTAGGATGCAATTTTTAAAAGGGTATAAGGGTGAGCCTCAGCCCCATTTAGTTTTCGTCATAGCTCAGACGGCTCTTCATGCATCATTGGCTCCCATATTAGACTGGCGCATGCGTGGGAGATAAGCTTTGATGAAAATCTTTTTATCATAAACGTTGTTTAACAGGAAGAAGTTGGTGTGGTGGAAAAGTGACTGCGGAGCGTGCAATACAGATTGCCGTATTTGTCTTATTGCTTGCTGGTTTTTGGAGTATAAGTGCATGGGCAAGTTATAATTACTTGCAAGACGTGGTTTTAGTGGTGGCAGGTATAGCTTTAAGTTGGGGTATCGTTCTCTTGGTTCTTTATGTTGTTTTCAAAAGGCTTGATTGGAACTGGTGGAGTCCAACAATATAGTTGACAGTAGAAAGATAAGTGTGAAAAGGTTAATTATTTTCAGCAATGCAGAGCCTTAACTTATTTGTGCTGATGGTGAAACAGCTGTGGTTACTTCTCTTGCCAGCATTGAATAGTAATGTAAGGTTAACCCGATAGGCAGTATAGGTTGTACAATGGCGCCTAGTATGCTGGCAGCAACTACTCCAACCAAACCTAATGGGCGAGTTATCAAAGTTATTATCATAATTGCGATACCAATTATTATTTGGAACATAACGAGTACACCAAAGGTTTTCAACCATCGATTGCTAACGAGCATTCGACTGCGTGATAGGCTTTCAAACACGCCTTTGCCCTCGATTATTATTGTGGGAACTACGAGAGAAAACATTATTGCTAAAAGTATGCCAGGGATCACCAGTGCAACTATCCCAAGAGCAATTATTATAACAGTAATAATGCTTGCAGCCAAAAGTGCTAGTATTTTAGAAAACGTGAATTTGCAGCTTTTTAACAATGTTGCCTGCTTGTTTTCAAGGGTATCTGCAGTAAATTTCATGGCGATTCCTTGAACCACAGTGCCGATTAGCCAGCTTACGATTACTGAAGGAACAGTAATTGTGAGTACTGCGGGCAGAAAACGTGTAAACCATTCCATAATCTCCTGCGGAGTTGCTGTTGATGGTGGTGTGGCAGGTATTGAGACCGAGGCTTCCAGAGTGACTGTGACTACGCCGCTTATGGCGCCAAATATAAGGTAAGGTAGGATAAACTGGGAAAAATTTGAGAAATACAAGGTGAAAGCACGGCTTAAAATATCGTCAAGTGACAGCTCACGGAGAGGCTTAGTGCTTACGCTCACGTTTTTGTCACCGAAAAAATGTTAACATCTTAAAGTATATTAGCTTGCTGTATAGATAGCGCCATGGTTATTTAGCGCGGGCGATTTTGATTCTGCCCATTATTTTCCAGTATTCGATTTCGGCGCCGGCAACCATTTTTGCCTTTAAATCCTCTTCTTCTGGAAAAGGAGCGTCTAGATACTCGTATGTTTCTAAATCCATGATTTGGACGCCGTTCGGGTTAACTGCGAACACTTGCCCTACGCGCTTGTCAATCACTGGGACTTCAGCGTTGCTATCCACGGGTTTGACAAACTGCCTTTTTTGTCCATCAAAAACGCCTATAGCGACTATTCTAGCTTTTGCTGAACCGTGTTTTCCAGGTTTGGATTTGGTTACATCCACTATGCGGCATGGTTCGCCGTCAATAACCATGTAACCTCCAACACGTAATTCGCCTACACTTACAGGTTTAGTCATGTTCTCACCGAAGTTACTGTCACTTAAAATGAATCTGAACAACACCCATATATAGGTTAAGGTTTTACTGCCAGCATATATATCTAGTTTGGGGCTGTTTTTATTTGCGTTTATTGAAAAGTATCTAGCCAGCCATTTCTGTCACGTATTCGAAGCCAACTTCTAAGAGTTCGCAAGTTTCTTCAACGGTCGATGCGACTTTGACTACGTTGCCGTTGGAGCTTTCGCCGAGCGCTATCTTCAAGTTGACGTAGATCTTGATGAGGGACGCTTTTATACCTCAACAATTTTGAGATTAAAATATCCAAGACATTATTAGATAATTTCTAGCACAGGCCTCCTTTAGATAATACTATTACTGCCGTATAGAGATGTTGAAAAAAGAGGGAAAATGAAGATGATACTGTAGTTTTTCTATAGTTTGAATCGTTTTCGGGAACACTGTAAGCTGATGAGCACTGCAATTGACGATAGTAGAATCATAACTCCAATGGTAAGGCCCTCTGGAATTGGCACTGGTGGCGGCGTAGTGGCATAAGTGATGCGCATGTGTTGTGTGAAAGGTCTTGTGCCGGCAGGGGTGCCAAATGGATCTGGAAATGAACCGAAAGTCTGCGAAACATAAACATGACTTCCGTTTGGATCGCGGTAAGTGTCGACGTTGTCGTCGTCGTTATTGAAGGCGAGCCAATAGGTGGTTCCACCGGTGACTGCTACTGGCATGTTAAGCGTGAGGTCGTTCCATCCTGAAACGGCGGCGGTTGGGTTGCTGTAAGCCAAGAGTGCACCTGGACTTCCAGATGAATCCGCGTAGATGGCAGTCATTATGTTTCCTGCGGGCGTGGCAACGTTCACGCCAACTTTGGTTATTGTGCCTGTATAACCTACTACAATACTAGAAGCCCTCGCATACTGCCCCCTCACGCCGTTACCGATAGATTCCATGCCTGTGGTGGATGCGTTTCCAATTTCCTCAGTTACTGTTGTTTGGGCAAAACACAACGAAAAACACATGAAACCTATTGCCAAAGTTGCCAAAACAAGAGTAGCCGCTGTTTTCATATTGACCATCTTAGTTCTACTGTAGTATTTTGTTTGCAAGGACGCTCCCCTCTGGATATACAAAACTATATATAATTAACAACATATAAATTTTTTTTTTCATATTGAAGCTTTATCACTAAATTCTGTAAAATTTAGTTTTGAATGTAAATCCTTAAGTTTTTTATCTCAATATGAAATCAATCTATCATTTTTCTAACACGTTAAAGCGTCTGGAGACAGTCCTTCGTGTTTATTGGGGCAAGTTACGTTTTGAGCAGCGCTTTGTGCCGTGATAGGGAAAATATCTCTATGCTTTGGATTGTCAAGTTGTCTTAGAAGCGTTTTGTTCTGGTTTTTAAGGTGCCAAACCAGCGTTCTATGCAATTAAGCTACGTTGAAATCGCTTACTGCCACAATTTTAGCCGCCTTAGGAAACTTATATTCAACTTCGAATGTACATTCGCCCGTAGCACTAAGCTTTTCTAACTCATCGAAAACTATCGCGGTTTCTTGGCTTGTCACAACAGGAAAACCATAAAACTTGTTAACATACCCCAACACGCCCTTGGCCTTAATGCGCTCCTGCACAAAACCCACATGCCTCATAAGCCTACTCTCTATCAACTGGTTAGCAAAAACCACAACATCCTTGCATCTTGAAAAGACGTGCTCCTTGAAGTTAGGATCAATCTCTATTCCCACGCTGTTTCTGCCCGCCGCCATAGAAGCAACTATAGTTGTGCCTGTACCCAAAAATGGATCGAGCACTGTGTCTTCTTTAAGTGAAAACATGTTAATTAACCGATAAGCCAACTCAAACGGGTAAGCTCCGCTCCTCTCACGAATGTGCTTATCGATATTGTTCTGTCGGGTACCCTTCAAATCTTCCCAAACATCCGAAAACCACAAGTTCCGTTCCTCCCAAAAAAACGCACTCTGCAACCTGCGTAACTTGTCAGCTTTGTTTCTGAACTGGCGTTTGCCACCTTTCCTCAAAATCAAAATGTACTCGTGCTCCAAAGTGACATACGCACCTGCAGGCAACGTCCCAGAACCCATAAACTTGTTGGGAGCATTTGTCTGCTTCCTCCAGAGAATTTCAGGCAAAGAAGTAAAGCCCAGCTTCAGACAGCACTGCAGTATCCTAGCATGATTTGCATAGAGTTTGAATTCTCCGCCGATAGTTCTCGTCGCATCGCCTATGTTGATGCAGGCAAACCCGCCTTCTTTCAAAACGCGGTAAACTTCCCTCCAAACTTTATCCAGTTCACAGTGCATTAGCTCAAACGCTTTATCTCCTTCGCCATCAGATAACGCGTTCGATATGTCCGGGTTTTGTTTGGAGAAGATAGGATCCCACATTTCAATCATTGGATACGGTGGTGAAGTCACCATCAAATCTACAGAGCCATCTGGAATTTCCTTCATTTCGCGCGAATCGCCGAAAATTATTCTATGAACAGTCTTCATTCATTTTCTTCTTAAGTGTCAGAATTAATAAAACTGTTTGTGACGTACCTCCATAAAAAGTGTTGCTGCTCGTCCACTCTTTGGAGAAACAAAACGCCAATTCACTTGAAAACAAAGGTCAACTTGCGAATTTTGTCTTTACTACAAAAGTGCGGTTACGCTTGAGTATCCGTCATTCTTCTTCACCGTGTACACGACGTCTGCAACCTCCTGTATCTCACTGTGATGGGTAATTATGACCATCTGAGGGATTATCCTGCCACCTTCACGGAAGAAGGAGTTTAAGATGTTGACGAGTTCTTTTCGGCGTTCCTCATCAAGATGCGTAGTGGGTTCATCCATAATTACCGTTTCAACTTTGCCAGAGAGCACCTGTGCGATAGCCAAACGCAACGCAATGGCAAGGGCAACACGTTCGCCGCCACTGATCTGATCAATGCCCTGTTCACCAGCCGGTCCCAGAACACTAATGTTATAGTCATCGTCGATTTTCACATCCGAATAAGCCAAGTTAAAGCGCTCAAACAAATCCCGAGTCGCCTTTTCTAGAACTGGCCTTGCTCTGGCGCGAATGAGTTTTTGGATGCCGTCTTTGCCGTAGGCATCCCTTATTCTATTAAGGATGGACATATAGTCCTCTATTCGTTGCTTTTCTTTTGCGGTTTTTTCGAGGACTTTAAGTTCAGCGTCAAGTTTTGTTACTTGCGTTTGGAAGCCAAATTTTTCTTGCTCCAACCTAATAAGCTCTTTCTCCAGATCTCGTAACTTAGCTTCTGCGGTTTGATACTCATTTTTTACACGGCTATGCTCAGCTTCGTCATAACCAAGCCCCTTGATCTGCCCCTCAAGCGCTAAGACTCCTTTTTTGGCTTCTTCCAGCTTAACCGAAGTCTCCCTAATCAAAGATTCAAACTCGGCTTTCCTCTTTGCTATCGCAAGGTTTTGATCATACACCCGGCGGAGCAGCTGCAACTGTTCAAGTTCTTTCTTTGCATCTTCAGGCGTGTAGCCTAACTCCTTCACTAAACGAGCTAAATGCGTTTCAAGTCCTTCCAAGGCCTTAACCAAAGGCGCTTTCTCAGCTTCAACCGCCTCTTCACTTGGAAGCCTGCTAAGTCGCTTCTCAGCAAAACTGTACTCTTGAAAGGCACTCTCCCAGCGAGCCTTGTCTATTTCAAGCTCAGAGATTTCCCTATCAATTTCAGCCAGAGAAGCACTCAATTGAGCGAGCCGTTCAACTTCAGCCTGCTGCGCAACAACATCACCTTTGGCTTCTTCAAACCCAGCAGCCAAACTACGAATCTGGTCAGAATCGAGGACGTGAAGCTGTTTGTTATAGTCATTCTCGCTTTTGAGATCTGCCTCCAGTTTAGAAAGCGCCTCGCCAAATTCGATTATGCACGCTTCGGCGGCTTTCTTCTCTTCAGAATACCTGGCTAATAGCTGAGCGATGCGTTCTTTTGTAAGCTCAGTCTCGCATGTTGGACAAGTTTTGGATGCGGCGTCTGACGATAACTTGGAAATGTTAAAATTAAGATCAGTGATTCGTTGCTTTAGAGAGATTACCTTTTCATTCAGCCTCTGCTTTTCAGCTTCAAGCGCTCTAACTCTTTCCTCGCTTGAAGCCTTAACTTTCAACAATACGTGATCAATATTCTCGACAGTGACTTGTTCACATAAGGTCTTAGAGGCTTTTTCGAGTGCTTTAGAAAGAAGGGTAGCACGCTTCTCTTTCTCCCGAATGTATTTTTCAAGCAGACGTTTAGCTTCATCCAAAGCGGTGTCGGAGCCTTCAAACTCTTTCCTAAGCCTATTCTTCTCGAGCAGCTTAGCCTCTGCCTCACGGTAGAGCGCATAACCTTGCCTGTTATGTTCAAGGGTGCTCTTCAACTCCCTAATCTCAGATAATCGGTTATCTAACTCTGAAATACGTCCCTCTACGGCAGTCTTTTCAGAAAGGTTAGAGACGTAAGCTTCTAATGACGAAAGCTTTGCCACTTGAGGCTCAAGCTTCTGAACCGTCTGCTCTGCAAGAAGGGCCTTATTCAACTCTCCATTGCGAGTTTTTAATTCAGCTTCAAAGCCCGCAACTTTCTGCTCTAGGATACCTTTTTGTTTGTCAAGCTTTTCAAAATCCGATTTCTTCCCTTCAAGCAAAGCAAGTTCCTCTTGAAGAGTTGCAACCTTAGATACAAGACCGCTCTTCTCAACTTCTTTTGATCCAAGCAACTTTTCAAGGCGCTTAATATTGGATTCAGCCTCGGCTTTTTCTTTTTCCACGTCTGGTTGGCGTTTTAGAACACCTTCAAGAGAGCTTTTCTTGTCACGATAAACTTGAATGACCTCTTTCATTCCGTTCCAAGCACGCTCTAAGTCTTCGACGCCAAGCAGTTTGGAGATCAACTCTTTTCTTTCAGCCGGCTTTGCATTGACTAGTGCCTCAATCTCGCCCTGCCTCACGTAAATCGACTGCAAAAACATGTTCTTGTCAAGACCCAGAACCCGCCTGATCTCTTCGTCACAAGCTCGAGCCGTAGTCGATTTGATTAGGTTCTTTCCATCCACAATTTGATAGAAACTACAAACTGGAGCCCTGTTACGCTCTAATGACCGCTCCACAGTGTAGGCGACGCCGGCCTCAGTAAAACCAAGAACAACCCTACATTTTTTAGCCTTAGAATTTATCAAGTTCTCCTTTTTCCCCCGATTTTCAGAGTCGTTGAATAGGGCAAAGCTTATGCCATCCAAAATCGAGGTTTTCCCTGCTCCATTAGGCCCAACGATTATGTTTATGCCGTAGCCAAAATCAATCTGCGACTTCTTATGGGAAATGAAGTCTTCAAGAGTAATCTGATTTAGAATCATGCTGGAGTCTCCCGTTGATAATAGTCTTCTGCAACAACTTTAGCTTCCTCAACATCACCTGACCGAAGGTGCCGCCAAAGCTCCAACGCTAAACCTGAAACCGCGGGCTCCGTGAAGTACTCCTGAATCACCTTACTAACTTGGAAAGCACCAGATCTAACTTCTGGAAGCCGCTCCACAGCCTCATCAAGAAACTCCTGCCTAAACTGCAAAACCAAACCTGACAAACACTCATTCAAAGCCGAATAGACACTTTGCCTATCGATATTTTTTCCTTCAATCTTAACATGAACAAGAGGCTTCTTCTCAAAACCACGAAGCGACTTCACGAAACGCTCAAGCTCTTCGTCTAAACACGAATACTTCATCTTGACCTCAAGCTGAGGCCTAATACATTCAAGATTCACAGACTGCACATCAACCCTGCCCGGTTCCACATCAACTATGAAAAAACCTTTGCCATTTTTCCTCCACTCATCAACTTCGCTTCGGCTAATGATTTCGCTGGAACCAGGATACGCTAACTTGCCCTTACCCACTGAAGCCTTTATGCGGTAATGCAGATGCCCCATAGCAACATAATCAAAATTCTTAGGAACCTCATCTAACCCAAGCTCAAAAGCACCCTCGTAGGGAAGAAACCTGTCTATACCTTCATGCAAAAGCAAAATCGCCACTTTGCCGCTTAAATCAAGAGCGGCAAGTTTCTTCAACTCTTCCTGCAGGATTGTACGATAAGTTCGACTCACATTGGACAACCCTGCAACCAAAACATCCCGTCCACCCACAGAAAGAACCTGCTGCTGGGCAGCCCAATTTACTCCCAAAATTTGGATTTGGTCATCAAACAAGCAGTGGGGCGCCAACCCCCGACTCTTAGGTCTATCATGATCGCCCAAAACCGCGAAAACCTTAGCCTTTCCCCCAATCTTTTTCAGAAACTTTTTGAAGGCACGGTACGCTTGAGGCGGCGGTCGAGGTGAATCAAAAAGATCCCCTGTATGAACAATGATATCGACATGTGCCTCCAAGATTTTTTCCCCGATTTCTTCAAGACTGCTGTAGATGTCACGCTCTCTTTCTTCCAAGCCATACTGCTTGTAGCCAAGATGAGTATCACTTAAATGTGCAATCCTAACCGTCTACGTTGCCTCCTACTCTGAATCAGTCATAAAACCCTGCAGTTCACTTCTCAAGCGGCTACTCTCGTTCTCAGCGGTCTCTTGACGCGCCTTTTCGATAGCAGCCTTCATCTTAGCCACGATATCAATGTCGCTTCCGCCCTCTTTGGTACGCCGCTTCTTAATCTTAACCATCACCGGTGCACGAGTCATCTCGCCAACAATAACCGCTTCACCCGTATTCAAACCAGGCAAATCACTCAGCAATGTCTGTCCCAACCGCTCTGAACTCTTAGCAATCGCCACTTGATCATCAGGATTAGTAATCCGCAAGATAATTTGGCTATTACATTGACTCAATACATCAGGATGAATCTTTGAAGGCCGTTGAGTGATAACCACCAAGAAGACACCGAACTTCCTACCCTCAGCCGCAATCTTCTTAATAATACGGCTAGAATCCGTCCGTCCCTCACAGGGAATAAACCGATGGGCCTCCTCTACAAAAATAAAAACTGGAAACTCTAACTCATTGCTTGAAGCCCTCTCATAAATATCTGTCAAAATACTATACGCAATGTAATCTGCCACTTCATCACTCAAACCTGACAAATCCACAATGGATAAATGCTGAGGCGTAAGCATTGCGTCTATGCTCGTTGACGCAGAAGTGAAAACGTGCATCCTCACAAGCTGCTTGATGTACTTCTTAGCCGCTTTTGCACCCGGTATCTTGCGCTTGACGTCGCCCCCAAGTTCCTTCCACTTATCAGCAGCCTCTAACTCTTCAAGAAGATCCTCTGGCTGAAACACCTCTTTTTCGGCTTTCACGAACTCAAACGCCTGCTCAAGGCCCTCTCGAATGCTTGTCATTGATTTTCCGATGTTAGCGATTAAGCAGATTTCATCGATATCTAAATCGGAAAAACAGATTTCATACGGCGAAATTCTACCAACTTCGCCCTCCGAGTATCGACCTGTACTCGCAGGATTCCTGAAAACCGTTATGCGATCCGATAGTTCATGTCGCTTACCATCAGCAGTCCGCCCCAAGAACACGTAGTCAGCATGAGGATCCAACATAATTACGGTGCCGCCTTTAGCAAGCAACTCGTCTGCAAGAATACCAGCCAAGTATGTTTTTCCTGAACCAGTCTGCGCTAATATTGCCAAGTGCCGTCTGAACCCCTTAATTGACAAGGCTACTGGAACCTCACTTCGAGTGATCAAGTTACCGATTTGGATAGCCTCAGCTTGAGAGTAGTTATAGAACTTCTCAAGCAATTCGGTGGGAGCAACATAAACAGGTTTACCGGGAGTTACAGCCTTCTTTGGTAACTGTAACTCGCCCTTATCGGTGAGATAACCTAAAACTCGAGCTTTCCCCCAAACCTTGCTATCAGCTAATCCAGACTCAATCAGCTTCTTTATAATGTCAAAGTCCAATTCTTTGGTCAAGGCTTGGCTGGCAGAAATAACTCTCTCTACCTGAGCTACAACTTCAACGCGTTTAACCACACCATCTTGATCCTCATCCGAGTAAGCCATCAAATACTCCCAACGGCAAGGCATCTCGCTTGGTTTAGACGAAAAGAAGAACTCGTTAGAACTTGCCTCGCCAATTATCACACCCACTTCTTTAAGGATACTTGACACGTCTATAACTCCTCCCGCGAATTATTTTTTCTCCAAACAATTTTTCAATGTAGGGAACATAAATGTTATCAACTGTTTTCTTCTTAAGCCTGACCCTCTCATCCACATTCTTTAACCACAGATTATGACAATCTAAGCCGCAATAACCAGTGGCTAGCACTTTCAATACCTTGCTCAAGTCGACGGAAAACGGCTTATGCCAGCCAACATCGATAAATCGCTTACCATAACAGGGAATATCGATCCTGATTGGAGAGTCATTAGGATGAAAGAGCACATAAAACGACAAAATCGCAGGAAAATCAGCAATACCAGCAATGACCCATGCAGCTTCTTTAATTAAGCCTATCCCCTTTTCGTGAATAGCATTTGGAAAATTCTTTTTAACGTAATCTTCTGGATGTGCCTGAAACTGCCGCAAACGCCTCTCTAAACGGGGCGAAGCACCCAAAAGCAGAGGCTGCGTGTAACCTAAATCCTTTGCATACCGCATAATAACCTGATAATCAGGCCTAGAACGAGCTAACTCCTTAAAAATCAGCTCTATTACGGCGATTTTGCTGCCGTACTTCTGCTTGAACCGTTCAAACTTCTGAAAACCCACGCCTGCGTTATCAGCAACTTCCATAAAAAGATGCTTTATCATTCGGGCATCACCGTCTTCTATTCCTGCGTCCTCGAGCGCTTTCTGGAAAATTATGTGCAACAAATAATCCCTAAAAGCAGTCGAGCGGCTTTCCTTCGCTACTCCAACCAACATCACGCCATTGCTTTTACAGGCATCAAGCAATTGCCGATAAACCCTAAAGTAATCAAGAAGAATCAAACGGTCTTCTTCAACCTTGGACTCCAAAGGTACATGCACTAAACGTCCATAAAGTGACCCATCAATCAATATTGTCGAGCAATCGACCCCATTTTTTATGGCGTCCAAAGCCACTTGAAACTCGGCTAGCTCCATCTTAACCGTAAGATATTGGCGTTCGGCGACAGAACCCCCTCGGGAGAAGAAAACGTCACTTTCAAGCCATTTCTGCTGAAAACTACGGCATATACCTAAAGCCCTCACCACGTAAAAGACGCCGCCTGTTGAAAGCAAATTAGAGTACACGCTTGAATCTACAGCCATAACGTTGAGTTCACTTATTTGGGTAGAAAGTTTATCTGGACTGCCTATTTTGTTCCATAATGCTAGAAACTCGGAACTGAAACGGTCTTCTAAAGGATTTGGCGTTCCTTGAAACATCTTCGTTTTTAAGGCTTCTTTTTTGCCTTCAATGTAATGTCCAAACTCACTAAGAAACTCGGGCATTACTCAAACCTCATTGACAAGTTTAACTGTAAGGTGTTTCCTTCAAAATTTAAGATTTGCAGCTTTTTATTGAAAAGGAACAAGAAGGCCGAGATGCCAGAATTGACGCTTTGCTGCCACAAACAATTATATAGATTAAGCTATCGCTATTTAATTTAACGGTGGAAACGGTGTTCAAAAGCGTAGGGATAGTCGCTCGCTACGACAAGAAACAAGCACTACACCTTGTGGAGGAACTTGCAGAATACCTTAAAAACAAGAACCTTCAGGTCTACATTGAAGATACACTTGAAGGAAAAATTAGTGAACACGAATTTATTCCTCTTGCACAGATGAAAACAGATTTTATAATAACTATTGGCGGAGACGGCACTATACTGAGGGCAGCAATCGCGTTGCCTAAACCTGAACCGCCGATATTAGCTATCAATATGGGAGTGCGTGGATTTCTTACTGAAGTTGAACCATCACAGGCAGAGGCTGCTGTAGAAAAATGTTTAAGAGGCGAATTCAAAATTGAAAAATGTTGCAAACTTGCAGCTTCTACTGCTGGTTGCGTATTACCAGATGCGCTAAACGATATAGTTGTTTCTACAGAAGAACCTGTGAAAGTGCTTTATACTCAAATATTTAGAGATAATAAGCTTATTCTGAAATGCCAAGCAGACGGTTTAATATTGTCTTCACAAACAGGTTCAACGGGCTATTCATTGTCAGCAGGCGGCCCTATTTTGGATCCACATGTAGACGCGTTCGTTTTGACGCCTATCTGCGCTTTAACAGTACTTCGTTCAATTGTTTTCCCTGCAAATACCAAAGTCACAATCCAAGCAATAAGACCTGATAACATGCTTGTGATTGTGGATGGAAACCATCGCCAACTCATAACCACAAAAAATCCAACATTAACTGTTACCCGCTCAGAGAAGGTCTCATCGTTTATTAGATTTAAAGACGATTTTTACGACCGCCTCCAAAATCGCGTGTTATTCAAGGGAATGTGATGAAAGATCCAGCCGAACACCAAATCTGAACGCATAATAGTGTTAGATACATCCGCTTTTCTCGTTGGGTTCGACCCATTTTCCATAAATGAAAACCAGATAACTGTGCCTAGAGTACAAGAGGAAATCAAGACAAAAACCATGATTTGGCTGAGATTCAAAACCGCGTTAGAAAACGGCAAACTGAGAATCAAAACTCCTTCCGAGGAATTCTATAAAAAGGCGAAGACTGCTGCAACCACAGTCGGCGACTCATTCTTCTTGTCAGAAACTGATACGCAACTTTTGGCTTTAGCTCTAGAACTCAAAACAGCAGGCTACAACCCAAAAATAATCTCAGATGACTACTCAATACAAAACGTCGCCAAAAAATTACAAATAGAATTTGCTTCGCTTGCAACAATTGGAATACGCCGCCTCCTAGAATGGATCAGATATTGCCCTGCTTGCCACAAAGAGTACAGTGCAAGCTCGACTGCTGTAACTTGCCGGGTGTGCGGCACAGAGCTAAAAAGAAAACCCCGAAAAACAGCTAAAAAGCCGAACTGCACATATTAGTACTCAAAGCTGGGAAATCACTATGGATGCACAAACAAAACAAGTAATTTACTTTAAAGAACCTGGTGCACAAAACACTGATGCACTTCTAAAAATTGTCGCTGAATACATTAACAAAGAAGGTATTCACAACATTGTTGTAGCCTCAGCATCAGGCGAAACAGGTGTCAAAGCTGCCAAACTCTTTAAGGGAAAAAACACAGTGATAATAACACACCACCACGGCTTTCAGCAAATAGGCAAATCGGAACTGCAAGAGAAATTTCGAAGGGAAATACTTGCAGCTGGTGCAAAACTTTTCACTGGAACCCACGCATTAAGCAGTGCTGAAAGGGCAATCCGCAATATTTTTGGAACAATAGAGCCCTTGGAACTAATCTCAAACACGCTTAGGTTGATGGGACAAGGAACAAAAGTATGCGTAGAAATCACGCTCATGGCAATGGACGCAGGATTGATTCCAGCCGACGAAGATGTTGTTGCCATTGGCGGCACTGAAACAGGTGCAGACACCGCGCTCCGTATTAAGCCTGCAAACGCGTCACGCTTCTTCGACCTGCGAATAAAGGAAATAATAGCAAAACCAAACAGTTTCTAAGTCTTATCTTCAGGCATCCTTACCAACACTGACAATTACGTCTTCAACAATATCTAGAGCTACATCTAAAGTCTCCTTTTGAATAGTAAGGGGAGGCGCTATCCTAAGCGTCGAATCACCACACTTGACTAAAACTACGCCGCGCTTCCACACTTGAGTAATTACACGCTGCGCCTTTTCAGCAGCCGGTTTCTTAGTGTCCTTATCTTCAACTAATTCTACACCAATCATCAGTCCTTTACCACGTACATCACCAACAATCTCGCAGTTGTCACGCAGTTCTCTAAGCCTTTTCAAGGCATAAGCCCCTTGCTTGTTAGCGTTGTCAAGCAAGTTTTCCTCTTTTACAATGTCTATTACAGCGAGCGCTGCAGCACATGCTAAAGGATTTCCTCCAAAAGTGCTCGCATGAGAACCCCTACACCAGTCCATAACTTCAGCTTTGGCGACTGTAGCACCCAGCGGCAACCCCGCCGCTAAGGCCTTTGCAATACAGATAATATCAGGTTGTACATTCCAATGTTCAATAGCGAACCATTTCCCAGTTCTTCCCATGCCTGTCTGCACCTCATCATCAATAAGTAGCAGCCCATACTTATCAGCAAGTTTATTCAGCCGTTGGAAATATTCTGGCGGTGGAACAACATAACCACCTTCACCTTGAACAGGCTCAAAAATAAGCGCTGCCACATCTTCAGGAGGAGCAAACTTTTGCAAGACATAATCCTCAATAAAATCTAGACACCAATAATGGCATTCAGGGTAAGATAACCTGTAAGGACAACGGTAACAATAAGCGTAAGGCACATGAACAACGCCCGGCATAAAAGGCGAGAAATAACGACGCTGAACAGGTTTGCTAGAAGTGAAAGCTAAAGCACCCAAAGTGCGCCCATGAAAACCACCAATAAACCCCACAAACAAGGGTTTTCGCGTGTGCCATCTAGCAACCTTAACAGCGGCTTCAACGGCCTCTGCACCGCTGTTACCAAAATATATTTTCTTCTCAAAGTTGCCAGGAACAACTCCAGCCAGTTTCTCGGCTAACGTAATCACCTCCTTGTAGTGAAAGTCTGTATTTGAATAATGCAGAAACCGGTCACATTGAGTCTTGATAGCAGCAACTACACGAGGATGCGTATGGCCCACATTAGCACAAGCAATACCGGCGTTTAGATCTATGTATTCGTTGCCATCTACATCACGTACAATGCAGCCACTGGCTGACTCGACAACAAGAGGGTAATATCGCTTGTAAGATGGTGAAATGAACTGTTCATCTTTCATTAGCAGTTCTCGGGCTTTCGGACCAGGCGGAGCAACAACAATTTTAGGATAGTTGCCCACATTTCTCAACTCCAAAGGGAGCTAGGAAAGAAGCAATATTAACTTTTACTCGTACCAACCGAAACAGAGCCATGCGGATTCATAACAAAGCCAAAAGTAAAACCAGCAGCAACCCTTCAAAAGCGAAAATTGGTACAACTATTTGTTTGGCCTTCTTAAGTGCAGTATCCACAAGCATAGATAAAGATTCCAAACGCACTTGCCCAATTACCCTCACGTTAGGCACAACAAAGCGTTTGCAGCCAACACGGCAGTTTTCTAAGCGGGTTTCCGCGGTCTCTGCAGCCTTAGTAATATAGCTAATTAGCAAGTCGTTGTTCATGACCTCGCCGACTGGGTGGTATCCACGGCGTCCCAGCACTACGGCGCTAACTGCATGCGTGTCAGTTGTGAAAACTTCGCTTTCATTAAATCCATGGGAAGCCAAAGCAGAAAGAATTTTTTCGCGTAAACCAGTAATCATATTGTTTCCGTCAATAACAATATAAGCAGCTTTCTGCCCAGCTACTTTTACAACAACCGCAGTTATTCCACCTTGCCCCATACCGTCCTTAAGGGTAAACTCCTTAGGAAAAATTGTAGCGGCGCCAACCTCAAAATTAGTAGAAACCATTGAAATCGCTTTTTTAAGACAATCAGAAGCCACTTTACGCAGAGCATCTAACGATACAGCCATATAACCTGTGTCATCAATGCTGTTATGTGCATTAACCACAACGGCACACTCCAACCCCAATTTTTCCGCCTCATTGCGAACGATACGCCCTAATTCCTGTGGCAGATCTTCAGTGGTTTTTGGCGCGAGTGTAAACGATAGAAAAGCAGTTTTTCCAAAGATTTGGCAAGAGGCGGTAATGTTACCATCAGTGGTTTTAACCATAGGCGTAGCTTTATCTTCAGACACACCAAATGCTGCTAACTCAAGTACACTTGCTATTATTTTATAATTTTGTGTCTGTGATGCCAAATCAAGTTCGTGCCCCAATATACCTAATGGAACACATGCGTCACACTCAAATTTCTTTTCAAACTCGCTTTTAAGCAGAGACGGCAAAACGCTACTACCAATATTTTTGAAAGGCCCAGGATGCACAAGTGGTACGATTATGGCAGCCTTAGGCTTACCGGCGGCAAATTTTAGAAGAGAAACCTCAACATCTGTGTCTTCACCTAGTTTTTCAAGAAGTTCCTCAAGTGGTGCATTGAGGGCAACCACCCAGTTAAGCATAAAAGCCCTAAATATGGGCAGCGCAGGAACCCCAAAAACACGTTGACCTAAACGATTTATTGCAAAAGTGAACAAAAAAGCGGAAGCATAAGCTACTAATGGCGTTATAAGCAGGAATGGCAAAGGCCAAATAGGACTAATGCCAACCGAACTAACCCAAAAAACAATGAAAGCACTCACTGATAGAAATGGCTGAAGTAACGCGGTTGCCAAACGTCGCCATAATTGGACTGAAGATGTAGCGATGAAAACTACAAAACGAAGCGTAAGCACTGCAGCGAAACCTAGGAGACAAAGCTTGATCCACCACCAACAAGAATTAAAAACAATTCCAGCAGCAACACCAAGTACTATGAAAAACATCCAGAAAAGCCAACTAAAAAGAGAAAGCGCCACAGTGCGCCTTAAAACGTATATGGGATCATGTAGAACTATTTTGCTGGTAACATAGTCAGAAAGCAAGGTTCCTGCAAACAAAAAAGCTCCAAAAAGTAAACTGCTAATTAACCCGTTAATTGTCGAAAAAATTGCAAAAGTGGAAAGCCCCACTACACCTATGCAGAATACGGCTACAACGGCTACAGACTTTTTAAATGTTGGTAGAAAAAACAGTGAAGTATAGTGTTTTGCTGCCTTGTTTATTGATGCGTTCATCGAGTTTTCAGTCGTCACATTGATCAGCCCAAATTGAACTCATGAAAGAAAACATTGCCTATTAAAGGCTACCCAAGTTAAGGAAAAGGTTGAGATACTTAAAACGCTTTTGGCATAATTTCGCCATAAAGCAAACCGCAATGTTAACACGAAATAGTTAACATTTAAGTCAAGATTAAGCGCTACAAAAGGCTATTTATTGTAACTACAATGGTTCATAGAAGGGCAATTGTTTTATCTTTAGAACACGTATTATAGTAGTTTTGCGAGGACTATGCCAGAGCCCGAAGTGCCAATTACAATATTCCACATGCTTGAGAGGAACCTGGGCAAAAAAATCAGAGTTATTTTAGAACCAACTCACGGTTTTGAAGGAACGTTAGTAGCGGTGACACAGCGGCCAGCTGGAATTTGGCTTTCAGAAGCAGAGGCTATTGTTTTAAGGGCGACAATTGCACAACCTATTCCACAAGTTGCAAGCAGGGAAGAACGCAGTGAAATTTTCCTCAATCTTGATTCAGTGCAGCGAATAGAGGTTCTGCACCCACCACGGCGTTAAGGAAAAGACACGCGTAACAAGCTAAGCAAAGAACACGCGGGCTAAAACAGAAACTACTATCAATGCCACTGCAAATACGACGAGGAGTTCAGGCCTGATTTTGATGCCTTCAGTCTCTTCCTCAAAGAATCGCAACAACCCTGCACTAGCAGCAGGCATCGGTGCTTTATCCTTATTTTTCTTGCTCATAGCATTTTTCCTCACAGGTTATTTACGGGCTATTTCTTATTATTTTTGGTGTATTATTAATGTTATGAAGGGTAGTTCCTAAATCTTTAACTCTCGAATTATTTAAAGGAATTGCCATAGTTGGTGAAAACCATGCATATCCGAGAGTTTCAGAAAATGATGAAACAGTTATACATCCATAAAGACTCAGTTCGTGGTGTTAAAGGAACCTATGAATGGCTAATGGAAGAGGTGGGAGAATTGCGGACAGCGCTTGACGCAAGAGACATGGAAGCCGCTGAAAAAGAGTTTGCAGATGTGCTTGCGTGGCTTGCATCTTTGGCGAATATTGTGAAAATTGACCTGGAAAAAGCAGCTATCAAGAAATATGGCGGTAAGTGTCCCAAATGTCAGCAATCGCCATGCAAGTGCCCGTTCCTAGTTAAGTAGACGTTTTTGTCCTAAACCAGTCAAAAGCCAATAGCAGGGTTTAGTCCCCTTTCTTTTGACAAAGCCTTCCACCTCAAGAAGTCGTAAGTGATGTATAACGCTAGCGTATGAAAGAGCAGTTAATTGTGCTATTTCACTAGCAGAAGAAGATTGTTTGTCTAAAATGTTCAATATAATAGATCGCGCTTTGAGCCCGCTTTTTACGTTTCGTATATTCCTTAGGTAAGCTTTTGGATGATAAGTTTCTTTGATGTTGAATCACCAAAGATAATTTGCCTGCTCATACTGAAAAGGTTTAAGGCTGAGCAAATGCAATAAGGCTTATCTGCTTGGGTTTTTTGCTGTAAAACATAGCATTTATTTCTTCCCTCATTAAAGTTAGTCTCTGAGTGTAGTATTTAGGCAACCCGTACTTGTCAACCAACTGTTGTGCAGCATCTAAGTATTTTTCAATTCCACCGCGGTAAACAGTTAACGTCAAAGGGCCACCGCAATATAGACATTTGCCGCGGAGAGGTAAACGCCGAAACCGTTTGTTGCAAGATTTGCACCGGAAAGCTTGAGTTGAGAAAGCGCGGAGATTACCAGCAATATCACGGATAAAATGCGTGGTTAGCACTTTTAATGCAACATACCGTACATCTACGGCATCAATTTTTTCACCTAATGCCAATTGGAGGTTTAATTTCTCAATCATCGTTTTGAACTGTTTATAGGAACTCTCAGCGTTGCCAATGTTGATATTTGACACGGGAATAGTGAACTTGAAACCTTCAAACTGTGCTTCAGTACCAAGTCTACTTCCGATAAGATCTATTATTGAACTGACATGTTTTGCTTCAGCATGCTCTAGCGTTTTTTTGTAAAACTCAAGGGGATAATCTCCGTCAACATCAAAATCGTGAGCTTGTCGTTGCACTTCTTTAGTGTTCACAAAAGGAATCAACAGTAAAGGTGCATCCATAATTCCACCTATCTGCGCAGGCAAGTACTTACGTGAAAAATTCAGCAGCGTATCTAGCGCTAACATAATTGTATCTTCGTCACCATCACAATCTCGGCGTTTAGCTGAGTGCCAAATCGGGTGTGCATAACAAACATTTAGATCCGTGAACCCTATGATACGCCCTAGGATGCTGACACAGGTGTGAGGAGCCAAGCCCATAATTATATGCCCTACTAGTTCCTGAGCACTCTTGACATTGTAAAACTTTGGAAGCTGATAAACATGGCTAAGCAGGTCATCAATGAAATTTGCCACCTGCACAAAATAGTCGGCTGCCTTTCTGGGGATAACTACATCTTGAATTTTAAGCTCACATACTTGATCAGGATTCTTCAAAGCTTCACCGAACATGTCGCAAGAGTACCCAAGCCGATTGAGTTGCTCAACTGAAACACCTATCTCAGCAGGTTTAAAATGCGTTAAAGGCGCGTTAGTGGCATCAAATCTTATCGTACCATCCTTGTAAACGGACACGCTATGCCTTTCCCGCAAAACACCCTTCTCAATGACTTCAGGTGTTTTATCTTCATTAGTTAAGCCTTTAACACCCTTCAAGTGTTTAGGCGCTGATGCACCAAGCATATGGCACGCCTCCTCCAACAAATCTTTAAAGTTAACAGCTTGCCGCTGATAAGCCACAGCGCTTGCCTTGCAGTCTGTGCATACCTTTTCTTTTAACGGTCTACCACAACGCGGACAATTTGTTTCTGCAACAGTCTCAGAGCCGCATACATCACACTTTACTTTGAAAGTAAACGTTTTACAACTAGGGCATTTACGCTTGGCAATCTCGATAAACACTGGGCCCTTTTTTGCAGCTTCCACAAGATCACGATGAGAACCTCCAGCTAAACCTACTGGAAAAAGTACATGCACCAGAGGTTTCATTTCTCGCCGTTTAGCCTTTTCAGGTCGCCCCATACGTGCGCCCACAAAAGTAGGCGCCTTATCTCTAATCTCCACGCCAGAAAGTGCACTAACAGCCTTCAACACAGACTCATCCGAAGGGATTTCCACCTGACAAGTGTTGTTACTAAAACCCAGCGAAAAAGCAAACGCGTATGCATCCTCGCCTTCAAGCGCTATCTTGCCATCTACAATAGTATGTGGCGCAAAAATCTTCCTTAAAGCCTCAGCAACGTTTAACTCAAACGCGCCAACTATCCTAGCATCATCTCCAAGCGACACTTGCGCATTGAACAGCCATTGTCGAAGTGCTCTAACGTCTTGTACAGTGGACAGGTTTGACCAGAAAAACGTAAACCGTGGATGTAAAGGCACACCCAAACACCCAGAGATAGCAAAGGCCTCTTTGACAGTAGGTTTATTGCTAAGTGGACTTGTTAGAAAAGCACGTAGTCGCTCTGCTGAGAGCCCGATAGCTTCAGCGGCTTTTTCTAAACAAGCATTAAATTTTTCGGCGATAATTCGCTTTACGTCCTTGGACCACCATTCTTCAACATAACCCGAAGGATAAAGCGTTTTATTAGTATAAAGAAAATCACCAAAACTAATGAGGATGTCGCCTAAGAACAGAATCTTCTCAATTTTACCTTCAACTTCGGCAAAATTTTCAAGTGAAACGCGCACAACAGAACCGTCTTTCAATAAAACAACAGGTGGCTCAAGCGAATCTACAGGCACTGTGACGCCGCCTTTTCCAGGCAATTCCAAACGCATTTGCGTACCAGCCGCAAGAAAGCGTTCAACCACAAGCATAGTTGCAGGATGAATACCAACAGCTGAAAGCCCAGTATTGCGTGACCTACCATAGCGTAATCTGAAACCGCCACGCCTAGCAGGAAAAGAAAAGATTGGACGCCCAGCGATGACATCATCCATAAACCCAGCTGTTTTTTGGCTATTGTCTGATTTTTTGCGGAATTCTCTAAGCCAATCCCAGCCTTGAAATCCAAGTTTTTCGACAATTACTAGAACCTTTGGCGCACGCCCCACTATACCATCATTAACCACACGCAACGCGCCGCCTCTCACGCGATTAGTTTCCACACGAGGAAGATTTCTAAATGAGGAAACCTCGACTGGATCCGATTCGGTGCCTGTAACTTCAACAGGAAGCCATTCAAGTGCTTTACGCAATTCCTCATCTGAAACGTGATATTGAAAACGCCCCACTGAACGTTCGTACAGTCTCAGTTCCTCGATAAATCTGGAAATCTCCTCTGCAGTGGGTTTATAACGGTCAAGACCAAGTAAACGCCGCACAAAATCGCCTACAACCAAAGTTAACGCTTGATCTGTTCCTCCAGCGGAACGGATTGGCCCTGCAAAATATATAGCGAGATACCGTGTTCGATCAAAGTTATTCTTAATTTTAACTTGTGCAACACCTTGTATTGGTGCAGCGGTAAGCCCTTCAGTAAATATCGCAAGCGCGGTGCGGATAGCTTGCTCGGCCGCTGCCTCTGCCTCCATATGACCAAACTTGCCGTAGACAATTTCCTCGGAAATCTTGAAAGCAATTTCTTCACGCTGAAGTCTCGTGCCTAACTCACGTATACTTTCAGCCACACCCTTAGGCCCCACGAGGCCTTCAACTAAGTCTGCTATATCCTTAGCAACTTTGCATTCAGTGTGCAATGTTGGGTCGAGACCCTTTGCCCGTGCCGCTTCGCTTATTGAATACAGTTGCTTGAGTTGATTCTCCAATGTTGTTATGTAATATTGGTAGCTTTCACTCATCCTGCTATTCAAGCAAACGCATCCTCATACAAAAATCCAATACGCATTTATTTTGGCTTTTTAACATAAAAGCCGAAAAAGCAAAGCTGCAGCACATTGATTTATGTGGCTTTAACTCAAAAAATTAAAAGCTTCGCTTAGTTCTTCTGATCCCGTTAACTATTTCAGAAACTTTATGTTTTGCATCGCCATTTTCAACAAGATTACCCGTCACGATAACGTCTGCGCCCGCGGAAACAGCAGCCAACGCTTGTTCTTTTGTTTTTATGCCACCGCCCACTATAAGCGGAATATCAATACAACTTTTAACTGCGCGCACCATCTCAGAAGGAACAGGCTGCATAGTGCCAGATCCTCCTTCCAAGTACACGAAATGCATGCCAAGATACTGCGCTGCAAGGGCGTGAGCAGCCGCCAGTTCAGGCTTAGTATAGGGGATAGGAATAGCCTTGCCAATAATTCCTGCCGTGCCACCCTCGCCTACAATTATATATCCCAAAGAAAGGGCCTCCAGCCGGTACTTTTTAACAAGTGGAGCCCCAAGAACTTGAGCACCCATAAGGAAATAGGGGTCAACAGAGTTCAACAGCGACATAAACCAAATGGCATTTGCGTAACGGCTTATACCCGATATATTATTAGGAAATAGTATTATGGGTATTCTAACAGCACGCTTGATTGATTGAATAACTGCGTCGAGATGAGCCTGTGAAACAAACGTTGAGCCTCCAACCATTATGGCTGATGTCCCGCTCTCTTTAGAGGTTTCAGCAATTTTTGCAGCTTGCAAGGGCGTTACCTTTTCTGGGTCAATAAGCGTGATGTGAATAGAGCCTTGAGTTTTAATTTTTTCAAGTAAATACTTCTCAACAGACCCAATCATAGAAGAACCCTCTAAGCCTAAGCCTTTTTCATATCAGTTGCAGAAGCTTTTCTAGAAGCAGAATAAACCTTGTCGGTAAACATGCAGTAAACATCTACTTCGCCTTGAACAGATTTCACAGGAAATTCTTCCTGTACACCACAACTGCTACAACCTACAAGTGCGCGGCTTTCTTCTCTTAAAATTTCAACATGAACTGTTTCTTTACCACATTTAGGGCAAGAGAAAAGTTTAGGCAAACGCTTCTTGGGAACATGAACAACTTTACGCCTTCTTCGCCCCATTAACACAACCTTCTGTAGCCATCACGTTGAGGTATTATTTATGCACGCACTTAAATAGTTGCCTACACCCATAAAACAAAAGGCGTGTGAACCAAAAATGAAATTGACTCTTGCAAGCCTAGAATTAGACCTGGCTGAAACCACTAAAAGAATCAGAAATTTCATTAAAAATTACGTAAAAAATGCTGGAGCCTCAGGCATAGTTCTTGGATTATCAGGCGGCATAGACAGTAACACAATCGCGGCGCTTTGCAGCCTCGCTATAGGAGGAAAACGGGTACTTGGGCTAATTTTGCCAGAAAAGGAGACATATAACCCAAAAGACGTAGCTGATGCTCTGCTCGTTGCAGAAAAATTCAGTATAAATACGCAAATCTGCGACATCACAACTGCCTTAGAAGGCTTCTACACAACTATACCAGCTTTTGACGCGAAAGACAAGCTCTGCAAAGGTAATATAAAAGCGCGAGCAAGGATGATTTATCTCTATTATTATGCAAACAAACTAAACCGAATAGTCTGTGGAAGTTCAGACAAATCAGAAACTATGATGGGCTACTTTACCAAATGGGGAGACGCTGCCGCAGATATAGCGCCAATAATGGATCTATACAAAACACAAGTTCGACAACTTGCAGAATATTTGGGCATACCAGCCGAACTTGCGAAAAAACCATCTACACCGGCACTATGGCCAAATCAGCTTGCCGAAGCTGAACTCGGTATTAAATATGAAACACTTGACTTAATACTTTATGGGTTAGAACACTTCATGTCTACTGATGAAATAGCAGAACAGCTAAACATTGAAACTGCAATAGTTGAGAAGGTGAAAGAAAGATGGCTTGCAACAGAGCACAAGAGGAAGATGCCATTAACATTAAAACTTGAATACCGCACAGTAGGAGCAGACTTCAGGCTCCCATACACCAACTATTAAGCACAAAAATGGAAGCGGAAACAAAAATGAACAAAAAAATCAAGATAGCTCTTGCACAAATGAGCCCTAAACGTGGGGATAAAACAGCCAACTTGCGAAAAATTGAAGAAAATATTATGAAAGCAAAAGAGCAGGACGCAAAAATAGTAATATTTCCTGAACTTGCGTTAACAGGCTACGTAATCCGAGACCAAATTTACGAATTAGCTGAAACAATTCCAGGACCATCAACGAAAAAAGTTGAACAAATAGCTGAAAAAACAGGCAGATATATTATTTTTGGTGCGCCTGAAATAAGTGAAAAAACCCAAGCAACATTATTCAATACTGCAGTGCTTATAGGACCGCAAGGCATTATTGGCAAATACCGAAAAAAGTATTTACCGACACACAGTGTTTTTGAAGAAAAAAGATATTTCCGTCCCGGCTACCAAACCGCAGCATTTTCTACACCAATAGGCAACATAGGAATGCTAATATGCTATGACCTATTCTTCCCAGAAGTCAGCAGGCTAACACGGTTGAAAGGTGCGCAACTAATAGTGACAATATCAGCTTCCCCAGCTACTCGCAGAACGTTCTTTGAGGTTTTAACTGCAGCCAGAGCCATAGAAAACACGGCTTTCATTGCTTATGTTAATCTTGCAGGTGTAGAAGATGGCTTACAATTTTGGGGAGGAAGCCGTGTAGTAAGCCCAACCGGTGAGCTTCTCGCAAAGGCAAAGTACGATGAAGAAGATTTTATTATGTGCGAAGTTAATTTCACCGATTTGCGGCAGGCAGAAGTATTCATACCTACTCTTAGAGACTTAAGGCCAGAACTCTACGAAGAGCTAAAAAGTTACGCAGAAAACCTCTAAAGCAACGGCAATTATCGCGTTATCGCATCACAGTCGCATCACAAACCTTGTAATAATTGGATGCAACAGCATCAATCACGTGTGATTTTATCGTGACAGGTGACATCACAAAACAGAAAAAATCACAATTATCGCACTAATCGTACAAGAGCACTTGGCTGAAATTATCGAGTATTCTACGCATAAAGATATCGATTGAACGTGACTTTTTGTTATATAATAAGGCTCGCTAGGAAAGGACGGAAGCTGAATTATTCCGGAAATATTTGGACTTAATAAAAACAACTAAAATATAAGTATATTTAAAAAATATATAACATTAATTATAATCTGATAAATAAATCAAAGTTAAAATTGATAATTAAAAGTTTAATTTGGACGTATAGAAAATACTCTGCTGTAACATACCCTAACCTTAAGTCGGTATTAACGATCAACAAAGCAATATTTTTAAGGGCAAGCCAGTATACAAAAGTGTATCCATTTAAAATGGCCGTGACTGAAATACTTTGAAGCTCAAAGAAAACGTCCAGGCATTTCTAACAATGGCTTTAAATGACCCCATTGTTAAAATACTTTTAAAAAACAGCCAATTAACTAAAACGCAGCTTGAAACATTATTAATTGATGTTTTAGCTGAAAATATTTCAGGAAAACAGCTAAAATACGATGAAAAAGCCAAATTACGGTTAACAAAGGCAAAAATAAGTCGAGGAGCATTTAACAGGACATTAAAACAGTCAAAAGAAAACGTTATAAAATCCATATATACAGTACTACTTTTAGGGTACCTAGGCATATTTGAAACCACAACTCTTGACCCGTACCTTGAAATAGCGAACAAATTGCAGGAATATATTGAAGCGCATAAATATGACCCAAAAGGGGAAGAAGAGCTAAAAGAGCGCCTAAAAGCCATAGAAATTATACGGGAAGAACTTGAAACAGTTCTAAAAAAACTCGCAGATAATCATGCGGAGTCACTGTGACGTCACAAATCACATAAAAACAATAGATCGTCTAAGTAAAACAACCAACAAAAAAACAAGAAAAAGGCAGGAAACGGTAAAAAGCCATAAAAAACAAGAAAAATCTGTTGGAACCTAGAAAAGCGTGATGTGTGATATCATGCGCTACAGCAGAGCTCGCACGACCATAATATTTAAATTAAAAGGATTATTACTGTGATGTGTGATGCAACTATAGAAATCACATTAGCATCACAGAAGGCAACAATTTGACTGAAGCAGTCTATTATTATGCTGTAGCAGGAAGTATTCTCCTAGCAATAACAGCATGGACAGCGTTTGAGTACTATAAACATTTGCGGAAAGCACACAAGGAGTATGAAAAAGCAAAAGGCAGCGTAGAGGACATTGTTTTAAGTTTTAATCGGGAAATTAAGGGGGAAGCAAACAGGATCAATAAGGTAGAGAGGAAAGTTGAAAGCATAGTAACTAAGGTAGATAGCACCACGAAAAAAGTAGAAGTCATTGAAGAGAAGATATTGCCTCTTGAAAATTCTGTAAAAAACATTGCTGACAGCAATATGGAAATATTGGCGCGACTTGCAGCGGTGGAAACTCGATTATATGAGGTAGGAGGAGTACAGGAAGAATTAAAAAGCAAGGTAACAGCGTTGAATGAGCAAATGCAAAAGGCAACAACTATGCCAGAAGTGATAAGCGAACCGGTAATGCCCATTAAGCGGGATAAAGCACTGGCGACGCTTACAGATACAGAAATAGATGTCTTAGAGTTGCTTGCTATTGAAGGACCAAAAACTGCACCTGAAATTAAAGAGAGAGTAAAGTTGAGTAGAGAGCACACTGCGAGGCTTATGAAGAAACTTTATGAAGAGGGATACCTTGAGCGTGAAACAGGAAAAATACCTTTCAAATACAGACTTAAAGAAGAAATGCAAAAGCTCTTGAAGAAAACTGAGGCAGAGCAAACATGAATAAGCAGTTTTTTCAGTAATAAAAATCATTTTCCTAAAAATAATCATTTTATTTATTTTATTTGTTGCCTAATGGTTGCATGGGTAGCATGAATAGCCAACTTGTATTTCAAATTATTTCCTTCACCCGTCCGCAACAATAGGCCTCTACTTGCCATACGCGCCAAGTAAGTTGATACAGTACTCAAACTTACGGGTTCTTTAAGTTCCTGCTCGTAAGCTACTTGAATATCTCTAGAAGAAAACCAAACTAAAGGAAAATTCTTATTTATTATTGAACGCACTTTTTCAAATCTTGAAGAACCTTTTCCAATTATAGTATTACCTGCACTTTGAATATTTGGTTCACCCGGCATGCCCCCAAGTAGTTCCACTAGATCTAAAAGTCGTAGAGCTTTTTCACGTGTTATTTGTCCTTCAAAAGCAACAGTATATCTATTACCATCGCTATCGTACAGCTCTACGCGCATTTTCCGAGCAGGCATTAAGGTGTGCACCCTTAGAGTTCACAATTTTACAGTTCACAACTTATAGCTGTTATGGTGAAACGTGAAGAAGAAAAAAGGCATAAAATATAAGTAATTTAAGAAAATAAGTAAAAATTACAGGTATTATTATATTACAAGTTTCACAAATTTCTCATTCAGTTAAAATAAAAACTTTAAGCTATATTTAGCTATCTCCAGTAGAAGCATAGGGGTGTCTTATTCACAGCGAATAAACCAAAATCAAGTAACTTTCCAAAAAGAAACAATCAAAAAGCGACAGCTTTATTACAATTTCACATGGTCTTCGCAAATCTGTGAACAAAATTAGTTACAGCACACTACAAATCTCATTTTTCTAAGTAAGAATAGAATTAGGGATGTGATGATAACGTTAAGCACTAAATAAAATTGAAGTAGAATTTGGCGATTTGTAAATGAAGGAATTCATCATTTTGGCAGGCACCCCTTCGTTTCCTCTCGAAAGAAATCTTGTCGAGTTCAGAAAATTTGTGAAACAAAAAAATTCCAGATTTCTTATCTAAATTTTTTGTTCATAACTTTTTATATATAACATAGGGCTTATATCACTTAGAGGGTCTATCCTTAAAGGAAATCAAATTAACTGCCATTTTTGCCAATAGAGTTCCAAAGGAAATACCGGTGTGTGTCTGGTTAACAGCAACGATACCGAGCATTCCAATGCGTTTTAAGTTTATTGAAGGTTAAAACTATTTTTTTATACTAAATGATTTATCTGCAGCACCAAAAATAACGAAGCGACAAAAAGGCAGGGAAAAATACGTGGTAGGTTCAGGAATACTTGATAGTGTGTTTGAACGGTTTGTAAATAGCCCTAAGCTATTCAAGGATAGGGAAGTTTTAAGACATGATTATTTACCTGAGAAATTACCACATCGAGAGGAGCAAATTAAGAAACTTGGGGAAACTGTGGCGCCTGTTCTCAGAAATGCACGATGTTCAAATATTTTTCTTTATGGAAAAACTGGTACAGGAAAAACGGCTGTAACGAAGTATGTTCTAAGTCATCTTGAAATCAAGGCAAAGGAATACAATGCACCTGTGAAATTTTGTTATATTAATTGCCGGATGATTGGTTCAGAATATCGAGTTTTTGCTGCCCTAAGTCAAAATTTAGGCGTATCAGTACCGTTTACAGGTTTGTCTGTGGGTGAAGTTTTTGATAGATTTAGAAGTGGATTAGATTCTTCACAAACAATTTTTATTGCAGTATTAGATGAAGTGGATGCGCTCATTAAAGATCGCGGCGACAGTTTACTCTATGAGTTGACTAGAATAAACGAAACTTTGAAGAGGAGCAAGCTGTCCATTATTGGAATATCAAATGATTTACGATTAAAAGAGTTTCTTGATCCACGTGTCTTCAGTTCACTTAGCGAAGAAGAAATAGTTTTTAGGCCATATGATGCAAGTGAATTACGTAATATTCTTTTTGAACGCTCAAAGCTGTCTTTTTACGATGGAGTTCTTTCGGATGCTGCTTTAAGTTTTTGTGCTGCCCTTGCAGCGGCAGAACATGGTGACGCAAGGCGTGCTTTGGATTTATTACGTGTGGCAGGTGAAGTTGCAGAACGCCAAGGCGCATTATTAATTACTGAAGAGCATGTTCGGGAAGCTGAGAAGCATATTGAGCATAATCGAGTTGTGGATGCATTACAGAATTTGACATTACACTCAAAGTTGGTGCTCTTAAGTGTTTACCACCTGAACAAGTCAAATGTAACAACGGGTGAAATTTATGACGTGTATAATGAGTTATGTAACGAAATAGGCACAGGGATTCTTACACAACGGCGTTTGGGCACTCTTGTAAATGAATTAGATGCAATGGGACTTTTAAACTCCAAAGTTGTAAGCATGGGCAGGTATGGCCGTACAAAAAAAATTCGGTTGGAAATTGCACGAGGTTTGCTTAAAGATGTCTTTATTAATGACCCGAGATTGCAGCCAATTATTGATTACAAGCCTAAAACTCTCTCAAAGAATAACTTTTAATTATTGCTAAAAGCTATTTGGCTTCAAATGCTTTAACGCTTAACAGAACGAAAGTATTGAAGTTTCTAGTGTTTGCAGGTTTACTATTGGTACTTTTCCAGGAGTAGGCATTAACCCTAGTTTTTGCATATATTCAGTTTGGTCTTGCCAACCGCCAGAGTTTATTATTGCCACGCCGCGATGGTTACAGTGACCTACCACATGTATGTGACCTGCATGAAAAATATCTGGTGTTCGCTCTATGACAAGAAAGTCATGGTTTTCAGGTGCTATCATAGTCTTTCCACCATATATTGGCGCTAAGTGGCGGCTTTGGAGTAAAAGCCTCATAGCTTTTTCTGGATGTTCGTGACTCATATCCGGTACTGTAGCGATGATATCGTCTAGACTGCGACCATGATACATTAGAACTTCTACGTTGTGAATGTTGATGATGCTTGGGTCACCTAGAGAGTGAACTCGTCTTGTTTTTTGCAGAATTCCCAAGTATTCCTCACTTATAGCTGGTTGTGGCAAAGCTTTTCTTGGGGCGTCGTGATTTCCTGGAGTAATGATTACCTCTATATACTCTGGTATTTGTTCGATTAATTTTGATGCGAAGTGGTACTGTTTGTATATGTCTTTTATTGCCAGTTCTTTAGCTTGGTTTGGATAAACTCCTACGCCGTCGACTATGTCGCCTGCAATAAGCACATATTTCACTTGCCCTGCAATTTTCCGCATTTTGTCATTGCCGTATTTTCCTTTGAGCCATAGCAAGAAGCGTTTGAATGCCTCTTTTTGAAATTTCGCGCTACCTACATGTGTGTCTGAAGTGAGGACAGCATAAACGGGTTCTGTTGCTTTCCTGTGTGGCTTTTGTCCTACTTCTGGGAAAATTATGTCTTCTGCTAGAAAGAGGCGACTTCTTGTTTTTATCACAGATAAACATACTACTTGGTCAGGTAGAAGCAACCGCGCTTTTTTATGTAGCTCTTCTGGCGCGTTATGCGCCACTAATACGGTGGCGCTTGATTGTAGATCTTCTACTGTAAGTAGTATTTTGCGTTTTGTTTCTTTTTTCTCTGTTATTATGCAGATTATTTTCAGCTTTGATTTTGGGGGTGATTTTAACGCTTCCGTTATAGGTGTTGCCGATTTGACATCTATCCTTTGTCTTAACAAGCGCTCAATTTTCTTAAAGCGATCTTGAAAATATTGGAGATAATCTTCAACAGTACCTGTAGAGCTAAGCTTACCTGTTGGATCTTGGATTATGCTAACTTTTGATTCTATATCCTTCGCGTAAGGGTAAAAAGTGCTTGTTCCTTCCACAACTGGCTGTTCTATTGTTTGTTCCTCGCATGAACCTTTTAATTGAAGTTCTCGAGGGCTTTCGACATTTTCCTGTGTTTTAAGTGCTGTCTCCAGAAAATTTTTATCAATGAAAAATGGCTTTTCTGCGAGCTCATTTATGAAATTTAATGTTTTTTTTATAACTTCTGTTGGGTCCTCTGTTTCTGCGATTGTGTTGAGAAATTCAAATGCGTCTTTGTTTAGTTGATAGCCTGCTGCAATAGTTGCTTCTATTGCTTTTTGAAGTCTTTCTTTTTCATTCAAACTATCAAGTTTCTCCAATGCCTTTTTTTAGGAATAATTATGTAAGTGTTTTCCTCGCCTATTTGCTCTGTTTGTTGATTTAAATGTAAAGCTGCTGTTAATGCTGCTGTTATCGCATCAATTTCGTGAGATGACAATGCACGTGCTTCTAATTCGCCTTTTAGCCCTAATTCCTTCAAAATCTCTTGAATTGCATGCCGATCTTTCAGCGGCATTTGTAATGCCTTTCGAGTTGATGTTGGATGAACTTCAATTGTTTTATAGCCGTGTTTCTCTATTAACTTATTCAAGCTTATTGCCCTTAACGTAAGTTTTTTCATTATGGGTAGCCCTGGAGGAAGCACTCGAAACCCTTTTTTTATCATTTCTTTGTCGGCTTTTCTAAACAACCCCTCTTCTTTATTTGGAAGGGTTAAAGGTGCATCTATTGCTATTAATGTAGGGTTGCTGCTAATTATGTATTGCATGATTTCTTCGTCAGTGTGGATTACTTTTGTTTTTACTGTTTGGGCTTCTAATAATGCGATACCTGTAGAATTTTTATTCAGAGCAGCTAAATCTATTCCAATTGTACATTTACTTTCAACATTTATCATCTAACACATCTTTATACGCATACCCTCTCTTTAGATATAGATATATTTATCAAAAATGGTGAAATTATGTTAAACCTCTGGAGTATGACGTTTTATGGGTGAATTACGGAAGGTTCAAAGGACGCCAACTGGAACCTTTTTTGTTTGTTTACCTCGTATGTGGGCACAGTATCATGGTTTAGAAAAAGGCAATTTAGTTGAAGTTGTTGAGGCTGGAGATGGCAGGCTTGTTATCAACCCACAATATGCTGCTGAACCAAAACCTAAAGTGGCTACTTTGCAAGTAGGGCCTTACTTACAACGCGAGATTATTAGCCGATACTTACTAGGTTTTGACATTATACGCATTGAGTCAGGACGGCGCTTCGATTTTGACGTTAGACATCTTGTTAAGGCGACTGTGAGTTCTTTAATTGGGTTAGAAATTGTCGAAGAAAATAATTCCAAAATGATTCTGCAGTGTCTGTTGGAGCCTTCTGGGTTTCCACCAGAAAAAATTCTGCGGCGAACCTATACAATAGTCGCTGGAATGCATCGTGACTCGGTTGATGCATTTATTGAATGCGATTTGCAACTAGCAAAAAGTGTTACCGCACGCGATGATGAAAGTAACAGGCTATATTTCCTTTTAGTTCGAATTTTGCGTACAATAATTCAAAATCATGGTTTGAGTGAAAAACTTAAGGTAACACCAATAGACTGCTTGGACTACCGTTTAGCTGCAAGTCTTATTGAAGCTATTGGTGATGCTTGCGTCCAAATAGCTGCAAAGGTTGTTGAAATAAATGGAACAAAACCGCCTGAAGAACTTCGTCAGTTAATAACTTCTTTGCAAACTCTTTGTTATGCTTCTCACGAGCAAGCTTTAAAGGCTTTTACAAATAGGGACGTAGCCTTAGCTGAAGGCGTGCGAAATATGCGTGAAAAAATAGCACGTTTATATCAAAATATCGAGTGCGTTATAAAGAATCAACCAGTTGAAATCATGCCTCAAACTTTAGCTGTTATCTCATTTCTGCGACAAATTTATGAACATAGTGTAGACTTAGCGGACCTCGTTGTGTAGGTACTAGTATTTAGGAACAGTAGGCGTTTTCGACTCGTGCTATCTATGTCCAGCCTTTATTTTTTAATAAAGGGTTAAATCTGCGGTTTAACATTCAACATGAGAGGCTTCATAAATGGTAACTATAACAAATAAAGTTGCGGAAGCACTGTATCAATCTGGTTGTATAAAATTTGGCAACTTCAAGATCAAGTCTGGCGCTTTAAGTCCGTATTATATAGATCTAGCTGGTCTGTTGTCTTCACCACATGCATTCTGTGAGATTGTTGAAATTGCTGCCGACATTGTTAAGCAAGTTATGGGCTTTGATAGGATAACCAAGTTGGCTTCAATCGAGCTTAAAGGTGCGTTAATCATACCAAGTATTGCATGTAAAGTTGGCATACCTTGCTTGGTAGTTAGGAAAGAAAATAAGGCCTACGGCGTTACTGGGCGACTTGCAGGTGCGCCACTAAATTCTGATGATTGCGTTTTGTTTTTTGATGATGTACTCAGTGAGGGTTCATCAAAACTTGAAGGGCTAAAATTTATTGAGGCTAGCGGCGCGATTGTGCGGCATATTTTAGTTGTTGTAGATAGGGAGCAAGGCGGCAAAGAATCCTTGGAAAAATTGGGTTATAACGTTCATGCGTTGGCAAAAATCTCCGAACTGACACGTGTATTGTTTAATTATGGGTGGATTTTGAAGGATCAAGCGGATGCTGTTTTGACATATGTTAATAAGAAATTAGTTTAGGATAGTTTGCTCTGTATCGAAGTACCACTTTATGATCTCAATTATTGTTTTCGAAGAAAAATCTATTTTTTTGAGTGACGCTTTTAGATCTTCTAGTGTTGCAATGTTATTTTAACCGCTGACTTCAGATAACGTAACTTCAGTGTATTTAATCTTTAAGTTGAAATTGGAATATGCAAGAAATAATGCATAATTTATAGCATCAGCTAAATTACGCCTTTTTGTGTGGTACAACGCCAAGTAGCCCTTATATCAAAGATGCTTCTCATATCCCCTGAATTACACAGGGGCAAAAATTTATGTGGTGAATATGATGGATCAAAGTCAAATTGTGCGTGCGCTATTGAAGCCTGAAGCTTACGATGAAGAAGTAGGCAGTATTAATCTTGTACAGACACATATTTCCTTTGTTTTTCTAACTCGCAATTATGTTTACAAGGTTAAAAAAGCGGTGAATTTTGGATTCTTGGATTTTACAACGCTAGAAAAAAGGCGTTTCTACTGCGAAAAAGAAGTTACGTTAAACAGACGTTTATGCGGTGACATGTACGTCGGCGTAGTTCCTATAAATAAAGCAGAGACCTTCCGAATCAATGGCGCAGGCGAAACTGTTGAATACGCTGTAAAGATGAAGCGACTGCCCGATGAAACTATGCTTAATAACCTTCTCGATAAAGGCAAGGTCGACAAGGCACTAATTGAAAACATAGCGCGTGTTATTGCTAATTTTCATTCTACTTCTGAAACGAGTAAAAGTATAAGCGTGTTTGGTGCGCCATCTATGATCGCTACTAACTGGCGGGAAAATTTCGATCAAACTGCTGCATACATTGGAAAAACCCTAACCGTCGCAACATTTGAGAAAATTCGCAGAAACATTGACGAGTTCATACAATGCAATTCTGAATTGTTCAAAAAGCGAATTGAAGAGGGTAGAATCAGAGATTGCCACGGTGATATGCACTCAGGCAACATTTTCGTGGCTGATCGGATTTATATTTTCGACGCTATAGAATTTAATGATCGATTTAGATTTTGCGACGTTGCCTCTGATGTGGCATTTTTGGCAATGGACTTAGACTTCAAAAGGTACATAGAACTTTCTAATTTCTTCATTGAACGCTACATTATGTATTCTGGCGATAAAGAACTCCTTCAACTTTTACCCTTTTATAAATGCTATAGAGCGTATGTACGTGGCAAGGTGTCCAGCTTTAAACTTGACGATCCAACTATACGTAGTGACGAAAAAGCTGCTGTGTATAAAGATGCTAAAGAATATTTTAAATTGGCAGCAACTTATGCGCTAAAATTGTAGGAGTTTTTATGGTTATGATAATCGAAATTGGTTAGCTACTTGCTCAGGAATTTTTACTGTTCCCATTATAATGGGTTTTTGGTGGCAGTCGCTTCCTCCTGTCATAATCAATTGGTGTGCTTTCGCAAAATTCACGTAATGTTTTACTGTTTGTGCATCATGCCTACAATGCCAGCATTCTACTCCATCAATAAGATCCAACATCGTTTTTTCTATTATCGAGGTCTGCTCGCTCAAGGATTTAGTTAATCCCACAAGTGATGTTCCATGCGGATCATTTGGATGTGCCAGCACAATTATTCCACCTGCTGCCCGCACCAGCCGCGAGGCTTCCTCAAGATAAAGCGGAAACTTGGGTGCATCACACTTTACAAGATAACGATCAAAAGCTTCTTGCCTATTTTTAACAATTCCTTTTCGCACCAAATAGTCTGCAATGTGCGGTCTTCCTAACACACCGTCAACTGATGCTTGAATTTCAGCAAAATCTTTTCTTGTCAATGTTTGTATGCCTTCCTTTTCAAATTCTGCGTTAAGATTGTTAAGTATTTTCATAGTTCTTTCCTCACGGTAACGTGCTATCTGTTCAAGCTTGACCTTTAACGCTTTGTTTTCTACGTCAAATTGGTAACCTAGAAAATCCAATGAAACCATCTTGCCTTGGCTGAACTCTGGATTAGAGAAAGTCACGTTTAATTCAACGCCTGAAACATAATGGATGCCGGATTTTGCAGAAGCTTCAACTGCGGATTGTTGGCCATAAATGGTATCGTGGTCTGTGATGGAAATGAAATCGAGGTTTCGGCGTTTAGCTTCCTTGAAGATTTCTTCGATGGTTAAGGTGCCGTCAGATTGCTTTGAATGGATATGCAAATCTATGAGCATTGGAAATTTGGCTACCTTTTTTCCAAGGAGATAATGTACCAATCTTCTGGAGCGTCATGTTCTGTGTCCACTGTGAAATGTATGATGTTAAGCTGCGGGAAACGCTTCTTTAAGTCATCTACGTCAACGGGTTCAAATTTGCTCTTGTTATTGTAATAAGCTTCTTTAGTTAGGGCGTTTGATTCGTAATTCTCCTTTGTTCTTCTAAGAATACGCCTAATAGATGCTTCCTCTGAGCAATTAGTTTCAAGAATAACAAGCGTCATGCAGTGTTTAGCGGCGATTTCAGCGGCTCGTCTCCGAAGTTCCTGTGAAACGAAAGTGGCATCTAAAATCAAACCTTGATTGTTCTCACTTGCGAGTTCTTCGGCTCTACGCAACATTTCATCATATACAGATAAACGTTTATGCATGTTCCCTGCGACCTTTGGATCAAACACATCTTCGTTTTTGAGAACCTCCAATCGGATCAAATCACTTCGAAGAATTGGGTATCCTTTGATCTTCGCGATCTCCTCGGAGGTTTCCGTTTTCCAAGTTCCTGGCAATCCGCATGTAATCAGTAGAACGCCTTTGCCTAATTCTTTTTCGACGAAAGTGGAGAAAGGTTCTCGCAACTGTATACCCTCTTAAAGTAAAGTTCACATAAAATTATAATTAAACCTTTCCAGTAAGAAAAATACGCAAAGGTATTAGATAAGCATAGTCATGCAAGCGTAATTTATTCACATAATATAAAATCGTTTTACGTCAATCTGGTAGCTGCCTTGATATTAGGGCAACCACTACTAGCAACGTCAGAGAAGAAACGCAGAGCGTACCATAATATGAAGTGGAATAGACCACTTTAGTTTTTTAAATACTAAATAGCGATAAAAAGAGAAGGGGTAGACAAAAAGGTAAAATGAAAAGAAGTAATGCTATTAGAAGTGTTCTAGTGTTCTTTCTCGCAGTTACTGTCTTATTTGTTTGCTATGTTTCAGCGTTACAAGTCTTAGTCCGGGAAATACACGCAAGTAATGAGGCAACTTTTGTTGCAACTGAATTATTGGGGCGCCCTACAGATAACTCGGTTACCGTAAACGTGATTGCAGAAGAGGATCTTGAGGTCTATTTTGAATATGGTACTCGACCAGGTGTTTATAGTGGCAAAACCGAAATTGCCCAGTTTCTTGGCGGTGACCCCATCGAAGTCGTAATTGACGGGCTTAAGAGTAATACACGCTACTACTACAGGATGGTTTACCGCAAAATCGGCGCAACTGAGTGGATACGCAGAAGTGAGCACTCTTTTCATACCCAAAGGGCAAAGGGTAGCACCTTTACCTTCACGATAACAAGCGACTCACATCTGGGTTTTCCATTAAACCTTGGAAATTCAACTCTATACCGACGAACAATGCTCAACGTGCTTCGCGATATGCCTGACTTTCATATAGACCTTGGTGACACGTTTCCGATGATGGCTTTTGTGAATGATACGGCAGGGGCTAGCCAAGTATACCTTGCGCAGCGCCCGTATCTAGGTCTAATCGGTCATTCAGTTCCGATATTTTTGGTTATTGGAAACCACGAGAATGAAGAAGGCTGGAACCTAGATGACACTCCCAGCCAACCGATATTGAGCGTGAACGCACGAAAACGGTACTATCCAAATCCTGTTCCTAGTAGCTTCTATTCAGGCAACACTGATCCATTGGCAGAGATCGATGAAGACCACCTACGCGAAGACTACTATGCATGGCAGTGGGGTGACGCGCTGTTCGTTGTTATCGACCCTTTTTGGTACACGATGACCAAGCCATATGTTAACGAACCAGGAGAAAAAAATGATGAAAACGTAAGTGGTGACCCGTGGGATTGGACTTTAGGCCGACAGCAATATGAGTGGCTTAAGCAGACGCTTCGGAATAGTAATGCTAAATTCAAATTCGTTTTTGCTCATCACGTGACTGGAGGTATAGACCAGTATGGACGCGGCGGCGCAATGGCAGTACCATACTTTGAATGGGGTGGGTATGATTTGGACGGTTCATGGGGATTTACAACTAGACGACCAGGATGGGAAACTCCGATTCACCAGTTGTTTATTGAAAACAACGTTACTATCTTCTTTTGCGGTCACGATCATCAATATGCCAAGCAGCAACGTGACGGCATCATTTACCAGGTGTGTCCCATGCCAAGCGACATCAGATATAGCGCCGGGTTCAATATTTACAATTTAAGTAATCCATACACGCAAGTTGTCCTAAATAATTCAGGACACCTACGCGTTACGGTTTCTCCAACTCAGGTCACCGTGGATTACGTGCGGGCCTATCTTTCGGAAGGTATCAATGGTCAAGTTGCTTATACCTACACAATTGCGCCGAGCATAATAGCATATTCGCCAGCGGCTACTTCTACTCCATCTTTACCAGAATTTCCGTCACCATCTGCGGCTCCGTTTAATTCCCCGCCCCCTACACTCTCTGTATCACCCGTGCCGTCACTATTACTTTCTCCATCACCTACACCGCCTATTAGTGAAACACCGCCAATTACGGCGTATTTAATAGCTGCCACTGCTGCAAGTATCATCGTTGTGACAACATCGGTGATGATTATCAAAAAAATACTCCGTAAAAAAGTGTGTGTCTATGATAAAACAAGGCATAGTTGTAAATTGAAAAGATAACAATTTAATTTACATAAGCAGCAGCTTGATGATGTTTTGAATCAAACTAGCATGAATTGTCAACCAGCTCATTAGAGTTATAAAGCAAACCTAAATAGGGCGTCTGCAATCTTCCTAAAAAGAAGTGAGCTAAAATGGAAGATTTCCAAATAAAGGACAAAGCCCTAGCGGCGCAAGGGCATTTACAGATAGAATGGGCTTTAGCGCATATGCCTGTGCTTAACCAGATTAAACAAAGATTCAGTAGTGAACAGCCGCTGAAAGGCTTGACGCTTGGTGCATGCTTGCATGTGACAAAGGAAACCGCGGTTTTAGTTGACACTTTAATGGCTGGAGGCGCAGAGGTTGCGTTGTGCGGTTCAAACCCGCTTTCTACACAGGATGATGTCGCTGCAGCGTTAGCAGAGAAAGGCGTTCATGTTTTTGCACAGCGTGGCCAGACAACTGAGGAGTACTATTGGTGCATAAATAAAGTGTTAGATTTTAAGCCGGTGATAACTCTAGATGACGGCGCCGATCTTGTCGGTACGTTGCACAGCAAGCGAACAGAAGAATTGGCTAATGTTAAGGGCGGCACAGAAGAAACTACTACAGGTGTGCTGCGGCTACGAGCAATGGAGAAAATGGGAAACCTAAGGTATGCGATTATAGCTGTAAATGACGCTTACACAAAGTATCTCTTTGACAATCGATATGGAACTGGACAAAGCACTATAGATGGGATTCTAAGAGCTACAAACACGCTTTTGGCTGGCAAAACTTTCGTGGTTTGCGGTTATGGCTGGTGCTCAAGGGGTGTAGCAATGCGGGCACAGGGCATGGGCGCAAACGTTGTGGTAACGGAAACTAATCCGCTTAGGGCCTTGGAAGCTGCAATGAATGGTCTTCGTGTTTTGCCAATAAATGAGGCGGCTGAAATAGGCGACATATTTGTTACAGCTACTGGTAACATCAGTGTGATAAGAAAAGAGCATATGCAGAAAATGAAGGATGGCGCTATAATTGCTAACAGCGGGCATTTTAATGTGGAAATTAACTTGAAAGATTTAGAGGAATTAGCGGTAGCGAAACGAGTCGTGAGATCTAATTTGCAAGAGTATACTCTTAAGAATGGAAGAAGACTTTACCTTTTAGCTGAGGGTAGGCTTGTAAATTTAGCAGCGGCTGAAGGGCACCCGTCAGAAGTTATGGATATGTCATTTGCAAATCAGGCGTTATGTGTTGAGCGCTTGGCAAAGGCTACAAAGATGCCGCCGAAAGTTTACTCGGTACCCCGAGAGATCGATGAGGCTATAGCTGAACTGAAGCTTAAATCAATGGGTATAACTATTGATAAACTTACATCTGAACAACAGCAGTATCTTGCAACTTGGGAGATGGGAACAACATAACGCACTGAAGCTGAATTTCACGGTAAACTTTAAAAGGGCTGAGATTAATAAACATGGCTATAAGTGGTGAATCGATAAATGGCAAGCAAAGATCAAGTAATAGGTGGAGTAATCTGCCTTGTATGTGTTCTAGTCGCGGTACTTTACGTTGCAGCACTCTTCTTTTACGAGCAAATTATTTGCTGGCTACCTTGGCTTAATGTTGGTTCCTTGGAAGCTGTAAGGTATTGGCTTATCGCTGTTCCAGTGCTTATAGCCTTTGTTGCAATCCTCGCTATAGGTGCGTGGATTGGTTGGACAATGGCTACTACACCCCCGCCGAAACCTATCGAGGAAATAACTTCTGAGCTTGAAGAGAAAAAAGAGGAATCTAAAGCAGAGACACCTAAACCTGAACCTGCACCTGCAACTGAACCTGCTGTAGAAGAAAAAAAGCCTGAAAAGAAACGAAAAAGCTAAAGTACACCTGTAAACTAAGTTTAAGCAACTCCTTAGTCTGCTTTTTTTTATATAATAAATAATTAAACAATTAACTTATCCAAAGCATGTAATATGAATTATATTTGATGGTTTAAAGTGCTTAATTGCCTGTTTTGGCGATGGGTTTTCCTTTTTGATGCCAACTATTGTTAAACAATAAGCAGCTCTTTGTATATAGATTGGTTGGGTTAACGCGAAAATTCAAGTAATTTACTGGGTTTCAAAAAGTTGTGTGCGCAAACACTAGTTGTCAGACCACTGTTTGTTTTACCCAGTTGTGATCATATTCTACATTTGTTAAATTAGGTTGCTTATTTAAGGCATTAATGTAGCTACATGTAAATATTTTAGGCTATTCAATATTACAAGTTTCGTCGGGTGAGGCCATTTTTTTGAGTTTTTCTACACCTTCAGCATAACCTGATGCTATTAAAATGTCACCTGCCTGTATTCTCGAATCTGGCCTAGGCCTTATACATTTTCCACCCCGCTTAATGACTTGAATCCACATGCCTGATTTTTCATGGACCCGCACTTCTTTCAATGTTTTATTAACAAGAAGTGACTTCTCAGCTACGCATACTTGAGTTACTGTTTCCTCTGCTTCACTGATGGTGATTTTTAGTATTTGGTGCGGTTCGATTCCTCTCAGGACTATTTCTGCCATTTCTGCAGCTGCATCTGCAATTTTTTCTGTCGCTACTCCTAGACGAATTAAACCTAAAAAACCACATGCTTCTTCTTTTTTGAAATCGCTAGTTAAAGCTAGCAATTCAAATTCCGTGTGCAAGTTGTCCACATGTTCTTCAAGCCGCTGGACTTCCTCTGCTAATTCCTTACTGTTTAGCATTAGTGCAGAATAAGCTAAATCTATCATTAATTCTGAAGTGTCTTTAAGTTCTGCAAGGTGTGTTGCGATTTCCTCAAATCGATTCTGCTCTGTCATTCTAGCTCACCTAGCTGTGCTAATCGCCCTTCGGCGAGTTCTTTGAGTTCTTTTAGCCCTGTAGGCGCACCGCGGGTGATGAGTGTGTCGCCATGGAAAATTCTCTCATTTTTGGCAGGGTTAATTATCCAATCTTTGTTTCTACGGATGGCAATTATGTCGACGCCCATGCTAGTGGCTAGTTTGAGGTCTATTATTTGTTTTCCAATTATAGGCGAGTTTTCTTTGATGGTTGTCTTCATTAGTCGTTCTTCGACTTTTTCAAAAATTGCGCTTACGATAGGGTGAATGCCAATGTTTCGTGTTACAATGGCTGCGATGTCAGCTGCTGCATCTGATATTTTATCTGTTGCTGCGGCGACTGTGGAAACTCCTATTAAGGATTCAGCATCTTTTGAATCTCGCGCTGCAATCATTATTTCCATATCTAGTAAGTAAGCCAATGTGTCAATGCGTTTTTCTAATTCTAAGACCTCTTCAGCTAGCTCTTTGTCGTTAAATAGTGCTGCTGAATAAGCCAAGTCAATCATCAATTCTGAGAGGTTTTTCATTTCTAAAAGAAGTTGCCTGACGGGTATTGGCTTATACTCGATTTTTTCAAATGCAGGCATGTTCCGGAGCGCTCCGCATATAGTTAATATTTTCAGGTTTATTTTAAAGTAATGCTCTATAGTTATTTTAGCATAAGTAATGCCACGAGCAGTGCAAGTGTTGTTGTGCTGTCAGCTAATGAACTTTCGATTGGGATGACAAAGTTATCGGGATCTAAGCCTTTCTTGAATGTAAGAATAGAAATGCCGAAAGATAACAAGACTATCGCGGCGACGCTAATTAAGTTGGCGATTAACAGTGTAACGAGAAGATCTAGAAATGCTGAAATCGAAAGCAAACTGTTGATCGATAAAGATAAGAGAGATAGAAAGAAGATTATCGTGATTGAAGCGGATAATGCGCTGAGGATGTGCTTGGCGTGTTTGCGTATTGATGACAATGAGGGGGCAAGGATGCCTAAGGCGAGTTTTGTTGTAGCTGTTGATCCCACAACTGAGCCAACATCGCCGATCATGTCAATTAACGCTGGATAGACAGTGTATATTTCTTTGCGGCTTTCTACGTGTTCGCTTATTCCTTTGAGTAATGTTCCAGTCACATTTACAATAAATGCTACAACTATTAGAGTGGCCAAGGACTCTTTAAGTGTTTTAGTAAATTCCGGTTCATGCCTGTTTTTTGGCAAAATAAAGAGAACAAGAAAGGCATTTACTAGTCCAATCGCAATTATTGCCAATTTGCCAAAATCAATAAAGAAAAATAGGTTGAGTATTGCAACATAGAATACTGTGATAAGTATATCTGCAATTGTAGACATTACAGGGTACACTATAACATCAGGGTCTAAACCTTTCTTAAATGAAACAAAGGCAACTTTGATAGTAATTAATGAAATTAATAGTCCTGTGGACATTGTCGCTATGACAACTGCTATAACGTCTGCTAAATCAGCAAAAGTTATTCCCCAGAAGACGTAGCCGAAGAGTAAAGCTACCGTGCTCATTGTAATGCTTGCAGTTAACGTAGTAACTATTAGAGCTTCAAAAAGTTTATAGAAACTCTTAGTGTTTCCCAAGAATTTTGGATAAATCGTGCCTAAGTGCAATGCGGTGCCTAAGCGCCCACTCAGTAAGCCGCCGATTACGCCTTTCGCGCTGACAATGGCGGGATAAAGAGGAAGCGCCCAAGGGGAAAGCTGAAAGATGCCTAATTGTGCTGCGACTACGAACCCTGCAAATAAGCCACCTATGTCAAAAGTATACGCTGCAACTGTTTCTTTAAACAATTTGAAAAAATTTGAGCGAGGCGCTTGTGTCATGTTCTATAACCTTCTAAATTTTTCCTGAATGTGTAAAGTGACAAGCGCCCACAAAAATTGTGAACTAAACAAAAAACCAATGCTTACGGCGGCAGTTGAAGGTGACGGCTGATAATCTTTGCTTAAGCGGCTTGAAATACTTGAGCCATTCATGTGCTTCGCCTTCTTGGTTTATTTTGCCGATTTTGACAAGCACTAGGCACCCTTTTGATAGCAATGCTGTCTGCGGGTTGCCAAGCCTCATTTTTTCTCTCCCAAACTTTTTTATGATGTGACTTATACTGCTTAAATAGCTTTCTTAGATATCCATGGTTCGTATTGTTTTGTGGGTATAGCTGGATGGCTGTATTGGTATTTCAGTTAGGTAGTGTTTTCTGGTTTATAAATGCACAATGGATCCTCGGCTAAATAGTCCCCTTTTAATTCTGTGGGTTCATGAAGGTCTCCGCAGAAATCAACGAAATCACTTGAAAGTCCATATGCGCGAGCGCGGCATCCCCCGCATATATTGCGGTATCCACAGGCTCCACATTTGCCTTTTAATGTTTCAAAATTCCGCAGCGTCTTAAAGACTTCGGAATTGAACCAGATCTCTTTGAACTTTTTTTCTCGTATGTTTCCCAATTTAACAGGTAAATAGGGGCATGGAGTAACATCACCAGTGGGGTAAACTCGGCAGTAATAAAGTCCTGCAATACACCCGCGAATCCATTGTCGCATGTCTAACCCTCTATCCTTTGCGATACGCATAAACTGGGGTGCACAGGAAGGACGAACATTAAGTCTATGTTTAGCAGCTTTTTCGAATACGATTTTAATCATATCCTCATACCTGTCTGCAGTCATATCTGCAAGCTTGACGCCGCGACCTGTGGGTACAAGAAAGAAGAGATGAAAGTTTTCAACACCTAATTTCTCAGACAGGGACATTATTTCGTCAATTTCACCATAATTCTGCTGAGTTACCGTGGTATTTACCTGTACAAGCACACCGCTTTCTTTAAGGGCAGTTATAGCACGCACCGCTTTTTCCCATGAACCTTCTACACCTCGGAACTCATCATGGTTCTTTGCGTTACTCGAGTCCAAACTTATTGAAACGGTTTTTACACCTGCTTCTTTAAGTTTCACCGCGGTTGGTTTATCGATTAAAGTGCCGTTACTTCCTAAACCCATACGCAAGCCCTTTTCAGTACCGTAGCGGATCAACTCAAAAACATCTTGGCGGAGTAGTGGTTCGCCACCACTCAGTATTAGTAAAGGTCTACTTACTTCGCAGATTTGATCTATGAGCATTTTTGCCTCTTCAGTGTTCAATTCATTGTGTAGCTCTTGCTTAGTAGCGTTAATGTAGCAATGAGAACATTTCAAGTTGCATTTTCGCGTAATATTCCATGATAAAACAAGTGGTACAAACTTTCTTTTAGTTGTTGCCATAGACGGTGCGCCAAGTTGGAGATAAAATTCGCATTTACCGTTAGTTGCCATGTGCTGAGGGTGCTGGAGCGCAAAAGGGAATGGAAGAACTGCTTCCAACATTGCTTTAGCATGTGCATAACAAAAATGTGTGCAAAATAGAGTTGTAACCGCATTAGGTATGCCCATTTTTTCAGCAACATATTTGTGGCTACCATAGACAGGGCAGTTTAAAAACTCCATACGCCCATCAAGTTTCGCCATATCCATTTTATAGTTGATAAAATGGTCGCTTAACATTATTGTCTGCAGTTTTTCGCGGCGCAATCCCACTTTAAGTGTAACATCTAACGCAATACTTACTGTTTCCTCACCAAACTTGTTCTGTACTCTATTCATTGCCGCCTGTAGCCGCGGTAAACCTAGAGTTCTGGCTAATTCAGCGGTGGTCAGCAACCCTTTAATGGTTTCGTACTCTTGCCGCAAACGCATTTCAGCAACGTAGTTAGCCCAATTATCAAACAACTTCATGAGTTCTACTGTATCAAGAGTTCTTTCTTCAAGATTCGCGGCTACAATTCTGGTTTTCCCTATTAGCTGCTCAAATAACGTAATTTTATCCGTTGTGCTTAATACCATCTTTTTGGCAACTTCTGGATCAACTTTTGCCAAGCCTATGTTTTGTATAAGCGTGTTAGCATCAGAGGCAAATTCGTTGTAAAGTGTTGTTAAGTGTTCCGTGATATTGGGTGCCTCAACTTTTAATTCTTCTATTAGAAAACGATTCTCAGTTGCCATTTTAGTTATCATTGCCATGTGATATAAAAGGGACCCACTCATGCCTGGATCCGTGTTCTTGCCGTAGAATACTTCAGAGAACAATCGAGACGCCAGTTCAGTCTTTCCTTCAAATACAGCATTCTGTACCTGTTGTAGTTTTTTGTGTCTTTCACATAAAAGGAGCGCCCACTTGTGACAGTGATATTCATCAAATATTGTTATAGGTTCCACCCACTTGAAATACTACAATTATGCCTTCAACAGAAAAGGGTAACGGTTAATTGAGATAAAAATTCACAGAAATGGGGATTTGGTTTAGATAAAACTATTAAAGTTGGAAGCCAATAACACAAAGCAATTGGATCAGGTGAAAACTTGGGCTATTGGGTTTACACGCTAATAGGTTTCTTAATAATGTTGGGTATTCTAATGGTTATTGGTATAGATCAGCCGAGGGGTACTAGTGTTAAAACTTGGTGCTATGGCTATCTGGCTATCGCGGTAACCTTTGATGTGCTTGTAGTAATTGCCTTGGTTAATGGAACACAATACGCGTGGCTTATTCATTTACTTCTCGGATTATCAGCTGGTGCCGCTACGGGATTAGCAATTCATGTAGCTCATCACATATCTGAAGAAGATCAAAATAGCGAAGACCATAATAAAAAGACAAGATTAATGTTCGGTTTTTAATCTTAAAAGTTTTTTTGTCGCACTCTTTGAACACAATTTTAGTAACGCAAATTGATTTTTCTACTTTGTTCTGGATGCACCGTACTAATTTTGTATGCCTTCAAGAATTGAATTAGTATGTTTCAGCAAAGTTTGGCACTTTTGAGTTAAATTGCAAAGAAAACCAAATATTTTAGTGTTATAACTTTCTGTTGTCGTACTATAACTGGTGATTTATTAAGTTCTTAGAAAGATAAAAAAGAAAGGTGTTTAAGCTAATTGTGCTTTTTATCGTTTTTTGAAAAGCGCCGCTAAGCCTACTATTATGGCAATTATTATACCTGTGAGCAAAGCGTACATCATCGGCATGTAATCTGGCACTTCTATAGAGGGTGGTGTCGCAGTTGCCGGAGGTGCTTCTGCAACACCAACATACGTTGTTGCAAATGAGCTACCATATGAGTCATCACCCATAAAGGTGGCGGTAACAGTGTATTTTCCAGCGATCTCGGGTTTCCACATGTAGCCAAATGTGCCTGTTAGCCCGTCAGTTACAACATCGCCAATGTGTTGCCAGTTGCCGTTAGGATCCACTGCGTCTAAAGATACAGGAACGCCCTTTACTTCAGAAGGAATTGGTTTTTGCATATGTAGGTATTCCATCCAGGCGGTCATGGACTCTTTGCTGACGCAAGCTGTGCTTGGCTGTGCTGGAGACATGTCAAGGACGCTGCCTGTTATGACGACACTTTGTCCTAAAGTTACGGCTGTTTGTGGGGCGGATACTGTTGTTTTGGTTTTACCTTTGCCGAAAACGTACAGGTGCCCGCTGTATCTGCTGTCAAAAGTTAGGTATCCGTCGGCTATTGCGCCAACTGTTCCTCCTCCTGAGAAGTCCCATAGCATTTCGCCTGTTGTTGCGTTCAGGCAGAATAATCTCCAACCTCTCTGTAGCGGTTGTGTGGGTGAGTGTTCGCCGTTGGACACGTAGAGTTTTCCGTCTGCAATCATTGGGTTAGTGAAGAATGGCCAAGTGCCATATGGTGTTTCGTAGCCTGAGTTGCCTGGTTGTAAGAAGTGCCATGCTACTTTTCCTGTGGTCCAGTTCCATGCGTAGATTCCATGGTATGAGAGATCGTAGAATAGTCCGCCGTAAGAAGCAATATTGTAGGCGCCGAAGTCTCCCCATGGGTATGCAGCAACATCGCTTTTCCACAATAGCTTGCCAGTGTAAAGATCCCAGCAGTTCCACCATCCTCCTAGCATGCGTACTGCGTATTTTCCGTGATCTGCTACGCCTGTGCTTGTGCTAAAGAAGATGTCATTAGTGGTTACGTTCCAAAGCAAATCTCCTGTTATCAGGCTAGCGCCCATCAGGAACTGGCCTGTTGGGTGTCCAGCGCCGCTTGGTATGATCGATCCTGTTGCAACGGCTATCATTGACTCGTAATCTACGGTGCCAACTGTGCTGAATGGCCAGCTTATGTTGTTCATTATTCGTGTTGTAAAGTTTGTGTCGCTTCCAGTTGTTGTCCAGTTGATTAAGCGGTATTTGCCTGCTGTGGCGTTGATTGTTTGGACGCTTAGCACATATGGTTCCTTATAGTATGTTCCTGATGATACAGGTAATGATATGTTTAATGTGGCTGCGCCGCTCCAAGGATCATATTTTATTAAGCGTGATCCAATGTACATCAGTGACCAGCTGCCTGTGCCTAGTCCTGTTTGTGCCGCGCCTGGGACTGATGTGACTGCTTCGTTATATGTGATAACTGTTGGTGGTTGTGTTATGCCTGTTTGTTCCCAGTAGATTTCGCCTGTGCGAATGTCGTAGCATTGCCAAACGCTTGTGGCTTCAACTACTGTTGACCCGTTGACTGTCATTGGCATTGGTTTGGTAACTGTCTGGTATGCGCGTCCTTGGAAAATTATGTTTGGCGTTCCGGCATATGTTCCTTCTCCAGAACCCATTGAGCGGTAGCCGTATTGGCCGCCTGCTATTCCCGCTAAAGCGCCTTGTCTCTTCCAGGCTATATGTGCAGTGTTCGGCGCTTGGACATATGGCACGTACTTGTAGTTGCTTGCAAACCTGTTGGTGTTTTCTGGCCATCCTGGGCCGCCGCCTTCACCGGCAAACGGGTAATGGCCGCCGATAATCCACCATTCTCGGTTTTCAATTGGGATTGGTCTGCTCCAGTAATCGGTTGGGAGTTGTGCTTCTGGCCATGAAAGTACCATGTCATTTTGGACAGTAAATGTTTGCTCCTTGGTTGTTGCTGGTTTATAGTAAGCTGAGTCGAGGTATGTTGGTCTGCTGAATGATGCGAAGTTGGGGTTTACTCCGGACTCGATTATTGCTTGTTGGCTTGGATAGACTTTTCCATTATAGTACCATCCTGCGGGGAAGTAGTTGCCTGCTGCTTCAAATTTAGCTTTCCATGTTCCAACTTGGTCAACAACGTACTCAAACCATGCTGTTGTGTCTCCCTGATAGGAGTTGATTGGACCAACTACATCGATTGTTCCATCTGGTTTAGTGAAGGTTACAGTGTATCCGGAGCGGTATCGAGCGTAATGAGTTGCGGGTTCAAGCCATAGGTTTACTAAGATTGTCTGGCCGATGCCTACTGGGTCAGGTCTAATGCTCATGAAGGCGGTTGTTTCGATCGTAACGCTTGGTGTTACTCCTGCTGGGGGCGTTGTGGGCCATGCTGGTAGTTCAGGTGATCCAACGTAAACTGATGATTGCGCTTGAGCTGGCATAGTGTTCATTATAATAGAGATAGCTAGTAGAACAACAGAAATTATTGCAGTTATGTTTGTTTTCTTGTTCATTCTCTTTTCACCTTTTTTCGTTGAAAGGGCAAGTTGGTGATAGATAAGGATTTGTAACCAGTTATACTTCTGACAAATGCCAAAGCATAAATAACATTTTGTGTTCTATAGCAGCTTCAAAGTATCGTGATAAAAGCGTATGATAGAGACTAAACATGTTTGTTTACTGAATAGTTTAGGGTTAACCCTTCTACAAGCAAAAGTTTACCTCGCGCTTGCTTACGCAGGAAAGGCAACAATCACGACAATTTCAAAAACTGCTGATGTCGCCAGACAAGACGTCTATCGTATAATGCCGACGCTTGAAAAAATTGGGCTAGTAGAAAGAATGCTAACTACCCCTGTTATGTACCAAGCATTATCCCTTAGAGAAGGATATTGCCTGCTGCTTCAAAACCTAAATAGAAAACACAGTGAATTGCAAAAGAAAACAAGCATGATGCTTGAAACTTTGAATGACGAAAGCAATACTTCAGTTATGCGAAATGAATCTGCGCAATTCATAGTTACTTCTTCCCAAAAACTTTTTCACAAAAAAATCGGCGAGGCTCATATGAAAACTCAAAAAAGCATACGTGCCATCGGAAACTGGAAAAGCATACAAAAAATGCTATGGCTCCGATCCAAAGACTTCCAAAAATTAATACAAAAAGGCATAGAAATCAGACTAATCACAGAAAAACACAATTACAGCAAGGCAATACGCAGGATTATGGATGAATTATCAGCAAACCCTGCATTCAAGATCAGATTTGCCGATGCGCCGGTTTCAATTAAAGCAGTAATTCACGATGAGTCAGAAGTGAACATGTGCATAGCTTTGAATCCTGAAAGTTACGTGCCGAACTTGTGGTCAAGCAACCCACAATTTGTGAAGGTAATTGCAGCATATTTTGAGGCGTTGTGGAACAGAACACAAGAAGTTGCTGAGGGCTATTTAGCTTTCGGTCCTGGTTCAAAGTTGTTACTGTAAGGTCTGTGAACGCAGGTTTTTAGTGCCTAGAACGTTCTGGGCACGTCTTGTGGAAGCGTATTAGGTGAGGAAGGTGTTTATTAGTAGGAAAGTAAAATATTCTTACTGATGAATATGACGGCAGAGCCTGAAGTAACAACAATGAGCGAGAAAGGGCAAGTAGTTATACCTCAGTCCATACGCAAAGAGCTTGGGATAAAGCCAAAGACAAAGTTTCTAGTCTACGGCAGAGGCGACACGGTTATAATGAAGAAACTCGAGCTTCCTGACCTAAAGAAAGAATGGGAAGAAATCTTCAAGCAGATGGACAAGAAAGAACTCAAGCTTTCCGATGCTGAAGTCCGGAAGGAAATAGAAGAAACCAGAAAGGCAACCAGATGATTTGATGCCCCGAGTTGTGCTTGACACCAACGTTTTGGTAAGCGCCATCATTTCTGACGGCAAACCGAGAGAGCTCTTAAGGAGAGGCATATCTAAGCAGTTTTCCATTATTACGTCAGAGTTGATTTTGAAGGAGCTTCGGCTTGTCCTTCAAAGACCAAAATTTAAGACCAGCGAGGATGAGGTTAATAGGATCATTATTGCGTTGATGCAAACAGCCGAAATTGTAAATGTGAAGTCAAAACTTAAGGTAGTTGAAGAGGACCCTAAAGATAACATGGTTATCGAGGCCGCCTATGATGGAGGTGCCGAAATTATTGTAACTGGAGATAGACACCTCTTAGCCTTAAAGGAGTTTAAAGGAATCAGGATAACTACTGTTGAGCAAATACTTGCTTCTCTTGGAGGAAAGCGCCTTAAGAATGCAACCGAAAAGAAGAGGGAGAGCTAACCCGAAGCTGAAGGAGACCATAGCTGTGGCAGTGTCTCTTATGAAGCATAAGCCTAACTTTGAGGATGACGCTCTATTTACGGCTCTAAAACAACTTAAGCCACGCATTAGCGATTCTGACCTTGCGGTTGCCATAGCTAGGGCAAAAGAAGAATTGTTTAAGCCCGAGTACTTGAGTGACGAGCTTAAGCAAGAAATGGATGAATGGGACAGAATAGAGTAACAAAATTGCAGCCAAATCCCCTTTTCTTTTGCACTAATCCATTGAACGTGAACACTTTAGATCCAGACGATGCCATCAATTGAAAGTTTTCTCCGCGGCTATTTTCACTCTTTTTTCTATTGTCCATAAAAGCAGAGCTTGCTTTACACTTCTTGGATTTGCATTCCACAGAGAAGAGTAATACACAATATACCAAGACAGCAAACAATAATGCATAAAACTGTTTTCAGGTGTCGCATGTCGTTGATTTTATGGCGCGGATGTTGCCTCCTCTGGGGACCACATTACCCGCTGGACATGCGATCTTTAGGTACCTTCATCCAAGTTTATTCGTGTGGATTGATACTTATAAATTATTTCTGGAAGTTGTTCCCAGATAGTGCTTTGGATATGCCTACTTCTACGATAAATCATGGGAGTTGATCTGTGCCTTTTTTTTATCGGTATGATTGTTTCTTTTGCTTTCTGTATTTCCGTGTCTTGGGCTTGCATGAAATTGTGTTTTCCTTTTTCGTGTAGGTGTTTTTGTTTTTGCTTATAAATGGTACATAAGCTGACAATCTCTTTCGTAAACCCCTATTGAATACATTATTGTCTGGCGCCATGCTTTTGATTGCTATTACATCCAGTCTTCTTCTTCGTTGTAGCAGTCCCAGCACAGAAACATCCCGTCAAGTTCGTAGACTTCGTCTTCGTCGATTTCTGTGCCGGTTTTCGCAGCGTTTTTTCTTTTTTGTCGTGGTCTGGAAATTTTTGTGTTGTGTTCTGTTTTAGTTATTGTGTATCTCGTAAATTAGCCATATTCGCCTTCGTAGTTGAGTTTATCTATTTCTATTTCGCGGCGTTCCTCGCATAAGCCATCATACGTCTCGTATTCTTCTTCTGTTATTGCTCTTCCACATCTTTCACAGTGGTGCTCTTGGTCATTTTTGGCTTTGCTTCTCTGTTTGCGTTATCTGTTCTAAGACTATTTTCAGATATGTTTGTTTTTGGTCTATTTAGAATTAAAATCATGAACTTTGGTCGGCTGTTATTTTGTGGTTTTTCTTTTCTTGATAGACTTCTCTAAGAGCAAGTGTTTTGGCTGTTTGTAGATATCCTTCTTTTCGTAGTATTTTTGTTTCTGGGATGATTTCGGTGTTGGGGTGGTCTTTCATATAGAGTTGTATTGCTTTTTCTTTCATGTGTTCGCGGACAATTGGCCAGAATGTTCCTTTTTGTGGTGGCTCGATTTTTGTTGAAGGTGCTTTGCGGTTGTTTTGTGTGGCGCCGCTTAGTATTGCGAGGGCTTCAAGGGCTTTTGTGTTGATTTCGTCGTCGAGGAGTTTGCTTGTCCAGAACCATATTTCTTCTGGTGTTGCGTTTATGATGTAGTGTGTGCCTTTTTCGATTTCTTGTTGGGTTTGGGCTTTGTTTATGAGGGCGGCTGCGAGGCCTATTCGGTAGGCGGTTTCGTATGCTGCTGGGTCGTTTTCTGTTAGGAGTATGTGCATGGTGTTGCCGTGTTTTTTGGTTGGGTTTTTTTGTGCGGCTTTTTCGAGTAGGTGGCGTATGGTGAGGATGCCGGCGCCTTCTGCTTTGCCGATTGTGAATGCGGGTTTGTGTTTTTCTTCTTCTGTGTGTGGGTATCTGTGGTAGGCTTCTACACTGATTTTTTCTGGGTTAGTTTTTCGCCATTTGATTGTGTATTTGAAGGGCATTATTTTTCACGTTTGGGTTTTATTTCAAGGGCGAGTTTTAGTTTGGGGTCGTCTGTTTTGAGGGTGTTTTTGAGGAGTTCTCGTATTTCGTTTATTGGGATTTTTTCTGTTTTTAGGTTTATTGTGCCTTCGAATTCTGGGAGTTGCCATCTGGCGATGTCGTCTAGGATTTTTGCTGCGGGTGTTTCTAGTCCTGTGTCGTCTGCTGTGAAGTTCGCTTCAAGTTGGATGTTTGTTTGGTATGTTCTGGTGCGGATTTGTACGGTTGTTGTTATTTTTTTGCCTGCTTTTGCGAGGCGGATGAGGTTTCGGAATTGTGTGGCTGCGTCTGTTGTTCCTGAGACTTTTATTTTTGCTTCTGTGATGGTGTCTATTCCTTCTCGGCGTGTCCACTTATCTAAGTCTTCTAGCTGGATTTTTGGGGGTGCTGGTTCGAATGTTTCCCATTCTTTGGTTATGGTTTCTTTTGTCCATGTTGTTAGGGTTTTTTCTTCTGGTTTTTTTCCGCATTGGCATGGCCATGTGTGGCAGTTTGGGCATAGGTGTCCTCGTGGGTCTGTTATGCCTTGTTTTCCTGCTTCTTCTGGTAGTAGGAGCTTTGAGTCTGAGCTTATTGTTACGCGGGTGGGTAGGTTTTCGGGCGCGTAGACTTTGTTTTGTTGGATTAGGACCCATGTGCCGCGTTTGATGCCTTCGAGTAGTGTTTGTTCGAAGAGGGATTGGTTTTCTGGGAGGACGATGCCTGTTTTTTTGTGTATGTTTTCGTAGAACGCGCGTGTTGTGGTTTCAGTGGCTTGTGCGGGCCATGCCTCAGTTTTGGCGTAGTCTGGATCCAGCGGTTCGTCTGTTACTCGGTGGAGCACGTTTGATAGTACGTGCCAGAGTATTTCTTGTCCGGGTTGTGCTGTTCCGTAGCCGCTGGGTCGGAATGATTTGGCTTCGATTTTGCCGCCTCTTGTGGCGTAGATGAGGTAGGTGAATGAGGCTCTTACAGCGTCGTTTACTGTTGCTTCGTATTGGGCGACTTTTTGTTGGAGGTTTTTCTTTTTGTCGTGGGGTATGCCGATACTTTACAACACAAACTTCGTGTTGTAAAGTTTGTGTTGCTTCCATAGCCGAAGCCGATACTCATCATAATAATTCGCCAAATAATCATTAAGCTCACTCAACAAATTAGCATGCTTCCCATCCAAGGCAACATCCACATTCACAATCCTACGCTCAGGAAACCTATAACCCGCCTTCTTAAGCCGCTCCCGCGTATTACGAATCATAAACCAAGAAGTAGGCATCAAACCCCGCAAAACCCTATCCAACCTATCGCGACCCCCAACATCAAGACTCCTCAGAAAACTCCTAAACGCATCAACCTGCCCACGCGCAAGAACATCCAAAAACTCCTTCGCCTCAGACCCACTCAAAAACGAGTTAACAACAACTTCCCTGTGCCTATCCTCCAAATAAGTCCCAGCAAACCAAGAAACAAGCCCAAACAAATGAAGCCAATCATCCTCA
>JAWBOE010000003.1:0-81327 GCA_038826755.1 Bathyarchaeia archaeon | reverse complement strand
TACGAGCGGAAAGACTTCAAAGTAAACGTTTACTCGCCCTTCTACGCCCGCATCGTCAAACAAAAAAACGTTGCCAAATTCTGGGACTGGTTCACCAACGAATTCCTCGGCAAATGCACATTCGACGGCAACTACATAGGCTTAACAGAAAACGGAGACTACAGGCCCTGCGGCTTCCACGAAGGCTACCGCGTAGGCAACGTGAAAACCAAAAGCCTAAAAGACACATGGAACGAACTTCAAAAATCAGAATTCCACCTAAAACTAAGAGACCGCAACAACCTCAAAGGCAAATGCGGCGTCTGCGAATACCGCGAAATCTGCGGAGGCTGCAGAACCAGAGCAGAATACTACACAGGCGACCTATTCGAAAGCGACCCCGCATGCGCCTACATACCCAAAACACTCAGAGAAAAATAGGCGTCTGAAACTTATGGTGGGTACCTTGCTCCAGTTATGTTTGAGCAAGAGAACCATCATAATGTTGCTCTACCTGTGCATAATGGGTTTAATGAGAGGATTTTTCAAACAAGCTAAGGCTATTACAAAGAACGCTTTACCGCAAAGTTTGTTATTGGCACAAAATCCTGAACAGGCACAGATTACAGCGATTGTTGCTTTTGCCATTTCAGCAGGTGTGGTAATAGTTGGTTTATTGCTTCACTTTAGGAAACATAAAAGTTGGTGATTATAACTCTATTTCTCTTTTATCTCACCTTTTGCAATTAGTTCCTCGTAGTGTCTTCTGCATGCTTCTAAAGATAAGGCGTGTCTTTCACAAAAAGTAATGAGAATCTTTTCAACTGGTTCGTGTGGTTCTTTAGCTTGCAGCATGTCCTTTAGTTCCTTAATATGCTGAGAATTCAGTTTCTTAACCATTTAGTACCTCTCCTCTTCCTATTAAAGTATAGGAAATCAGTTTATGTGCTTTGCGGGTAGTAATAATATTGCAGTTATACGTATTGCGGGTATTGCATCATTGGCTCGCTAAAGTTCAACTTTTTTCGCCGTTCTTAATCCTTAGGATATTTAACAAAATATAAAATAGTCCGAGAACCCTTCAGCATGGCTTTATCTTTTCATTTTTGTCTGCAAGTCGTTTAGTGCTAACATATTACAGTGAATGACATATTCCATTGTTGGCGTAACCATTTTATTAATGGTTGAGGATACGGTATTTCAGTCGCGTAATGGAAGAAAGGAGAAGGCTTCTAATTACGGACTTTTTTTGTATTTTAAATTGTACTGCTAAGTTACACACAGAACTTCTGGTGTTAAATCACCTTCAATCCCTATGGTCTTCGCTTCCTGAAGCTGCAACAAGCAGTCAACGCCATAGGCTTGATTGAACAGTTTGTAATCTATCCTGTTGAGAAACGCAGCATCAATAGAAACAGGTGAGTCAGCAGCGAATATTCCAATATCAGATATCATGATTTCCCCTGGAGCAGGAAGACAATCGCAATATTGCGTGATGTCTTTAGCGAAACTCACATAAGAAACCTTGCCCTTCCCGAAAGTTGAAAGAACACCGTACGCTGCTGAAGCAAGCGCTTTACACAGGTTTTCCTTATGGATCAGTCTTATAGCGCCTGTGGGACATTCCTGTGAGCACACAGGGCAGCGCATGCACAAAGGCGAAACATTCAAGGCTTTCCCGTTTACGATTTCAGGCAGAGCTAATTCGCATATCTGCTTACATTTGCCACAGCCGATGCACTTATTTTCGTCAATTTCCAGGCTTACTGTCTTGTGTTGCCGCAGTTTGCCCGCCCGCGATGTGCAACCCATACCCAAGTTTTTTATAGCGCCGCCAAAGCCGCTTAGTTCATGACCCTTATTGTGCGACACGACTATCATGGCGTCAGCCTCAGCGATTACTCCTGCAACCTCGATTTCAGGCAGTATACCTCTGGTTTTTATGATCTGCTGGTTTTCGCCTCTAAGTCCATCTGCTACAATAAATGGCGCCATGTTAAACCCGTTAATTAAAGCTGTTGCCATATGGTCGTAGGCATTATTTCGCTGCGCGTGATAGTACGTGTTGGTGTCGGTTAGGAACGGTTTGCCGCCTGCCTCCTTGACTCGGCGTATAATGTCGTGAACGAAGAAAGGCTGCACATAATAAGGATTACCTAACTCGCCTACGTGAATTTTGACAGCCACGAGGTCACCTTTACCCACGCAGTCAAAAGTACCAGCGGCATCGTAAAGCCGATTAGCTTCTTTCAACAGGTTCTGCTTAGTGTTCCACTCAACGAAATATACCGTCACAGTTCTTGCGCCCCTTCATGCTGAAAGTATAACATGCAGGCAGCATATATAAAAGAAAAACGCAAACTAAAGCCACTTTTAAATTGTAGAAAAGCACATATTGTTTAACGCTTAATTCTAAGCTATGCCTAATGATCCAACGATTTCTATATTGTTTCAGACAGGCTTGCTCATAATTATAGCTTCACTTGGCTCGGAGTTGTTCAAAAAATTGAAGTTGCCCGGCGTAATCGGCGCTATACTGGTCGGTATTTTTATCGGCGGTGCCGGCGGGCTTGGGCTTGTTACGGATCTTACTGCCATCAATCTGCTGGCAGTATTGGGTTCAGTACTGATACTATTCACGACTGGATTAGAGTTTGACGCTTCAGCATTTTGGAAAGTGGGCGGTAGGGCTTTTCTTCTTACTACAATCGGCGTTATTCTTTCGGTGCTGTTTGGCTACTTCATCGGCGTCGCGTTAGGTTGGTCGTGGCAAGCTGCTTTTCTTCTAGGTGCAGTTTTGGCTCCTAGCGGAACCAGCGTAATAGCTGCGGTGCTTAGCGCGGAGGGCACTGTGGAGACAAAAGAGGGCTCCACTTTACTTACTGCTGTAATAGTTGACGATATCGAAGGAATCCTCATACTTACTGTAACATTGGGTGTAGTTGCGGAAGGTACATTTTCAGCGGCCAGTTTGCTCAGAATTGGGGTGATTGCAGCATTTTTTATTCTTGCTTCAATATACATTGGCAGCAAAGTATTCCCGCTTATGATCAAAAAGTTCGAGCACGCACTTTCAGAAGAAGTGTTTTTTGCAGTGCTTCTGGGACTGGGGTTAATTCTGGCTTTTGTCTCAACTCAGGTGGGGTTAGCAGCGGTAACTGGCGCATTTATAATGGGCGCCATAATTCCGTACAAGAAGGTAGGTGAGAAGCTGGCTAATAAAATTCAGATAACAAAAGAAATCTTTGCAGCCATTTTCTTCGCCAGCATCGGGTTAGTCATAAGTCCACGGGATATGCTCACGGTTCTCCCTGTTGGTCTCGTAATTCTCTTTATGGCTCTTGCTGCAAGACTTATCGGCGGCTTAGTAGGCGGAGGATTAGCGGGAATACGTGGTAAAACACTTCTCACTTTAGCTCTTGGGCTTACAGTGAGGGCTGAAATGTCTTTTATAATTGCATATGAAGGCGTTGCGATGGGCATCGTGAACGACTACTTCCTAACAGTAACGGCAATAGCAGTTATGGGCTCCATGATAATAGTGTTGCCTGTATTTTTGAAACTGCTCAAGTCGCTGCAGCAGCCGAAACTACCATCCTAAAAAGACTATGCAGCGGACCCAGCGCTCTTATTGGTTACCCGAGTTTACGCAGGTATTTCGGCATCTTAAGTGCGTTTGTCGTTTTAAGTCTATAAACGAGGAATTAAATAGATCGTAACAGTATGCACTCCTGAGGAAGCATCACGTTGGAAGATGTGGAAAAAGATAGGCAACGCGCCGAAGTCTTTGACGCGCTTGGGCATCCTACTCGTATAGCAATTCTGAAGGCTTTGAGTGAAGGAGCCGTTGGTTTTGCTGAGTTGAAAAAGAAAACGAGAATCGAAAGCAGCGGGCATCTCCAACACCACCTCAACAAACTAAATGACTTAATAAAAACAGACGGGTATGGAAAATACTGCCTTTCAGATCAAGGCAAAGATGCGTTGCTAATCATGCGAATCATTGAGAATACAACCCAAGCGGTTCTTAAGGAATCAGCAAGAAGGCGCTATGTCAATGTTTCCAAAAGCGTTTGGAAGTTGCTTGCCCTTTTGCTTGTCGTCGGCTTGGTCGCTAGTTCTGCAGTAGCATTTTTTGAATATATTCAAATAGCGCAGTTGCAAACGGAACTGAATGGTTTGAAGGAAAAAATCGCTACTGGAGTATCAACAGTTTGGGAGCGTAATCTTGGCACTAACATTGGCGACCTTGAAGTTGCTAATGGTAAAGTATTTGTCATAACGTTTAGCGGTGACCTTTACGCTTTTGATCAACAAGACGGCAGAATCCTATGGTGCTACAGTTTGGGCGGTTATGCTGGTTGGGCTCATTTACTTACTGTTGCAGATGGCAGAGTTTATGCTGGCTCAAGAGGTTCAGTTCTAACATGTTTTAACGAGGATGCAGGAACTGTGCTTTGGCAATTCAAGCCTAATGTGAGTTCGAGTGCTGCTTCAAGAAGTCCCCCTGACTTTGAAGTGTCAGATGGTAAAGTGCTAGTGAACGCAGACGGCTTTTATATCTTAGACGCTGTGAACGGGACGCTGTTGTGGGATTCAGGCAGCCACGCTGGAGTTTATCAGGCACTTGCCTGCGTAGATAACCGCATATTAGCCGTTAATATATCAGGTGCCCCGAACTATGTTCGGTCTCTGGTTAGTCTAAATGCAGATACTGGACAGCAACAGTGGTCAACCAAAATTGGGCATGACATCGGATCCCTAATTATTGCAGATGGACGAATCGTTCTTTGGGGTTTACGTGAAAACCAAACCATATTCTGTCTGGACGAGGCGTCAGGCAATGTGCTCTGGAGCTTTGATGTTGATGGTACAGTGTTTCAGCCAACGCTTGCAAATGGATTAGTATTATTTGGAGCTAGCAATGGCAACTTTTACGCAATAAACCAAACCGATGGCAACTTGAAGTGGGTATATCCCTGTGACAAACAGACCCAGTCAGACTATGCAGCTTTTTCTGCTCCCATATCTGATTTTGACCAAGTATTCATAGGATACGTGGCTTACTCTCAACCACAACACGAAGTAAACTATCAAGGATACATTCTTTCTCTCAGCCTTGCCGATGGAAAGTTAAACTGGAAAACGCCCATCTCAAGTAGCGCAGCCAATCCTTCAGTGCTTGCAATCAACTTAACTCTAACAACCCATCGCGTCCTTTACGTTACTGCGTTCAGCGACCTCTACGGCATTAGTGAGAATTCAGGTGAGATTCAGTGGACAAAGAATTTTGCTTTCTGGGTACTTCCGCCAGCCTACGCTTCAGGCAAGCTATTTGTAGCCGCTGACCTTAAGATAATTACTTTTCAATAACAAAAAGATAGCCACCAAATAAAACCTATGCGGCAATGCCCAAAATTATTAATAACAAAAAACACGGTTTTAATTCATGCTTTTGTGTGGCGGGCCCGACGGGAATTGAACCCGCGACCTACGGATTAAGAGTCCGCCGCTCTAACCTTACTGAGCTACGGGCCCACTTGAACAGTTAAAAGACAGGTTTCATCAAGAAATATAGAGTTTGCGGTTTCAACTAGAAGACTTTTATAGTTATAATTTGCCAATTCAATTGGCGTGTTGCAGCGGATGAGCACCAAAAATAAAATTTCTTTAACTGAAGTAGGCATTGTCAAAAACGCTGCTGAGGATTCTAGTGCAAAAGAAAAACAGAGTGTTTCACAGATAATTGTTAAACCAGAGTTTACGGCGGCTCTGGACGGCATATCGAGCTTTTCACACTTGTTTATTCTGTTCTGGCTAAATAAGATCACAAGCGAAGAACGAAAGACATTAAAGGTTCACCCGAGAGGCAGAAAAGACTTGCCGTTGTTGGGCGTTTTCGCTACCCGCAGCAAGTTCCGACCGAATCCTATTGGTTTAACGTTGGTTGAGTTAGTTAAGGTTGAAGGCAACATCTTAACAGTTCGCGGTTTAGACGCCTTTGATGGCACGCCTGTTTTGGACATAAAACCTGCCGATCCATGGGATCTGCCAAAGGACATCAAGGTACCCCACTGGTGGCACATGTTAGAAAAAGAAAAATCGCAGTGTCAATAGGATAGTTTTTCTAAACTGTATTCGGCGTCAAGCAGCTCAATAAGCTTATTTCGTAGAGGTTCACCAATTAATTTTTCGTTTTTCAGGTTTACAAGTTGCATGGTTACTGCCGTATCATTAACCGCTGTTCCCAACCATTTTTCAAAATCGCCTCGATAAAGATGAAACTCGATAGAAACTGTGTCGACATGCCTAATTATGTCATAGAATTCCTTCAGGTTTTTGGCAACATGCGGCGTAGGCTGCCCGATTGCTGTGTAAAAATGAAATTCCATTCCAGCTTGGACAGGCATAAGAGCTTTGACGAGGTTTCTGCCCGAAACTGTTATTGCGTATCCACTGTTTACTCTTTTTAACAAGTTTTCTTTTTGCAATTCGTGCATGCATTCTATGATTTGGCTTCGGGGTAAACCAACTATTCTTGCGAACTCGGTTAAGTTTATGCGACCTACGGTTTCGTTTATAGCGCTCAAAACTTTTAGAGCGTCTTTTGTCAGGATGCTGATGCGCCCCCACGCTCTAAAAATATTGTGTGTGACTCATTTTAAATTTGTTGATTTACGCGTTAAACCTTGGTATATGCTATTACATCCTTTTGATAGGAGGGCGCATTTGCAAATTGAATGCGGTATATGTAAAATTAAGTTTTTATCAATAAAAAAGGGAGATTTTCAGGCTCAAAGCTCAATTTAGTTGTTTTCCACAGTGAGGACAGTATTTTACGTTTTCGTTTACTACCCGACCACATTGAGGGCATATTCTGGTAATGGTCTGCTGTGTAGGTTGCGGTGCGTACTGTGGTGTTGGTGCATACTGCGGCGCGTACCCAACTGGTTGCTGTGGCGGGTACCCATAGGGTTGAGACGCTACAGGTATTGGTTTATAAGTCAAAGCTAGTATTCCACCTATTAGCGCTATTATGTTAAATGAGCCTATTATGGAGAAAATGAGAATCAGTGCGCCCCATTTTGAGTGCTCCATCGGATACTCATTTAATTTTCTTGCAAAGACAATTATCAGCATTGAAAAAATTAACACCAAGATTCCGACCGCAAGCATGGCAGTCCAGCTTAATCCGAAGAGACCTACATATTCGTCAAATAAACCGCCATAGTATCCCTCTAAGTAGCTGGCTATTTCCACGTAAATCCATATTCCGTAGATTACAAAACCTATGCCACCGAGAACGCCGAGAATCCCACCTATCAACGAAAGCGTATATGCGCCTGTAGGTTTGTTTTGTACTTGTTGATAACTCATATTAAATGTACTCCCATTGCTATTTCTGTATGGTAATCAATATAAAAAGATTTGCGGCGCAGGCGATTTTATGTTGTACCTGCCAAATCGCTGAGTTCAATTAAGGCATTACGGAAAATTTACAGTTGGGTTCGAACAATGCGTAACACATAAATTCTTTTGTTTTATCCTAATGTTTCCGTCGGGAGGTAGCTCAGCCTGGCAGAGCTTCCGAGTCTGCCAACACGCTTGGCAGACGGAGACGCTGTAGACGTCTACCCATGGTAGGCATCACTCAGCCTGCTAGGCGCACAACAGAAACCGGACTGTCGCAGGTTCAAATCCTGCCCTCCCGACCACTGCTCTTTTTTTTAAGCTATAAAATGGAGAGCCTGCGCAACCACATTGTTACACTTATTTGTATAAGTGACATGCTACCGTGTGACTTGTTTTTGTCTCTTTCAGTTGTGGCTCTTCCGTTTTGCATATATCCATTGCGTAAGGGCATCGTGGGTGGAATCGGCAACCGTTTGGAGGGTTTGCTGGGCTTGGCGGTTCACCCGGCAATATTAGTCGCTTGCGTTTTGTTGCTGGATCAGGCACAGGTATAGCTGAAAATAAAGCTTTGGTGTAAGGGTGAAGAGGCTCGTAGAAGAGATCTTTGGCTGCTGCAACTTCAGATACTTTGCCGAGGTACATGACGGCGACTCTATCACAGAGAGCTTCCACGACGGCAAGGTCATGACTAATAAAAAGATATGTTAAACCCATCTTTTGCTGTAGCTCCTTAAAAAGCTGTAAAAGGGATGCTCTAACAGAAACATCCACAGACGATGTTGGTTCATCCAATACTACGAAGTTGGGGTTAGTGATTAATGCTCTTGCAATGGCTATGCGTTGGCGTTGTCCGCCGCTGAATTCATGGGGGTATCTGCGAAGATGCTCCGTGGATAAGCCTACCTGCTCCAGCATTTTTAGAACAGATTCTTCAGCATCTTTTCCCTTGCATATTTTATGGACTATTAAGGGTTCTGCAACTATGTCTTTAACGAGCATTCTCGGGTCAAGTGAGGTGGAAGGGTTCTGGTAGACGATTTGCATGTGTCTTCGCAGATTTTTCAGTTTTCCTTTTTTGGCAGTGCATATATCAAATTGGCTAAAATCATCTGAAGGGTTGAGGGGCAGCGTTCCATCTGGATCAAAGAATATTTTGCCACCATCAGGATTCAATAGTCTTATTATGGTTTTCCCGTAGGTTGTTTTTCCGCAGCCCGATTCACCAACCAAACCAAAAATTTCGCCCTTTTTAATGGCCAAGCTTACACTATCAACAGCCTTGATTTCGCCTTTTTTCGTAGCGAGGAGACCGCCTGTTATAGAGAAATATTTTTTTAAGCTCTCTGTTACTAGCACGTAACTCATTTTTAGTTGCCCCCATAATTATGGCAGGCTACAAAGTGATCCTTTGCAACTTCTTTTAGTTCAGGAATTTCCCGACTACAGATAGCAGTTGCATTTGTGCAACGTGGGTGAAATCGGCAGCCAGTTGGAGGCGAAACCAAATTTGGTACGGTTCCAGGTATGGATATGAATTCAGAGCCTGGCTTCGGGATAGAGTTGAGAAGCGCACTTGTGTAAGGATGTAATGGCTTTTTGAAGAGGTCCATAACCGGAGCAACTTCGACAACGCTTCCGGCGTACATCACGGCCACTCTATCGCTGATTTCAGCTATCACGCCCATATCATGGGTTATGTATATTATGGATGCCCCGAGTTTTCTTTTGAGCCGCGTTATTAGGTCGATTATTTGCGCCTGAACTGTTACATCGAGGTTTGTTGTTGGTTCATCAGCCAGTAGAAGCATAGGATTACATGCTAATGCTATTGCGATGACTATCCGTTGCTGCATGCCTCCGCTTAACTCGTGTGGATAAGCGTCAACAACTCTTTCTGGATCACTAATTTCCATTAATTTCAATAGTTCCACTATTTCCTTTCGAACCACCTGATTTAGTATTCTTTTTCTCTGTAGATTTTTGAAAATGGAGAATCGCTCAAGAAAAGAGTTGCCACGTTGCTGCGTGGCTGCTAGCTTGTTAGCTTTCTCGTTCATTTCCTCAAGTCTGTGAGTCAATATTGCTTCGCTTATTTGTTCGCCAACTGTGTATAATGGATCTAAAGCGGCTTTGGGTTCTTGAAAAATCATTGAAATTTCTTTTCCTCTAATTCTAAGAAGTTCAAGTTCTGACAACTGTAAAATATCCACCACGTCGTCTGCGCCTTTTCTAAAGTAAATTCGTCCGCCTTCAACTTTTCCGGGTGTAGGGGTTAACGCCATTATCGTTAATCCCGTAACGGATTTTCCGCTGCCAGTTTCACCTACGATCCCCAAAGTTTCGCCTTTTCGCACAGTCAAATTTGCTTTTTCAACGGCCTTCACTATTCCTTCATAAGTGTAAAACCTTACAACTAAGTCTTCAACTCTTAATTGCTCATTTTCATTCAAAGGTTGCTCTGCCACCTCTCAACGCCTCCTTATCATTGGGTCAAGTATATCCCTCAATGCATCACCCAGAAGGTTCCATCCCATAACGAACAAAAAGAGGAATATGCCTGGAATTATGTACGTGTGCCAGTAGGCAAATGGGTTTCCAGGGGCACCTGTTATCCAGTTTCTTGAAAGCGATATTATCTGTCCCCAGTCTGAATACCCAGAAGGAGCGCCTAATCCCAAGAAACTTAGTGCAGCCGCTGTTAACGCAACTGAGCCTATATCAAGAGAAGCCATTATTATTAGTGGAAAAACAGTGTTTGGAATAATGTGCCTTACTATTATTCTGAGATCAGAACATCCAATAGCTTTTGAGGCTTCAATGAAGTCTTCTGCGGTTATTCTTAGAAATTCTCCTCGGGTTATTCGGGCATAAGAAGGCCACCAAACCAAAATCAAAGCTAACGTGATGCTATCGAGACCGCGACCGAAGGCCACAACAAAGGCCATCGCCAATATTAACGCTGGAAAAGCTAAAATTATATCTGTAAACCTCATGAGGATTTCATCCAAAACGCCCTTATAATAACCCGCTAAGCCACCAATGATCACGCCTATTATGACGCTTACTGCGACAACCAAGACGCCTATGCGGTAGGCAGCCCTTGCGCCCCAGATAACACCGTAGTACAGGTCATATTGTCCTTCTGTTGTGCCAAAGATGTTTTCCATGCTCGGTGGCTTCGGAATAGGCGAATATCCCGCTCGAGGCATAATGTATGGATCTCTGTTAGGCTGCGGAGGAGCAAGAACAGGTGCTAAAATGGCCATTAAAGTGAAAAATACGACAAGTGAGAGACCAGCAATGGAAAGCGGGCTGCTCCGCATTTTCTTCAAAACAAAGAGCAATTCTTTCACATGCGGGTTATCAGCATTCAAAAACTTGTTTTTGGGCACATTAATCACCTGAGTCTAATCCGCGGGTCTATGTGGGCGTAAAGCAAGTCCACTATGAGGTTTGTAACTACAAATATCAGCCCAGTTAAAAGAGCAAATCCTAAAACGGCTGGAATATCAAGTTGCGTAGCGGCGTGAGCAGCAAAATAGCCAATGCCCTTAAACTCAAATATCGTCTCTGTAATTACAACTCCTGAAAGGAGTCCCGCTGTTAATAAGCCTGAAAGTGTTACCACAGGGATTAACGCGTTCTTAGTGACGTGTTTGTTTATAACTGTTTTTTCGTCAAGCCCTCTTGCTCTTGCTGCTGTCACATACGTTTTTCCCAACTGTTCCAGCATGCTCGACCGCATGACACGCATTATTAGCGCCACATCAATTATGGTTAAAGTTGCTACTGGCAAAATTAGATGAGACAGGGCATCGATAAAAACGGCGCCGTTGAGGTTAAGAATTGAATCAATAGTGTATAAGCCTGTGTAGATTCTGAATTCTCCAGTGCGCACTAGGTTTTCAGCCCAGGGGCTTAGTCTTCCTGGGGAAAAAATGCCTAATCCACCATAAAAAAAGGCAAGAAGCACTATTCCAAGCCAGAATGCTGGAAGCGACCAGCCAACGATGGACATTGCTCTTGTTGCATGGTCGATCAGCGTATCCTTTTTAACAGCAGAGAGTTTACCTAGGAATATGCCTATTATTATCGTTAATGGTGCTGCATAGATGGCTAGTTCAGCGGTTGCGGAAAAACGTGTTGCTAGTGCTGTTGACACGGGCATGTGAAGCGATTGTGACCAGCCCAGATTTCCTTGAAATAATTGACTGATCCATGTGAAGTATTGTGTGTAAACTGGTTGGTCAAGACCATATTTCGCTATTATCTCATCTAATGCACCCATTTGCCTTGGATCTCTCACGTATAGGGATGCACGCTGAATTGGATCAAAAATCTGGGTTACTGCGAATATTAGCAGTGTAACGCCAATCAACGTTGGAATTATCAGGATTAATCTCCGAATTAGATAAGTTTTTAGGCTTGAGTCCATTTTCTAAACCTTAGTTTTTGCCATAATATAAGAGTTGCTCATGTTTTATTATTATAAATTTTCATGTTAAAAGTGTAAAAAAGAAAAGAGGGGAGAGTTAAGGGATTTTTCTAGTAGCCTTTCCACAGGTTGTAGAAGTATATTTGTGTTGGGAACATTGGATTATAGAACCAGCCTTGCACCCAGTCCCTTTCCCAGTGGCGACCCAAAGCTTGATCTAAGCAGATGCTTGGTACATCTTCATAGTATATTCTTTGAAGCTCGTAATAAATTTCCTTCCTTTTCTCTGGGTCAGTCTCTGAAATTCCACGTTCGATTAAATCGTCAACTGTGGGATTGCTGTATTTTTGCCAAGCTGCATATGCGCCTGTAGAGTGCATGTATGGATGCACAAAGTTGTGTGGATCTGGATAATCTAGTAGCCAGCCGATTACGAATACGGGAAGTTGACTTTTAACCATCGCTTTCAAGATTACAGTTGACCAGTCGGCTTCAATCACTTCAACATGGAACTTCGGGTTTAAACTTTCAATGTTGTTCTTCAACACTTCTGCAGCTGTTTTACGTGGAATGTTACCCGTGTTGTATAGTATTTGTAGTTTGAAGCCTTTTTCCCAAACTTGCCCATTATGTGCTGCCTTGAAGTATTCCTCAGCCTTTGCCAAGTTAAGCGAGTACATTTGCTGGTTTGGATTGTAGTATGGAATACCTTCAGGTATTGGTCCGGGCACTTGAATTGCCTCACCCAGCATTGCATCTTTAATGTATGTGTCCCAGTCGAATGAGTAGGCGAAAGCTTTTCTGACATTTATGTCTTTGAAGAAGTCTGTTGGTATGCCGTTTCCGTCAAGTTTGCCGCTTCCGATATAGGGGCTGGCAGGATCTATTTCGAAAGTAAAAAGCAAATTATCTATGGATAGTTGCTTCAAGTCTTTTATGCAGCGTATACCTGCTGTACCTTCAATCTCGCCTATGTATTGCCGCGGAACATAAGCGATATCCACGTCGCCTTGCTGGAACAGAAGTTTCCTAGTTGCCCACTCGTCAACGGTCTTTATTACGGCACGCTGGATTTTAGCTGGACCTGCCCAGTAATCGTCAAATTTTGTGAAAGAAATTTCTTTGCCGTGATCCCACTTTTCGAGCTTGAATGGCCCTGAACCGCAGTCAGCTTCTTGGAGTTCTGGTTCGTCTGGGTTATGGTAGTCTTTAAAGGTCTGTAGCCAGTTTGATTTGTCGCCTGACCAAGCGCCATGTTCGACTGCTGCTTCTTTGTCAACTATGCTGGCCCAAGTTTGGCTCCAAATCTGTAGGAAAGTCATCAGTGGAAATGATTTTGCAAGTCTAAATACTACGTTGTTCCCGTCAACTTGAATGGCGTTGTCTATTTTTTCGCCAATAGCCGCAGCATCAGAAGCCTTAGATAGATCGCCGAGTTCACTCAATGTATAAACGCCTAGAAGTGGCTCGGCAAGCATCCATGTGGGTCCGCCATCTCTGTCTTGGATCAATGCACGCTCAAAAGAGTACTCTACATCTTCAGGGGTTATTACTCCATTGGCATGTGTTTTTATGCCTTGCCTTATGGGAAAAATTATGGTTCTTCCGTTGTCCTTTACTAAACCGTTTTCTACAGAAGGCACTTTTTCAGCCACTTTCGGAACAAACGCATCTATCTTTTCTCTATCAAAGAAAATTAATGTGTCATAAATGTTGAAGATTGCCTCGCCGCTTGCGGTATCATAAGCCCATGCAGGATCAAGTGTCTCAGGCTCGCCGATTGTTGCCTCAATTATCGTGTCAGGGTTCTTTACTGGTCCACCTTTTGGCGCCAAAGCATAGTAAGCGCCTGCCACTATCGCAATTATTAGAATAACTGCAATAACTACAGCCATCATTTTGCTAATTGCTTTTGTATTTTTCATAGGCACCCCTGCACATATTTTGCCTTGAACAGTTTAAAAGGTTTTTTATGGTCTAACGCATTCGGCTTTAGGCTTATAGGGGCGCTTTGCTGTTCGTTTTCGCCTGTGATATTCGCATTCGTTGATGCGAGTTAGCAGCCAACCTTTATCTTGATAAATACAGCCACATGGCAATGTTATAGGAGTGCATATTTCCTGCTGTGATTTCTTCATGATTAGTTATCCTGCTGTGTTTGTTACACAAAGACGTTTTTATGGTTTGTGTTACTTCGTTAAAATCTTCTATTTGGTGAAGGAATAAAAGGAAAAAATCTTCAGGGTTAAGTCAAGGTTTAGTGGAGTTTGCAGGTATAAGCACTGGTGTGCCTTCGGAGCCTACTATCAGTATGTCTATGTCTGGTGCGATTCTTTGCAGTGTTTGAACCCATAGGTAAAGTTCGGCGATGCGTGTTTGATTGTCATTTTGTCCCATGGATGTTAGTACTAGTTCAATTGCTTGCTTTGTGGCGTTTGCCTCTATTATTTTTGCTTCAGCCTCGCCTGAAGCTTTTATTATGACTTCCTGAGCAGTAGCATTAGCCAATATAAGTATTCGCTGCCTTTCGAAGTCTGCTTGAATTTTTTGTTGCTCAGCCACCAATTTATCTTCTATAGCTGCTGTGTATTTCGGCGGATAACCTATGTTTCGCAAGTCAAACTCAAAGTTAATTAAGGCGCCAGCGAGGGATGGTTCAGCGTTTATTTCTTGGCGCACTGCAACTTCTATTTGATTTCTTACGATATCTCTAAATTCTATTGTTTGCAGCGCAGTGAAGTTTTTTGTCACTAGCCTTATGGTTTCAGCCATGATCGATTCGATTGCCGCTTGCTTATAGTTCAATCGTGGATAGTTAGTGTAGAGAGCCTTGAGCTTGTCTGGATTTAGAGACCAACGGACAAGTATTTGAATTTGCATTTCAAGTTGATCTGAAGAAAAGCAGGCAATTGTATCTTCATAAGTGTCCGTTGCGTAATAGACATCCACGGCAGTAACCCAAGGTGCCTTCAGCACATATGCAGGCCCAATTGTAGGATCGCTTGTTGATTTGGTAAGCGGATCAACCAGTATCACCGCGTGTCCTACACCAACGGAAACTATAACACCTGAAGCAAAAAGTATTGAGAGCACAAGCAAGAACACGATTATAAGCGCGAGTGAAAAGACCCTTTTGGAAAATCGGAATTCTGTTCTTTTTTCTTCCATCGAGCTTTCACCCCCACTCAGCTATACGCAAGATTGTTCAGTAACATAGTGAATTAGCAAGTAAATAAAGTTCATTTACAGAACAGGATGTTCAAATGACGGGAGCAAACCCAAAAGCGTTTATTGTTATGAGAGCGAGTTAAAAGTTGTGAAAGGCTCTGGCAAAACGTTATGTTTTCATCGAAAAATGTGCATAAGACACGGCAAATTAGAGGAGTAGAAGACACACTTCCGCTCTCTAAGATTTAATCCTTAAAACTGACTAAAAAGGGGCTTCTAGCGAGACTAGGCAAAAGGTTGTGTATAGATTTTTTACACGAAAAAATGAGGGAAGTTGGGTGCATTGTTTACTGCACATTTGCTGCAACTGTTGCTACGTCAGCTATGTCTATTCGGTAGTTAAAATTGAAGTCCATTCTTTGGTCGTATGTACCCCAGCCCGGCATGTTGCCGTAACATTTTGCCACCGTAGTTAAGTCCGCCTTGCCTACCGTGTCGCTTGCGGTTCCTACTATATCGTCAGTTATTTTGAATGGGTTCCATTGCATCTGTCGCATCATCGAACGCTTCACCGTACCTGTTAACTGATCCAAGCCGCTAATTGTCAGAGTAAACTTAGTCCAGTTGTCAGTTATTTCAAGTTCGCCATAAGCTTCTGTTGTTGTAATATTAGTGTCGCGGTGGATTCGAACAATGTTGCCACTGCTGTTTGTTATAACTGTGACAGTTATTGTTACATTATTTATGTTCCATTTTCCACTGATTAAGAAGTCGTTGTTGTCATAGCTTAGTGATAAAACAGAGGCATTTCTTAGACTTGCTGAGTATATTATATAGGTTAGGTTTTCCTTAGTTTTCACGGCATTGGCAACTGGACGCAGTTTATCCGTTGTCCATACGGCACTTGCAAAGGACAACTTACGTGTATCGCTTGTATCAAACAGGGTCGTTCGCGTATTCACCGAAAGAATGCCTGAAGTATCGATTTCGCCCCATTTTGTTATCATGCCATCCATTCGTAGCCAGCTTTTTTGAACAGGTTTGCTGTTCATGACACCTAAGAAAGCATTGGATATGCCATGTCGATTTAATATTGGGAATGCCTGCGCGTAACTTACGACAAAGCTTAAGCTACCTATCAATACCAACGATACTACTGCAAGCGCAAATTCTTTTCTCATTCTGCAATCACCTTACCTTGCGCTGTTTTTTTGATTCGAAAAGCAAAATAAAAGCTTTTCTAAAGCTTTTTTACTATATAAATAGCAGAAAACATTTATTTTAGTTTTTAAAAGTTCAAATATGTTTATTTTTGTTTTTTAGACTAAAAACTCTCGTTTTCAGCGATTAACAAGCAGCAACGGAAAGCCAGAAAACCAGCTGTTTAAAGTATACAAAGAACGGAGAAACAAGTATGCCATAAAAATGCGACTACTCTTGCGTATTTGAATTTGCAAGTTTTAAATAATTCAGAACTCTTCTTTAGAGTTGATCACCAATGAAAATTTGCCTGCGGCAGTTCTGTATTATTGTAGGTCTGCTATTCTTTATCATATTCACTCACGACGCTTACTGTCAAAGTTACGTTGAATACAAAATTCAAATAAACACGGACAACTCGGCGTATTGGGTTGTCACTGTGGTCTCGAGTATTAACAGCAACATAGACATAAAAGGTTTCCAAGAAAGAGTAACAGCACTTGTTACAGCTGCCGCGAATGAAACAGGCAGAGAAATGTCTGTTGACGAAAACTCGCTTCAAATGATAGACGAAATATCATGGGACACGCAATCAAGAAAAACCATTTATTCCTTCATATGGCAGAACTTCAGCGTAGAGAAAAACGGTGCAATAACATTAGGCGACGTGTTCCACACACCAGACTTCTTTAAGCAACTATATGGAGATGGCACATTACAGATTACCTATCCGGAAACATATAACATATTGTCCGTTTCGCCACACCCAGATGAACAAAACAACGCAGCTGGAACCATAAAGTGGCTTGTAACAGAATACTTCATAAAAGCTAAACCTGAAATAATATTACAAAATAAAACACAGAACATAGAAAACGGCAATCGGCAACAATTCGCCTTTATAGGCATATCTGTCATCAGTATTGTCGTATTGGCCTTAGTAGCTATTTACATGCTTAAGCGTCAAAAGTCAAAAAACAAGCCTCCTAAACCAATAATTACACCGCATATCGAGAGTGACGAGGAAAAAATCATAAAACTTATTCACTTATCAAATGGCAGCATACGCCAATCGGTCATAGCAGAAAAATGTGGCTTTTCAAAGGCTAAAACAAGCCAAATTCTATCCGCTTTAGAACAAAAAGGGACAATAACAAGATATAAGAGAGGCCGAGACAAAATAGTTATACTAAACGAGCAAATAAAAGGTAAGTAGCAATGAAAAAAATATGCTTTCCTAAACTCAAAAATTTATTGATAACCATGTTGATGTTACTTGCCTTCTTATTTATGCCGACTGATGCTACAAAAGCTGCCACAGGAACAACAATAACAGCCACACCGTCTAAAAACACGCCACAACTAGGCGAAACAATCACGGTGTCCATAACAATCAATAACGTACAAAACCTATATGGAATAGACATCACGCTCCACTGGGACGATACAGCACTGCAACTCTTAAAAGTTGACTCTAGATTGGGAGTTGAATCACATCCTGATGGCGTTCTACATGAACAATTACCCAACGCTCCAATAGAAATCGTTCAAGAAACAATCTCACAGGAAACAGGAATTTATCACGTTGTAGCCACATCAGTTAACCCTGCACCGTCCTTCAATGGCAGCGGAAACGTCGCAATAATTACATTCAATACAACAAGCACAGCCAATGTCAAACTCGAAATAGAATCAGAACTTGCTGACCGCCCAGCCCCAGGCGAAACTGCAAACCTAATCGAACATAAAACAATAAGCAGCACCATAACAGTAATTCCTGAATTTCCAACATCAATCACAATAGTCATATTACTTACACTCATAACAATCACAACTGTTATGCTCAAAAAACACCTAAAAAACTCGAGTAGATATAATGGGTATAAACTGTACTCACATCAATAAACTAAACATTAAGAAGGAAACTATAACACTAAACTTGACATAACTTTCTGATTATTTCCTCAGCTCGCTCCAAAGCCTCCTGTAGTTTCTCGGGTTTTGTACCGCCACCTTGCGCAAAATTAGGTTTTCCACCACCTCCACCACCGATTATAGGCGAAACTGCTTTTACTATTTCCGCAGCGTTAACACCCTTCGCTACAGCAGCCTTGCCTGCCATAACTAGTAGCCTAGCAGTTCTGCCATCGGAACCAGAGAAGAGCACAACAGCTGAATCGTCACGTTCAACCACCTTGCTTGCCGTCTGCACCATGCGGTCTACATCAATTATCGTCTGAAAATTACGCTTTACAAGACGTAAACCACTAATATCCTGTGCCATTTCAGAAGTGGCCGTAGCTCCAAAACCCGCAGTTTCCTTAGCAGCCAGCTCCTTGATTAACTTACGCTTTTCAGCATTAGCCTCCTTCAACTCCTTAACAAGCCTCTCAGCTGTTTTATCCATCTTCTCCACAGGAGCATTTAGTAGTTCGGACATACGCCAAAGCAATCGCTCCTGACGCTGCACTGCCTTTAAAGCTTCCAGCCCAACCGCGTAAGCAAGCCGCTCCACACCATCCTGAACACGCTCAGTATAAATAATCTTGATGAAGCCAATTTCGCCAGTGCTACCTAAATGCGTTCCCGCGCATGCTTCAACATCCCAATCTCCAGTTTTTACGACGCGAATTTCCTTACCTGGAACAGCCCCACCCTGATAAAGCCTAAAACCATAACGGCCCTCAGCCTCATTACGTGGCAGCCAAGCAGTCTCTACACGGAAATTAGCCAACACAGCCTGATTAGCTAAAACCTCTATCTTGTGCACTTCTTCAGGCGATAAACGGCGATAATGAGAAATATCCAAACGAGAACATTCTAAACCTTTCTGAGTGCCAAATTGCCAAACATGCTCACCTAACACACGCCGCGCAGCACCATTAATCAGATGCGTTGCTGTATGTGCCTTCATAAGCGCATAACGCCTCTCCCAGTCGATCATGCCTTTAACCGTTACTCCCTCATGAATCAACGAAGCATCATTAAGCCTATGCACAATAACTCTGCCAATCTTCTGAACATCGATAACTTCCATTTTTGAATTACCGACAAAGAGAAAACCATGATCAGCAGGTTGACCGCCACCTTCGGGATAAAAGCAAGTCCTATCCAAAATAACACGGTTACCCTGCAAAACGCTGAGAACCTTAGCGTCAAACTCTTTCATATACGCATCTACATAATACAACTGCTCAGTCGGCTGCAACAACTCCACAGCTGAAACCAACGCCTGCTCAGCTTCGGCTTCCTCCTCCATAGGCTTGGTTGCCTGCATATGCCGCTTGGCAATCAAGGTGTAAAAGTTTTCAGGAACTTCCACTCTTACTCCTTCTCCTTCAGCAACTTGTTTAACAATTTCAGGTGGAAGTCCCTGTGAGTCATATAATTCAGACAATGTATCGTTTGGCAAAACATTCACGCCTTTAGCCTTGAGATCACTTGCAATACGCTTGACTAGACTTTCACCGCGCTTTATGGTGTCCTCGAATTTTTCCGCTTCGACTTTGAGCATTTCTATAATTTCGTTTCGCATTGCCTTAATTTGCGGGTAGTCTCTTCCCCAATGCACAATCTGCATATCTACTATATCATAGAGGCTTTCAGGAATCCCCAACATTCGCAGCAGGCGGTAAACCCTGCGGAACAACAAGCGTGCCAAATAGCCCTCATGAATATTAGATGGCACCACGCCCTCAGAAAGAATAAAACTTAGGCATTTCGTGTGATCAGCAACCGCGAAAGCATTCTCAATTGGCGAAAGCATCCTTTCTAACTCTTCTAATGGGAGACCTACAAGCTCAGCAACACGTCGTCTCGTACTAAGTCGGTTTACGGTTTTATCCACGCTAACTAAACCAGAATACCTAGCCACTTTTGACAAAAGTTCGTCATCCATATTAGTTAAGCCTGCTAACCTGAAAATCTTGTCTAACAAGCCACCATAAACAGCGTGGAAACAGCTAGGTGAACCCTGCGAAAGCCAAGCAAAACGATCTAGCCCATACCCAGTATCCACAGTGCGAATAGGCAACTTCACAAACTCGCCGTTAACAACCTTATACTGCATAAAAACTAATGTGCCAACTTCCAAGCCGCCAATTATACACTCAACATCTGGACCTGCGTTACCACCACCAACCCAAACGTCCTCCTTGTAAGTAACATCTTCAGACTGCACACCTAAGACGTCAGTAACAAACTCGTGATGATACCTAACAGTCTGATCTTTCCAATACACTTCGTAATCAGGATAATTAAACGCGTGATGCCCACCCATCTCAAAGATAGTTAAATGCCTACCAAAAGTAGGACCAGTATTAGCAATATCCACCAAGCGAATACAAGGCTGCGCAATAACAAGCGGATTAGCTGGTGCTGGCGCAATACCCTCTGTGACGTAGGGTTGAAAATCAATTATGCTTGCATGCGTCAAGTAAATATCATTCCGCCAACGCGCAACAACAGGGTAAGGCTTAACCCGCGTATGACCACGTTTCTCGAAAAAAGACAAAAACTCTTCACGCATCTCTGGAAGACTATAACTTCGTTTTGTAGGTGAGGCACCAATAAACGAGTAACAAGCACACTCATCTGAAGAAGATTCTCCGCAGGTTTCTTGCTGCGAATTCTGAGTCCAAAAATATTCGCCACATTTAGGACATAATTTTCTCATAAAGCCCTCTTCTCTAAAGAAAGGCAATGCATACTCTTCTGCTGGAAACTGCTTCAATTTTCAGACCACTCCATTTACCAGTAATTTTGCAAACCCTTCCAATGGTTTACGAGCAACAAGAATTTAAACAATTTTACGCACGCATCCGGCTATTAACGAAAAAAAGTAACAAGAAAAAAGTACAAACATTACCAAAAAAAGATTGGACGCGAAAGCATATGCAGATACGCTTTCGCTGTAGCCAGTTAAAGCCTTAGCTTGCGGAAATAACGCGCACTTGCTGCGAACGTAACACATGAAGCAGCCAACATAACACTAATGGTTAAGCCCTCAGGTATAGCTGTCCCTGACAGATCAGTTGTGCCCGCACCATAAGTATCAGGTTGATCACCGCTAGAGTATGGCGGCCACATAAGAGTCTGCCCCGATGCAGCATCATATATCGCTATTCGCTCATTGTTATTAAACTGCATTGCAAGATTACCGCCTCCGAAAGCACCTTTATTGAGATATATCTCGACAATCCTATGTGGCGTAGAGCTTGCTGGTGAAGCAGAAATGGATGTACCTGCGTAAACATCGCCTCCACTTCCGACTACAGCGGCGGTAAATGCAGTCCAACCTGATCCTGTGCCTTTCCAAACTTTGACGCCTTGTGCTGATGACCAGTTAACTTTAAAGTCGTCAGTGTTAGGTGCAGCTCCACCATCCTGCATTGTATCAACACAGATTTCCCAATAATCTCCTGCGTCATTAGTGGTGTCTCCTAAAAATTCAATAAGCCAGTTTTCACAAATTGCAGGCGACGTACCCCATTTGCATCTGAAGAAGCTAGTAGTCGGTGTCCAACCATTATATAACCAATCTTTATAAGAATCGTCCCATTCATTGGCAGGGCTTATAGTGCCTTCCCATGAGGTAATATCTGCGCCAGTCGCTATGGTAAAGCCGTACCCTGGTTTTGCAGCGTTAACAGCCATAGTAAAGCATAGAATCATTACAGCAGTCATGGCAAGAATTGACAATGCTTTTTTACTCATTTTCCAACTCTCCCCAATTTGGTCGTAGTTCATATTTTATCTGAACTGGTTAAAAGCTTTTCCACAAACCAAAATTGGTTACAAAACAGAATAAAATACCAAAAAGCACGCTTAAATTAATTGCCACAAAATTAGAAAACTACCATCTTTTATACTTAAGTAAAAAACATGCTTAAAAAATGGGGAAAAGAAAAAAGGAAATTCTGCAGCCTAAAGTGAAATATTTCTAGGTCTACGGAAGTACCTTAAACTAACCACTAGAGCAACGCATGAAACCATCATCATAATACCAACGGTCAATCCTTCTGGAATGCTAGTACCAGATATATCCGCATCAAGATACCCATAAGTATCAGGAACATTTGCAGCAGATTCTGGCGGCCACATTAAAGTTTTACCCGTACTCGCATCATAAACTTCAAGTCTAACACATGACGGTATACCTGTTCCGGCAATGCCTCCTGACTTGTCAAATTTCATTTCAATTATCCAGTGCGGCGTTGCACTTGTAGGTGATGAAGAAATCGAGTGGCCCACAATAATATTAGTCCCAATAACTATTGCGGGATCAGCAGCCCATGTTGTACCAGTTCCCCTATACACATTTACTGTACCTCCAGTATGCCCTGTAATTACTACCTTAACATCATCCGTTTTTGGAGCTGTGCCACCATCCGTTTGCCCGTCAAAACAAAATGTAAAAGTATCGCCTGCATCATTAGTGGTGTCGCTTAGCACTTCAATCAACCATTGATCAGCGATGTATGGCGTACCGCCCATTTCCCACTTGATTGCCCATCTGCTATTTGTTTTCGTCCAGCCATCGTACAACCAGTCTTTGTAGGCATCATCCCATTCCGTAGCAGGGCTGACCTGCCCATTTGCGGTTATTTCTGACCCTTGATATTGCGTTACGAAGTATCCTGTTTTATAAGCGTTAACAATGCCTCCAAAGCACAAACTGCATACAGCGATCACAGCTAAAACTATCAAGATTGCATTTTTCATTTTTTAATATCTCCCCTCTTGTTTGGTCGTGATCCAGGTTATTATGGCTAACATTTTAAAAATTTTTCTATCAGTACCACAATACGCTTTTCATTATTAAAAAAATGGCTGAGTATGGAGCTAGCACAGACTCACCTTATCCGCGGTTCACGAAAAAACATTACGCCAATCATTGCTGCCGCAGTTGACAACGTCAACATGAAGTAAACAGGCATTTCTTCAGAAGTCATATAATCCATTGTAAAAACCGCAGTTAGCCTGTTTCCCACAGAATCCACAAATCTAATAGTATTACAGCATATATTATGAGACAACGTCCAGACGCATCAACCTATTTTTAAACCAAGAAGGAATCCAACCATAAAACTTCCGACAAAAGGAAGAAGCGAGATTAAGCCAACAAGCCAAGAAGCCATCTGAGATGCACCTCCAAGCCAGTTGCCCACCGCACGCCATAAGGCATCAAAATTTATGCTTATAATGTTGCTTGTTCCCAAATAAAGAAGGATAACAATGAGGATACCAATTAAAACTATAAAGAGTTTAGCTAGTTTTTTCAATGCAAACCCAACTATAAAGCCGCCAACCGCACCAAGACCTAGTTGAAAAACAAGAGGTGAAACAACATCAGTCATTTACTTTTCCCCGAATATTATGCCATGGTTTTGGTTTAAAACCTTTTGCACACAAACGCCCTTGCACTAATAGTTTTAATATTACCATTACGAGTGCCACCCTTCAATAAGTTGTTCTCTGTGCCAACAATGTTTTTCTAAACCATAACGCCGAAGCGGTTTAGTTAAGTGTCGCTGCGACCTAGTCGATGTTATATACAACCCAATGTTCAAGCCACGGTTTACAGGTTTAACATCTTTTTTTAAATCAATGAATTTTGAGCCACACTTTTCACATCTAAAACCTTGATTTTTACCCATGGACTTCAAACGTTTACCACAACCTTGTGGGCAAAAGGGATTTTTAAAGATAAATTTTGGAGCAATGGATAGAATATTTATTTTTTCAAGATTTATAGTTACAGGTGTGCTTTGTGAAGGCTTGCGGACAGCTCCATACACCTCTACTTCATCGCCTACAACGAGTTGCATTGCAACTTTACGGAGGCTACCTGTGGGTTCATAAGCTGCACAAGCCACTTCGCCACTGCTATCTCTAATTGAAAAAATTACGTGCCGCAAAGGAATAACATGGGGATTTCGTGAAACAACACCCTTAACAATAACTGATGTAAACGGTTTTACTTCCTTGAGCGCAAATTTACGCACAAGATGAGCATCAGTACCTTGGTTCGTGCGGAAAATTACCCACCTCTCAATCGGTTCAAGCGGTTTAACTATGCCTAAAGCTTTTTTTAAGACTTCAGGCGTTTCACCTCTAATCCCAAACAATATTGGATCTGGCCCGCGCGGTGTAATAATTATTCTGTGCTTTTCTTTATCCACATTATTATAAGTATATGGTTGCGTTAATTCATCCATCTTAAGAACTGATGCTTCATCAATTTTTCTTTTTAAACCACGGTTTTTTGCAATCCTATAGGCTAGCAGCTCGTATGTATAATCATCTTGAAGAGTTTCGCCTATAGCTGCTAACGCGCCAACTACACCTCGGCAAGTGTTAAAGCCTATGGCTTCTCCTCCAAACTTTTTGATAATTTTTAAAGCATCTCTTAAAGTTACAACATCGGTGATTGCCTGTTTTGCAAAGGTAGCAAGCAACTGAGGGATATGCTTTACTGTGAGAAAAACTATTCCAGGATCAGTGCCCTTGAAACCTATATCAGAGTTTTTCTCCACCAAATTTATTGTTGTTTCTTTAATATGATTTTCTACTTTCTCGGCGTATTCGATCCTTAGGCATAGCGCACCATTGCCCCTTGTTTTCCAAGGTATATTGGGGTTAAGTCGTATTAGATTCGGGTAATCTATAAAACTGACACCTAACTTTTCCAATTCTTCTACAAGAAGCGCAGCTACGTAGGTAGTGCAGCCTGTTCGTGTTGAATCAGTGTCATCAATCCCTATGTGCATTATCTTCGTTTCCATGTACTCGCCTATTTTCTCCAATTATGAAATAAAACAGGCTAAAAAACTATTGTAAGCAAGAACATAACAGCAATATTTCCATAATATTTTCAAATAACGCATGAAAAATAAAAGAAAATTGGGTGAAACTATTTTTCTTCGACAACTATCATTGTAAGTGTGGAACGCACCTTATCAAGTCGCCTAATACGCCACGTAACAGTCTCTTTCAACTTATCCATAGTGTCTGCTCTAACCCGTGCGACTATATCGTAGACGCCGTAAACAGCGAAAGCATCATCTACGCCCTCGACTTTTTTCAAGTCCTTTAAAACCTCAGACTCAGACCCTATTTCAGTGTTTATTAATACAAATGCTGTGGGCATACAAACTCCTCGTAATATTCTTCTCGCACTATACATTAAAAGGTTTTTCTAAAAAAACAATGGATGTGTCTTGTTGCAATGGATCTAAACGGGTTTTGCATGGAAAAATTAGTAAATTTAAAGTGGAACTAATTGTCTATTTTATTGATGGCGGTGCTCTGTGAAGTTTGCGTTTTGGCTTTTAGACATTAATTCCGAAATAAAGGATGACTTGACTGAATTGTGGCTCTGGGGTATACGTGATAATGGTGAGCGCGTACTTATTATTGATAAGTTTAATCCTTACTTTTACGTTGTAACAAAGGATGGTATTAACCCGCAGAACATAGCAGAACACATCCGAAAGGTGCATGGTGCATCAATAGTGAAGATGGAAGTTGTGCCACGGAAATTCTTTGGTAAACCTTTGAGCGCCATAAAAGTTTATTGTGGAAACACTGTTGTTGCTGCTAAACTCGCAAAGGAACTTCGAATGCTCGAAGGAATAGCAGACTGCCTCGAAGACGATTTTCGCGTGTCTATGCAGTATCTCATTTGCAATAACGTTGTTCCGTGCAGATGGCATGAGATAAATGCAGTTGAAGATAGAAGCAGGCATGACATACGTGCAAATAAAGTTTATTTGGCAACATCCGCGCCGAAGCTTCTAGAGAGAAAAGATATTCCGAGCTTTAGAATTCTTGGCTTTTCAATAATTTGCTATGGGCATGAAGGGGCGCCGAAGCCTGAAAAAGACCCTATTGTCTTAATTTCAACAACCACAGAAAATGGCGAAGAAAAACAATTTGTTGCAAATGAGAATAGACACGACAAGCATATTCTTGAGCAGTTTCTACAGCATATTATTCAGTACAATCCTGACATTATAGTGAGCTATGGTGGTAGGTTTAATTGGTATTATATCAAGGAGAGGTGTCATAAACTAGGAATATCCGCATGCATTGACAGAACTAGAAATGAACCTCACACTAGCGTTTATGGTCATGTTTCATTGACAGGAATAATAAACTTAGATTTAGCAGATTTTGCTGATGAATTCTCTGATTTAAAGGTAAAAACGCTGCAGAACTTAGCTGCTTATTTAGGCATTATGGACTTTGAGGAACAGACTTTAATTGATGAGATCGACTTCGCGAGTTACTGGGACGATAAAGAAAAACGTGAGCTTTTGAAAAAATTTAATTTGGATAATGCACGTAGAGTTAAAGGAGCAGTTACGGCGCTTTTAGGTTTTGCTGTCCAATTATCTAGTCTTGTGAGCTTACCATTGGATCACGTTATGACTGCCGCTGTTGGTTTCCGAATAGAATGGTTCCTTATCAAGCATGCGCAGAAACTAGGTGAACTTGTACCAAAGCGACTTGAGCAAGCGTTTATACCCTATGCTGGAAGTATCGTGCTTACGCCTCAATCAGGACTTCATGAAAACATTGCTGTGCTAGATTTCAAATCAATGTATCCGAATATAATGATAAAATATAATCTTTCTCCAGACACATATGTTCCACCTGATGAAAAGATATCAGAAGACGAAGTTTTTGAAGCACCTGAAGTTAAACACAGGTTTCGTAAGGCGCCGCTCGGCTTTTATAATGAGGCGTTATCCTACCTGCTTAGTGTAAGAAAAGAAATTCAAACAAAAATGAGGACACTAGATGCTAAAAGCATTGAGTACCAAGTTTTAGACGCCAGACAGAAGGCTATTAAAGTGATAACTAATGCTGCTTATGGCTATGCAGGCTGGATTGGGGCAAGATGGTACCGCAAACCAGTAGCCGAGGCAGCATCAGCTTGGGGAAGGTACATGATCAGGACTGCAATCGAGCTTGCTGCTGATTTAGAGTTGAAAGTGGTTTACGGTGATACTGACAGTATATTCGTAACTTACGACGAAAAGAAAACGCTACAATTAGAGAGACAGATTAAGCAGAAACTAGGTTTAGATGTAGAACGCAGTAAGATATATGTGCGCGTATTCTTCACAGAGGCAAAAAAACGTTACGCTGGATTACTACCTAATGGAAGCATTGACGTTGTTGGGCTGGAAGTTATTCGCGGCGACTGGGCTGAAGTTGCAAGAAAAGTGCAAGAACGCGTATTGGAGATAATTTTAAAGGATCAATCAGTTGACATGGCAGTTGATTTTGTACAGGGCATAATCGCTGATCTCAAACAGAAAAAGGTGCCTTTTCGCGACTTAATTATTTGGAAAACTTTGACTAGACCTATAGAGGAATACAAAGTAAAAGCGGCTCATGTAGAGGCCGCAAAGATCTTGGCGCGTAAAGGTTGGACGTTGACCGTGGGCGATAAAGTAGGCTACGTGGTATCAACAAATGAGGGACGATTATACGACAAAGCTAAACCTTATGCTTTCACCACATACAATGAAGTGGATATTGATTACTATGTTTCAAAACAAGTTGTGCCTGCTGCGGCTAGGATACTAGAGTTTTTCGGTGTAAACGAAAAAGAGCTACTCAAACCTGCTAAGAAGGGAAGCCTACTAAACTTTATGCAATAACTAGGCTCGGTATAAAATACCTTACATACTGTTCAGGGAACGGAAGTAGTGGAATTTAAGAATGTACTCGGGTTTGGTTAAATTGATGTTGAAGTGGACTGGGCGGGATTCGAACCCGCGGCCTCCACGATGCCAACGTGGCGATCGTACCAGACTGATCTACCAGCCCTTCAGACAAACTAAAGCACAATGAAAAACTATTAAGCATTTTGTATCATTAACGGCAATCAGCCATTTACACGCCTCAAACTAGACGCGGTATTACTTTGCAAAGGTTTTTAATCGCAATCCACGTTTCTATGTGCATGAGCATGAGTTATGGAAACCAAGCAACTTTATTTATATGACAGCTACCAAAAAGAATGCACTGCAATAGTTCAAAAAGTAAGTGGAAATCAAGTAATCCTTGATCAAACTGTTTTTCACCCATTAACAGGCGGTGTGTCCTATGACACAGGATACATAAATAAGGACAAAAATGCCTACAGTGTGGTACAAGTAGCTATTAACAAGGATACAAAAGAAATAATACACATACTTGACAACGCAGCTTGTCTGCACGCTGATGACGTAGTTAGCGGGATATTAAATTGGGAGAGGCGATACAAACTGATGCGATTGCACACGGCTGCGCACTTGATTGCGGCTATAATGTACAGGGACTATAACGCGTTAATAACTGGTGGCCAAGTGGATCCTGAACAGGCAAAAATAGATTTTAACCTACCTACAACAAACCGCGAAATATTTGAGGATACAATTACAAAAGCAAACCTCGAGGTAAACAAGGGGATTTCATTAAAAATTTATTTCTTGGAAAGAACCGAGGCACTAAAAATGCCGGGCATAGTAAAGTTAGCAGAAAGGATGCCACCGCAAGTTAAAGAGTTCCGCATCGTTGAAATCCCAGGAGTAGATGTGCAAGCAGACGGCGGACCACATGTGAATAATACTAGAGAAATAGGCAAAATACACCTAGTTAAAGTGGAAAATAAAGGTAAAACTCAAAGACGCGTATATTTCAACGTCAGCTAGGTTTACCACTAAACGCTTTTTTTGACTAAACACGATCTTAAGAGAATCAGAAAACATTAAAAGCAAACATTCGCCCTTTAGATAGTTAGGAGTTAGCTTTTGAAAACACAGAAACAAATCCGTTTTCACGCCTTGGATACGCTCTCGACTTATTGGATGGTGAAATAAAATTGGAGTTTTACGTAGGCACATCAGGTTGGGCTTATCCGTGGAACGAAGGACGAAATTTAGGATGGTATGTAGCAAACAGTGGACTAAACGCAATCGAATTGAACGCTAGCTTCTACCGCTATCCCTACTCCTCAATGATTAAATCTTGGAGTCTAAACGGCAACAGTTTAAGGTGGGTAATTAAAGTTAACCGTCTCATAACGCATATACATAGGTTCAGCACTGAGACACTTCAGCAATTTCAACGATTTCGTAGTCTCTTTGCGCCTATAGAAACAATTACTGATTTTTTCCTTTTCCAAACACCAGCTTCTCTGGCGCCTGAAGACGCTGATAAGATAGAGACATTCTTTAAAAAAACAGAACTTGAAACTAAATTCGCATTAGAAGTTAGAAACTTAAACTGGTTCACCGATAAGTGGGCAGAATGGGCAACAAAAGTGGGTATTACACTAGTCAGTGTTGATGCGCCGACCCTTCCTCGAAAAATCTTTAAAACCACCAATGTCGTTTACATGCGAATGCATGGCCGAACCGCATGGTACCGGCACGATTACAGCGTTGAAGAATTGAAAGAAGTTGTAGAAGGCATTCGAAAACTAAAGCCTGAAAAGGCATACATATTTTTTAATAACAACCATGCAATGTTAGAAAACGCTAGACAGCTATTCAATATTATAAGAGAAGCAGGCAACACAGAGCAAGTTTTAGGTTAATAACAGCGTAAATAGCGTTTAAATTACTTTTTGTTTCAACATAAAATAAAAAATTGGTGTGTTTTCTAATAGTTTTCGCACCAGACTTCAAAGTAGCTTCTTGGATGACTACAGACAGGGCATTTTTCAGGCGCCTCACTGCCATCAAAAACATGCCCACAATTTCGACACTTCCACTTTATAACCTGATCCTTCCTAAAAACGCGGCCACTTTTAACATTCGCCAGAAGTTTTAAGAACCGCTTTTCGTGATAAGCTTCGACCTTAGCCACCATACGGAATATATGAGCTATATCAGCGAAACCTTCTTTCTCAGCTGTCTCAGCAAACTCAGGATAAAGCTCACCCCATTCGAGTTTTTCTCCTTTCGCAGCCTCTTCAAGATTTTCTGCGGTTCCGGCGATCACACCAGCGGGATATTCAGCAGTAATCTTCGCAGTACCACCTCGCAACTGCTTAAAAAATAGTTTTGCATGCTCCTTTTCATTATCAGCTGTTTCATCGAATAGCGCAGCTATCTGTTCGTATCCCTCTTTTCGCGCAACGCTGGCAAAAAAATTGTATCTTGTCCGAGCTTGACACTCTCCTGCAAACGCAGCAAGCAAGTTTTTTTCTGTTTTACTACCTTTCAATTCCACAGCTTTCTCTTCTCCCTAAACAGCTAATAGAGCACATATAAATAAAAAGGATTCCCAAACTTTCTAGTTTTTTGACTTAAGTAAGCTAAAAGTAAACTTTTGAAACATTAACCGGTTACCTGCAAAAACAAGAAAATCTGGAAAAAGCAACTAAATTATCATAACGTAGCCGCTTTTGCTTTTATCCGTGGTATAACCTCTTTTTGCATCTGCACGGCACCAAACACTGTTAACTTGAACTTTTCGTCAGCCAATTTTGTTGCCATACCACTTTTAACAAGCTCACCTAACCGCGTACCTGTGATCTTTCCATTTTTCCCAAGTTTCATTTGCAATTCACTTTTTGAAAGACAATCTATACTCAGTATACCTATCCTGTAGCCAATATAACTAGCTAAAAGCCAAAGCAATAGAGTCTCGTTATCTGTTAACTTGCCTTTCGGTACAAGCACGCTGGCGCCTTCCTGTGAAAAAGCAATAAGGCCCTCACAGGCTTTTGCAAGCTGTTGTATATCGGTGTTAAGCCAGAGCCTGTGGCTAATCTCATATTGAGGGATAAACTCATTAAAGAACTTACAGAGTAAATGCCATGCTTCTCCAGGTGGTGCTGAAAAAGTTTGCTGAACGTCACGATAATTGATTTGTACACTTACTAAATTTTTTGTTTCCTCACTCAACTCATTTTGCCTCTGAGCCTAGCTATAACTTCATCCTCAATCCATTTTTCTCCCTGAATTGTTAGTTTGAACTCGGGCTTTGATGGATCAGGTTTGAATACTTGACCACGCTTGGTCATCTCATTCAGGCGTGCAGGAACCATACATTTTATTCCACGTGACTCTAGGAGTTTCTCAATTTGCGCAGCAGTGTTTTTTCTGTCCTCAGATGCATAAAGTGTCAGACCAACTGCTTCATAATGTGTTAGTTTTTCACGTGTAGCTATAAGTGGACCCTCGGTTGTTGATTCAATTATGCCTTTTAATTGGGCGCTTGCAGGTGTCAACCTGTTGGAGACAAAATCAGACAGCTTTGTTACAAAATCAGCAGGCATAGATTCAAGTGCGTTAAGGATTTCTTGTGGTGTTTCCCCTTCAATTACAACTTCGCCAAATGGAGTTCGTATGCGCGCTTCAATTCTTGTCATTTGTTTTCAGCCTCAGCATTTGTTTTCTTTTCTGCGAGTATATAAACAAAGCCTGCATTTGTATTCCAACGACGCACATTACCTTTTTCTACGAGCGCATCAAGAGCTGCATTTAACATACGGCCCATAAATTGAAGATTGTTTGCTTTCATGACTTCTTGGATTTCCTCCAGTGTCCTAGGACGCCATTTACCCCAGTCAGATTCCAGAATTCTTAATATCGCTTCGTCGCAACTTATTTGCGCGGGAAGTTGAGGGTAACTTTGAACAGGGACATCCGCTGTGGCAGTAGGTGCTTCTTTGCGTGCTGATTCAGCTTTTACGGTAATTGTTGCCACTGTCTTAGGTTTTACACTTTCCAAAGCCTTGCGGATATTGGCGAACAAGTTTGGAAGATCTTGAATGGTCTTTGTAACCTCGTTATACGTTCCTTTGAGTTCTATTTCAGATTCGCCAAGTTTAACGCGAAATACAAAATCCTTTTCCTGCGTCTCTTCCAATTTTTTTGTTTGCACCATTTTATCCCTTTCTCCTGCTACTAATTGCACAGCATAAACTCCACGTAACTAGTTTACGTCAAGAACATTTATAAATTATGCACAATGTGGATTAGTTTTTAAATTTCTGGGGTTTAGAGCAGCGAAAAGTAAAATTGATTTTCTACGGGGTGCTTGATTGGACTAGTAGGGTGCTTCTCTAAACCTTTCCAGTTTATTTCTTATCTAGACATTGCGAATTGTTTATTGCAACCTCGCATGCGCTATTTAAGCCTTTCCTGCACAAAAGTGGACAAATAACGCGCTCTGCTGCACTTAAAGCTGATTAGATAAAACTACCTCTCTGAGGCATCCTGTGACGGAAGTTGTTCTTTTAGCAATTTACTGACAAGTTCCGGGGTTGCTTTACCACGTACTTCCCGCATCACTGCTCCCATTAATGCGCCAAACGAATTTTTCCCAAGTTTATCCACTATTTGCTTATTTGCTGCAATTACACGTTCAATAATTACTTTTAACTCTGCTGCCGAAAGCATTTTCAACCCCAACTCAACAACAGCATCCTGCACACTTCTGCCTTCGTGTTTAGCAAGCCAAGTAATCACATCAGTTACAGCTTCCTTAGCGAGTTCCCCTCTGCCAACGAGTTTAAATGCATCGCGCAGCTGGTTATCGGTAATTTGGTCTATGGGAACTCCATCGCGTTTAAGCGCTTTCACGGTTTCTGTCAGAAACGCAGCGATAATTGTAGCGGCTACGCCACTTTCCTCCACTATTATATCAAACAGAGTATTATACTCGGAATTTATAATCTGGTTTGCTAGTTTCTCGTTTAAACCACGTTCAACGATTAATCGCTTAATTTTCTTTTCTGCAGGCTCGGGCAAATTGGCACGGGTTTTTTCAATCAATGCACGGGTTATCTGCAATGGCGGGATGTCAGTTTCAGGATACAGACGTGCCGCGCCTGGACGAGGACGCATGTAACGCGTTGTTCCATCAGGGGTTGCTACACGAGTTTCACTTGGAACACCATTTAAAGCTTCTCGGACTCTTTCCACCACAGCCCTTAACGCGTCCACTGCTTTTTCGGTCGTGTCTGCAACGAAGACTACAGCATCATCTGCCTCAGCTTTTACTGCATTTCGTAGTAACGAAATTTCTTCAGACGTTATGCCATAAGCAGGCATTTCGTCAGTATGGAATATACCTCCAACACCACCCCAAAAGCGTGCTCTATCCGCAAGCTCGGTGCCAAAACGGAAATTGGGCGCAAGTTCACATTTAAGAATACCGCTGAATTTTGATAGTTTAACCGCTTTTACGCAGTGATGCTTTTCCAGAGCTTTCTGAATGACTTTACATTTAGTTTGCCTGAATATTGGAGTAACATCATAAAAGTCGTCAGTCAGACTTGCAGTGCTTATGTCGCGTTTTTTTAGTTCTTCGCTTATGCTGAGCAAAGTCAACTGCCTTTGCACTTCGTATTCTACAACGCGAGAGATTAATTCGAGTTCCTGTACACCTTTGATTTCTACTAGAGCACCATTGGAGATAGATACGTTTAAGTCTTGGCGTATTGTGCCTAAACCACGCATAACTCTGCCAGTGTCACGTAAAATTTTGCCTATTGCTAAGGCTACCTCTTGGGCTTCAGTTGGTGTGTGAATGACAGGGGCAGTTGCTACTTCAATCAGCGGTATGCCTAGACGATCTATGCGGTAGTGAATTATCTTTCCGTCTCCTTCGTCTCCTGTTTTTCGTGCAGCATCTTCTTCTAAGCTTGCATGCTGGATTGGGATTGTTTTTTCTCCAACTTTTATCCAGCCATCTAATGCGATGACGCAAGTGCGCTGAAAGCCTGTAGTGTTTGAGCCGTCTATAACTGTTTTGCGCATTACATGAACTTCATCTACTGGCTGTGCATTCATCATCAAGGCTGCCAATAACACAGTTTCTACAGCTTCCATGCTCAACGGATGCGGTGGCTCTTCGTCCATTTCTACCAAGCAGGCGCTTATGCGATTCGCTTCATAGCATATTTGGATACCCTTTTGAAACTCAAAATAAGCAGCGGCATCCACTTGCCCTAGTTCGCTTTGGGTTGGTCTAAGTCTACGAAGGAACGTAATTTCTGGCGTTCCCTTAAAGAGTTCAGGCTTACAGTTACAGAAAAGTTTTGTTGAAGTAGCAAGTTGCTGGTGAATTTCTAAACCAACTTTTAAACCAATTCTTGTGTAATCAATCTCCATTGTTGTGCCCCTCTTGATTGCATGCTTCTTCTAGCAGAGTGCGTGGACAGAATTCACCTGCAATGTTTGTAATAAAGAGTCGCCTTACATCCTCCACGTTTTCTGTCTGTCCAAGCACCCACATGAGCTTAACAAGAGCAGTTTCAGGGAACATATCTTCAGCAGGAATTACGCCGATACTCAGTAGGTCGCGGCCTGTGTCGTACACGTGCATATTTACACGTCCCCAAATGCACTGAGAAGCCAACGCAATTATCACATTGTGCTTGATGGCATTTTCTATCGCATTGAAGCAGTATTTGCTTACGTGTCCTAAGCCTGTTCCTTCCAGCAATATACCTCGGTAACCTTTTTTCACGTACCAGTCGATTACTTCAGGATTTAAACTAGGATAAAACTTGACGAGCGCAACCTTATCACTAAAAGCAGATTTAACTGTTAGTGTTTTTGTAGGATCACGTTTCAAGTAATCACTAGTCAACAAACTAATTTTGTTGTTTTCCACTCTTGCTATTGGCACATCGTTTACAGCTCTAAACGCATCACGACGGCTAGTGTGGCACTTTCTGACTTTGGTGCCACGGTTAATGATTATACTTTTGTCTGAAATTGTTTCGTGCATGGCAACAACCACTTCAGCAAAAGGTGCTTGCGCAGCGACTTGGACTGCACCTATAAGGTTTGTTGCGGCATCAGAACTGGGACGGTCACTGGAACGCTGAGCGCCTACAAGCACTACAGGTACAGGTAAATTTTGCAATGCAAAGCTCAAAGCCGCAGCAGTATACGCCATAGTGTCTGTTCCATGCGCAATCACTACGCCGTTAACGCCTGTGGCTATGTGCGCTGCCACGGTTTCTGCTATTTGTGCCCAGTGGTGAGGGGTTATATTTTCACTATAGAGGCTGAACAAGATTTGCGTGTCCACTTGCGCGATGTCACTGAGTTCAGGCACAACACCATATAGATCGCTGGCGGATAATGCCGGTCGCACAGCTCCTGTGCGGTAATCAACGCGGCTGGCTATTGTGCCACCAGTGCTTAATATGACGACTTTGGGTAAATGATCTTTCTTCGGCGGTAGCTCAGGCGCTGTAAAAGAAGGCTTTATGCCTTTGCCTATTTTCTCAATTTTTGTTTCAGCTGTTACTTTTATTCCAATGTTGTAGCCGCTCTTCAACTTGATAACAATATGCTCCGCATCACCCATCTCTGATCTGGGAATGAGTATACCTTCATAGCTTTTTCCGATGCTTGTGACGCGTATAACATCGCCGATATTACATTCTGCTTTCGTTATGGCACTTAAAGCGGCACCCTTGTAACCTGAATTTTCATCACTAGCCATTATTAGTTCCTCGACTTTTATTGGAAAAATGGCGGTTTAACGCTTTAACTTTATCGCACGATAACAAACATCAAAGAATATCAAGTGGACACACTTGAGGTTAATTATTAAATGTTTAGTAGGTAAACATAACCATGCGATGAAAAACGCTAAAAAAATAGCGTGTAATTTTCAGAGTAAAAGATACAAGTAAGCAGAATAGGTATTTATGTGCGAATTTTGTGTTGAATATAAAATTTGTTTCAAAAATATTTTCTATTAGATTCTCAAAAGTTTTAATTTTGCTATATCATCAGATTAGTGATGCGGGACTATTTTAGTTATAGCGATTTGGCAGGTTGTTCTCTGGTGATTATGGATTCCACTGTGAGGTTAAGTACAATTTCTGCTATGTCAGCGGCGTATTCAGCTGTGCGCCTTATGCTCTCGATTGCTAATCGCAGGTTTGCCATCTCGCTTATATTGCTCTTTTGAGAAACCGCTATTGCATCATTTTCCAGCGATATAACAGCATCTGTTTTTTCAATTATGCTCTCGGCCAAGTTAAAGTCTTGCCTTAGGAGCGCGTCAATTGCTGTTTCAAACATAGTTATGGCTACTTCGCTCATTTCTTCAATTTTTTGCGCAACCTCAGCGTTAAGCTGCTGTGTTAGGTTTAAAGCGTTTTCAGCTATGTTAACTGCGTGATCAGCTGTCCTTTCCACGGATTTGGTCACAAGGCGGTAGCCTAAACAGTCTCGGGCGATGGTTAAACCAATCTCTTTAACAATTTGAGGATTTTGAACTGCAGTTTTGAGTTGGCGCACTATGTAGAGGGTAAATCTGTCTACTTCGTTATCCGTATCAATTACACTTCTGGCTAATTGCTGGTCGCGCGTTTTAAGTGCAGATATTGCATCCTTGTGCATTGATACTGTTATAATGCACATTCTTCGTAAAGCACTTTGGATTGACAACTCGGGGTAGCTCAGCAGAATTTGCAAAACGAGTTCTGTAGAGGTGTCTATAAGTATTTCAGTGCCTATGAGCATATGTCTTGCAAAGTTTTTTATTGCATTCCTTTGTTGTACTATTAATGGCTGTTGCCTTTCGGTTTTTATGCGGATAAAGCTATAGCCAACTAAATAGGCGGAAACTATTCTTCTAATTACCGATGCAGGATTATCTTTTGGGGATATCTTAATAAGTGCCTCACCCAACGTTTGAACAGTTGGTTTATCTGCAGGTGTTATTATTAGCGTATCTTCTTCCACATGTAGCTTTATGGAGCTGCCTTTTTTGAGATTATTTCGATCGATCCATTTTTTAGGTAACGAAATTATGTATGTGGAACCGCCTGTGAACTGAATTTTTCGAGTTTCAACATTTTGCGTTTGCTGTATCATTAGACCAACTCTATAAATTTCATTAGATATTGATATTTAATAGATTATCTATATAGTCTATATAGTAACTTAGGGGCTACAAAGACTATTGCGAGAAACAATATAACAAGACCGCTATTTTTCAATAGTGAAAAATAAGAAAAGGGAGAGCAAACTCAAATGAAACTTTCAAAGACGATAGTAGCAATAGCCGTAATTGCGATAATTACCATAAGTTCTTTAAGCTACTTCTACTTGTCACAACCAGCAACTGAACCAACCGGTTCGCCTAGTTCAAATAACACTTCAACGCCAACTCAACCGAATCCAACACCAACAGCAACACCAACAACTCAGGCACAGACGCCGACACCCACACAAACACCAACAACTCCAACTCTGCAAACGCCTACACCTATTGTAACGCCAACTCCCACTCCAGGACCAGCAACATTAAATGGAGCAGGAGCCACATTTCCGCAGCCATTGATAAACGCCATAATAGCACATTACACAACGCAAGTTAGACCAAATGTTCAGATAAACTATCAAGGGGTAGGAAGCGGATCAGGGATATCTGCATTCACAAGCAAAACTGTTGACTTTGCTTGCACGGATGCGGCGCTAACAGCATCACAACGAGCTGCAGCTCCAAACGCAGTCCACATTCCAGAGACCATCGGCGCAATAGTAATAACATATAATTTACCCGGTGTCCCATCAGGTCTAAAATTAACTGGACCAATTATTGCAGACATATACTTGGGCACAATTACAAAATGGAATGACCCTGCAATAACTGCGCTTAATGCAGGGATAAGTCTTCCAAATCAGGACATTGTAAAAGTTAGAAGATCCGATAGTTCAGGCACAACTAACTGGTTCACTAAATACCTAAGCGCAGTAAGCACAGCTTGGAACACGCAAGTTGGAAGCGGTACAACAGTTCAGTGGCCAGGAGTTACTATAGGCGCAAGTGGAAACGCGAACGTTGCAGCTACAGTAAACCAGACACAGTACGCAATAGGTTACGTTGAACTAGCATACGCATTACAGAATAATATGCCTGTAGCCGCAATACAAAACCCCGCAGGAAACTTTGTGGCGCCAACACTCGCCTCAACAACGGCAGCTGCAGAATCACTACCAACAAGCACTTTGCCTTCTGGAAGCGGCGATTGGTCTACAGTCAGCATCCTCAACGCTCCAGGAGCTAATGCATACCCAATAGTTGTTCCAACATACATGCTGCTCTACCAAGAACTAAATGTCGTGCCTGGAATGACACAAGATAAAGCCAAGCAACTTGTAGACTTCATTTGGTATGTAGTGCACGAAGGGCAACAATTTGCGGCTGGACTACAGTATGCAGCATTGCCAGCAAATTTGATCAGCATCAATGAAGCAACATTGCGATCAATAACCTACAACGGTCAAACTCTCATAACCAGTTAAAAAAGAGCACTAATAAGTACACTCCCTTTTTTTGAAACAGAGGTATCAAAAAGGATGCCGCAAATAACTGGAGACAAAATATTTAAAACAACAACTGGAATAGTCGCTTTTTCCGTAATTGTAATTCTTGCGGCTTACCTCTACATTTTATCAACTGGATCGACAATAGTATTAAATCACTTTGGCTTAAATTTTTTAACAGGAACGAATTGGAATCCTGTCGAAAATAGAGAATCATTCGGTATACTACCATATGTTCTCGGAACATTAGTTACATCAGGCATAGCGCTCCTGATAGGAGTGCCGCTAAGCCTTGGGGCGGCAATTTTCCTTGTGGAAATGGCGCCAAAAGCCATCAAAGTGCCCACCTCATACTTAATCGAGTTGTTAGCCGCTGTGCCCAGTGTCATCTTTGGACTCTGGGGAATTTTTGTTCTTCGAAACTGGGTTCTTAACTACATAGAAATACCATTAAACACACATCTTGGCTGGATCCCGATTTTCAGCGGAACACCATTTGGCCTAGACATTTTCACTGCAGGGATAATGCTTGCAATAATGATAATTCCAACGGTTGCCTCAGTCTCAAAAGAAGTGATTAGTGCAGTCCCGAATTCAATACGTGAAGCAGCATATGGCATAGGCGCAACAAGATGGGAAGTCATTCGCTACTGGGTTCTAAGTTACGGAAGATCAGGGCTTATAGGCGCCATAATCCTAGGCTTAGGAAGAGCCATTGGTGAAACAATGGCAGTGACCATGGTAATAGGCAATGCAATTGGACCAAGTGCGATGCCAACGTCTCTCTTTAAACCAGGACAGACTTTACCTTCGCTCATTGCAAATGGCTTTCTAGAAGCACCGACACCTCTAGAGAAATCTGCATACATAGGCGCAGGACTAATCCTGCTAATACTCAGTCTGATCATAAACATAACTGCGCAAATTATGATTACTAAAATTCTAAAGATAAAGGGAGGCACCGTAGAATGATCTTGAATAACTATAGATTCCGAAAAATCAAGGACAAGGCAGTATATTTCCTATGCTTGGCATGCGTCATAATTGCGGTTACACCGCTAATAAGCATTATTTTTGAGGTTGTCATTAGAGGAGCACCAAAAATAAATTTTCATTTTCTAGTGGCGAACAATTTGGAAGGCGGTATAGGTCCAGCAATACAAGGTACGCTAATACTGATAGGTTTGACAAGCCTTATTGGAATCCCAATAGGCATACTCTCAGGAGTTTACTTAGCTGAATTCGGAAATAACAAATATGCGGCAATAGCAAGAACAATCAGTGACATACTCACAGAAATTCCGTCCATAGTTGTAGGTATAACCGCTTTCAGCATAATTGTAATCGGCGTAACAGGAACCTTTTCCCCGTTGGCAGGCGCAGTGGCCCTGGCTTTTATAATAATTCCAATTATAGCGAGAACAACAGAAGAATCGCTAAAACTTGTACCTACATCAGTACGTGAAGCAGCCATGGCACTTGGTGCACACAAGTGGACAACAACAATTCGTGTTGTACTGCCAACCGCGCGGCAAGGAGTAACTACTGGCGTACTCCTTGCAGTGGCAAGAATCGCAGGTGAAACAGCACCGATACTGCTAACTATATTAGGGAACACGTATTTCTTTCAAGGCTTCAATCAACCAATGGATGCCCTCCCATTAAGAATTTTCCTAAACTCAAGACAACCATCAACAGAAATACAGGCACAAGCATGGGGCGCAGCGTTAGTACTAATTTTAATAGTTCTGGTCCTCAACATAATTGTGAGAGTACTTAACAAAAATCATTTCAAATAGTGAAAAGTAAGATGGTAACAAAAGAAAAAATAAGAACTGAAAACCTGAGTGCATGGTTCGGTGAAAAACGAGTCCTAAAAGAAATCAATATAACAATTAGGGCTAACGTCGTTACCGCCATAATAGGCCCTTCAGGATGCGGTAAATCCACATTTATCCGAACTCTAAACCGAATGCATGAGCTCGTACCAGATGCAAAAATGTCCGGCAAAGTTATCTTAGACGGAAAAAACATTTATGAAAATAATGTTGATGCCGTGCAAATTCGCAGAAGGGTAGGCATGGTATTTCAGAAACCAAACCCTTTTCCCACGATGTCTATCTATGATAATGTCGCAGCGGGACTCAAACTGACAGGTATGAAAAAAGGCAGAGATCTCGACGAAATTGTTGAAAAAAGCCTTAAACAAGCGTCATTATGGGATGAAGTTAAAGAAGACCTAAAAAAACCAGGTATAAGCCTTTCAGGCGGGCAACAACAACGCCTCTGCATTGCACGTGCAATTGCATTACAGCCAGAAGTTATTCTTATGGATGAGCCGTGTTCCGCTCTGGATCCAATTGCGACTGCAAAAATTGAGGAACTAATAGTAAATCTCAAACAAAATTATACTGTAATAATCGTAACACACAATTTACAACAAGCTGCTCGTGTATCAGACTTCACAGCTTTCATGTACTTAGGGCAACTTGTAGAATATGGAGATACACCGAAAGTATTCGAAAAACCAGAAAAGGAATTAACAGAAAGATACATAACAGGAAAATTCGGGTGAGAAGAAAATGAGCAGACTTTTAGACAGCGGATTAGAGGAACTAGCTACAAAAGTCTATAGAATGGGGGAACTTGCAGAAAAGACAGTAAATATCGCCGTAAGCGGCTTCCTCGTTGGAAAAGACACAACCAGAGAAATACGAGGACTTTCTGAAATGTTATCTGCGATGAGTGTTGAAATTGAAGGAAAAGCCTTCGAACTAATAGTCAAGCATCAGCCAGTCGCAACAGACTTGCGAATAATTAATTCTTACATTAAAATAGCCTACGACTTCGAACGTTATGGCAGATATTCTTGGGATATAGCTATAACGCAAAAACGTTTCAATGAAATAGAAACACCTGCACACCCTTTGAAGCCGATAACGCATTTAGCAAAAGCAGTTATTCGCATGGTAGCCAAAAGCATCAAAGCAGTTAAAGATCACAACGCTGAAATAGCTAAAAGCTTAGCCAAGGATGAGGAAGAGGTAGATAAAAGACTGTTTAACTATATAGAACAATTGACCACAGCAACGGTCCAAACAAAAAGCGTTCTATGTGATCTGTTGATCGCACATTTTTTGGAGCGAATAGCAGACCATACAGCTTATGTTGGTGAAGCAGTGGTTTACATCACAAGCGGCGAGAAAATATCGCTCCGCTGAATTTGATATTTTGAAAGAAGCACGGTTAAGATCGAACCATGACTAAAAGCATTTTAAAACGTGATAAAGCCCTCAACGCATGAGGCTCGTTAGCAGGCATTATTATAAACTCGCCTTGCTTTAGGATGGTTGGTTTATGTGATATTGAAACTTCAGCTTCGCCTTCAAGTATGTACACGAATGCATCGTAAGGTGCTGTGTGCTCGCTTAAGCCCTCATTTTTATCAAATGCAAAAAGCGTTATTGTGCCTGCTTTCTTGTCGATTATTGTACGACTAACAACGGCGCCTTCTTGATAGCGTACTATTTCTGCAAAATTTTTATTTTGTGCGGGGGTAATTTTGTTTTCTGGTTTTTTGTTTTCAATCATGCTATTATCTAGCTCGCACAATTTTATGTGGTAAAACGGAGTATAAAAGGTTGGTTAATTTTGTGTCTTATTTCTCACCATGTCCCAGCGGCGATATACCTCTTCGGCAATTGCAGGCCGCAATTTAAAAGCGTCTTCTGGGTGTACTACATAGAGATATATTGTGTATACTCTTTCAGAGGCTGTAGACCTCGTAAGCATAAAGGCAGGGCTTTTTGGAAGCACGTTGACGTAACTCTGGAAGGTTTCATTGAAAATTTGCGCGATTTTTTGAGCGTCTACGTTGTAATCAAAGCCTAGTTCAAATGTATAACAGTAAATTGCTATACCATTGCTTTCTTCATAGGCGTAATTTGTTATGTCGCGGTCGAGTATTTGCAAATTGCTTACTGAGACAATGTTGTTGTTTATTGTGAGGATTTTTGTATAATTTATTGTGATTTCCTGTACTACGCCCTCAACCGTGCCGATGCGAACGTAATCACCAACGCGAAATGGACGTGCGGCCAAAAGAAAGAGACCAGCCACAAAATTCCCAAGTGTTTTTTGAGATGCAAAACCCACAGCTGCGCCGATTATTGCTGAAATAGAAACGAGCCATTCAGCCTGTAATCCACCCATACGACTTAGCGCGAGTACGGCGCCTGCAAGGATTAGTATGCGGAAGGTTAGAATCAAATTGTTTGCTGTGTTACGCTCGAGTTTGGCGTGTCTAGCAAAGCGAGACAAATACTGAGTAAAAGCTCTTTCAAGAGCTACCGCTACCACTAAGATGACGATTACCCCAACTATCGTTGAAAGATCTATTCCGAATACTTCAATCATAGCGCCTATCTTACCCCAAGGTAGCTTCGGATATAACTTTTTTGCGCAGAGCGTTTCCAAAAAAGAAGTGGACAAACCTGAAAGGAAGGCATGGTTAATCATTTTTTGACTGGTGTTTCAAATCCTCCGGACATCTAGCGCGAAAAATTCATTGCTGGAGCCATTTGTATAAATTGAAGAAAAGTGGGTAGTCTTTCAAACGTAATTAAGTAACTATTATTCTACCCTTTGCATAAGGCACAAACTCTCTAATTTGCTCAATAGAAACTTTGCCCATCTTCTCACGCAGTTCCTTTGGCAGCTTAGCAATTAATGCCCGTAACACTTGACTTAACAACTCTTTCCCCGTCACGTCGCCTGGAATTATAACTACATAAACTTTTGCCTTTGGTTTTACCGCATCCACAGCCCCACCGACAAAACGCACCTCGCCATCGTCAATCACGCCTACCGCCATTCTGAGCGGCACATTATGTAGCCAGTTCCGTTTGCCAACCACAAAAAAAGCACCATGGGGAACATACTCACCTGAAGGACCACTCTTACTCAATTGTTCAGGCCTAACCCAGTAGATATCAGCCGCAACAAGCTCCTCACGCCAAGCCCTAGAAAACGCGGCTGCGAACTCTGCAGCCTCACGTATTGTTTGTTCAGGAGGTTGCTTGCCCTCTGTCTTTACTATCACAAAAGAAGCACCTGTCAGCTCCGCATGAAAGACTAAATCAGCTGCAGTTGCATATTTTTTTATTAGAATCTCGTTGCTAACAGCGTCTTTTCCGCCGACTACGAGGAAGCCGTCCGAGGATATGAACCAACGAAACTTGTAATACCACGGTTTTTCTTTGATCCTACTCTTTGTGAGTTGTTTTAACATTTCAGCAGGCTTGGTTTGTCGCAACGTTTCAGCTTCACGAATTTTCTCTTCAACCTTAGCCAACTTCTGTCGCGTCTCCTCTGCCGCGGCTAATGCGCCAGAAATTTTCTGCTTAGCTTTTTTTGCACGTTCGAAGAATTCTGCCGCGTTCTCGAATAGTGTCTTCCGCAAGTTCAAGCTGAACCGCAAATTTTCAATACACAAATTTACTGCAAATTTATTCATGTCAAAAGATTCAATAAGTGCTTCAGGCTTTTTCCCATGTTTCTTAGCTGCTGAAACCTCCTCAGCAATGGCATTCCAATCTTTGCCACTAGATTTCGCAGATGAAAAATTGTTTAACAGTACTTGCAAATCAGCTGCGTGCTTATAAATTAGTTCACCAATTTTTTTGTCATGTTCCATTTTATTCTGAGTATCACGCAGCGCTTGTTCCTGCTCAGCAATAACATGCTTGAGTTTGTCTGCCTCTCGCTTTAGACTGTCCAATTCAACACTGGAAGTTGCTTTCTCGGTAGCAACTGTCCTAACGTAAAACTCGTCTAATGCTTCATTGAAACTATTGTACCGTTGAATTCTAAATGGTTCATATCGCTTGAGCCGTAATGGTGTAACATCAATAAAACTGTTGTCTTCAGCCAAAACTATGTTAGGCTCAATAATGAAGTTGGAAAGCGCTGAAAGTAAACCCTGCAAGCAATCAAATATCGCGTCTATTTCTGCAGCAGATAGTATTGCGCAAGGTTTAGTCTTATCGATGTTAGCTCGGAGCAGTATTTCTTCTGCGTACACTCCGCCTATGCCTAATAGACGTGCTAATGCCTTAACAACCTCTGTATTTCCAAACGTGATAAGCATGCCACTCAAATCTTCTTTGGTGATTTTAAAGGGGTTTTTCCCAGTAGAAGGTGGGAACTTGTAAACTTCATTACGTAGAATGGCGCGATCCCGCATACGCTTAAAAACCAAGGCGTGCAAGATCATGCCACTTTCGTCAGTTAAGATTATGTTGCCGTCACCGAAGAGTTCTAGAATGAGCCTTAAAGTAGTCGTTCTATTTCTGAAAGAGAATAGAATAATGCGTTCAAACTCGTGCTGTTCTACACTTATAAGCCAAGCACCGCGAAGATACTTTCGTAGTGCCATACAAAACGCAGGTGGAGTCTGGGGTTTCTCTAATTCGTAGAACGTTAAATGACAACGTTTACCTGCATCCATTATGAGTTGCTTTGGTGGCGCGTCTGCCTTATGAAGTTTAAAAAGTAGAGTCTTCTCGGCTATCTGGTAAACGTTGTTGACACGGCTGTTTAAAATCGCTGATTTCAACTCATGCACTACTATTGAAATATCGAAACTTGTGAAATCCTTTTTGGGCAAGGGGGCAGCACCTCGATTTTCTATGGCGCTAAATCAGATAATAATGAAAGACTTAAAGTTATAAAAAATGCTTGCAGCTAAATAATTGTATGCTTGTTTTCGAAAGCTTTTAACACTCGAATTTGGTGATTATTTTCAGAGATTCCATGGGGTAGCTTGATGAGTGAAGACAAATGTATAATTAAACTTCATGAACCGGACATTGACGAAAAGTTGTTCTTCTTCATTTGTGGTGCAATCATAAGTATCCCACTTACGCTGTTTATAGCCCAATTCGCAAACTGGTTTCTATCAAGCCTTGGAATGTTCTATTCTACTGTACTAGCCTCAGTGGTTTTCGCGCCAATAATAGAGGAATTCTCAAAGATTTTCCCCCTCTTCTACAGGCACGGTGAAACTGAGAGATCAATCTTTGACTTGGCATTGTTTGTCGGCTTCGGCTTCGGCATCGTAGAAATGGCAGCCTACGTGTTCCTGCAAGGTGTAAACCCTATCGTAAGAGTGCCTGGTTTGCTTTTTCATCCTGCAAGCACTTCGATAGCGGCATACGGAATAGCTACAAAAAGACCAATGCCCTTTTATCTAGCAGCAGTTGGACTGCACGCTTCAAATAATCTCCTTGCACTGCCGGCTTTTAGCTTTCTTAATTTCTCGCTTTCAGGCTTAATTGTAGCAATTACGGCTACGACCTCTTTGCTGTTACGCAAAAGAACACATATGAGGTTCATTGAGTGAGCTTTAAAATGCGTAATTTTGAAATGAGTAATCGTGATCCAAACGTTGGAAACAATTTATATGCAGGCATCTTTTATATGTAACGCAAAAGGTAACCTGAGAGGGATTTAACTGCTTTGAAACCACTGGTTGTAATATATTGGCTTCGGTTGGGTTTGGGAATAGTTTCAGCAATCCTGAGCACGTTATTATCGCTGTTACGGGATGAGCTTTCTTATACTACGTTCCTAAATGGCTTAACGTTGGCGCTAGCTGTATATCTAATATCCTATTATGTTATTAAAGCCAAGTTTCTAACTAAAGTGGAGAAACAATCAAAAATTATGACGCAGGGTATTGGAATTTACTTCTTTACTTGGTTAGTATTCTGGATACTCATATACTCCATTATGAGGGGACCAGTACCAACAGCTACGTGACAGGTTACGTTTATTCCTTCTTCTGTAGAAAATTGGCTATTGTGGCTTGGCTCTTATCGCTCTTTAAAGTTTCCAATTTTGTCTCTTCAGAACTTTTTTCGTCCTTAGAAATATTGCTCTGAACATTTGGAATATCAATGCGAGCAAGAACCCGCATGCAGTCTGCCCAAGCAGAGAAGTAGCCCCTGTCAAAATCACCATGAAGTCCATTTTTTGTGTGCTCGAGAAACTCACGTCTAAAACTATGCAAAGCCGCCTTATCACTTAAATCCAATTTCGAAAAGAAAGAGTAATCATCAGCATTATTTTTACGAGAAAGATACATGCCGTATAATGCACGAAAATAACCGCGATTCCATTCTGTCTTATGCATTTTCTGCTTCAAATTTTCTAACTCTCGCGCTGCCTCTGTAAATTGTCGATTAATGAGAAGTTGAAAATATCGTGCTACAATTGCTTGATCTATCGGCATTGTTAATGACCACGAGGTTTATTTGCCTTTTCTTCTTCAGTTACGTCCTCTATTCCATTCTCAGTTACTTTAAAGATCTCCTCACCCTCAGGCAGATAGGGACTTGAAACCAACCGAGCGATTCGCACTGGACCATGCGAGGCACGCCTTAGGTATATGCGTGTGTGACTCGTGTGCCCTACAATGTTTCCCCCGATTGGGTGCACAGCATCGCCGAAGAATACATCTGGCTTTGCCATAACTTGATTGGTAACCACTGCTACAGCATTGAATGCACGTGCCAACCCTATGAGTTTGTGCATATGTTTATTTAACTTCTGTTGCCTAGGAGCTAGCATCTCTCTACCTACATACTCGCTTCTGAAATGCGCGGTCAAAGAATCTATTACTATTAGCTTAATGTTGTTCGATTTAATTACTTCATCAGCGTTTTCTAGAAGAAACATTTGATGGTCAGAAGTGTAAGCTTCAGCGTAAATTATGTTTTTAACTACTTGCTCAGGATCTAGTCCTAAATGCTTCGACATTTGTATAATACGCTCAAGTCTGAAAGTGTTTTCGGTATCTACGTATAATGCAGCACCATTAAGTCCGCCGCGTTCTGGAGGTAGCTGGACGTTGACACAGAGTTGATGACAAATCTGGCTTTTTCCACTACCGTATTCGCCGTAGAACTCAGTTATAGTTTGTGTTTCCAACCCTCCGTCCAAAATTTTGTCCAAAGCCTTGCTACCTGACGTAAGGCGCAGAACGTTCTGCCGCATCTTGTAAAGTTCATCAGCGCGGATGAATGCAACTCCGATTGCAGAACGTGCAGCGCTTATTATAGCGAAGGCTTTCTTTTCGCTGACACCTACAGGTTCAAGCTCACGAGCAGTTGCCATAGCCAGCGACTCGACAGTATGGTAACCGAGTTCACGCAGTTTTTGTGCAGTAGCAGGTCCAACTCCAGGTAGATCTTCTATAAACTCGTATTTCTTCTTGCCTGGTACAGTTTCCACCGCTACTTCTTGATTTTCTATTTCATCGGACATGAGCATCACACTTAATTTGACCCGAAGGAAACAGTTGCAAAAAGCAGTATTTAAAACACGCGAAAGAAGAGAAGTATTAATCCGTGGAGAGGTAGGTTAAAGTAAAGTCAGATACGCTAGCTGCGCTTTATGATTTGCTGTTGGGGTTAGTCCTACTGAAATATCAAATTATAAGTATATGTACTTCCTTTATTAGGAGCACGCTGCTAGAGGCGCCTGGTGCTTAGTCTTGAATCTTGCAAGTGTTGTTGAAGCAACAGCGTTTAACTTGATTAGGCAAGCCGTTATCTACTTGCCAGATGATGTTAAACAGGCATTACAAAAAGCTTACAATGAGGAAACAGTTGCTACTGCAAAGATGCAACTGAAAGCTATTTTAGAGAATGTTGCGCTTGCTGAGGAACGAAAAGCACCAATATGCCAAGACACGGGGACACTGACGTTTTATGTTAAAGCAGGCGCACATTTTAGGGTTTTAGACAAGATAGAAGAAGCAATTGTTAGTGCAACACGCAGAGCCACACATGAAATCCCACTTAGACCCAATGCCGTTAACCCTTTTACTCAAAAAAACAGTGGTGATAACACAGGAAGGCTTACGCCTTACGTTCACTGGGAAGTTACAGAAAACGACGTTTTAGAGATTACGGTGTTGCCGAAGGGGGGTGGCTCTGAAAATGTTTGTGTTACAGAGATGCTTCTTCCAAGCGACGGGATAAACAGGCTGAAAAGGTTTGTGGTTGACGCTGTAGTCAAGGCAGGTGCGCAGCCGTGTCCGCCAACTGTGGTAGGTGTTGGGTTAGGTGGCGGGGCAGATTTAGCACTGAATTTAGCAAAAAAAGCTCTGCTCAGACCGATTAGTGAACCTAACTTGGATCCATTAATTGCAAAGCTAGAAACGGAGCTTCTTGAGATGATTAATAAGACAGGAATTGGCCCCATGGGTTTGGGCGGTAAAACTACTGCATTAGGCGTGCACATCGACTACGCATTTAGACACCCTGCTTCGTTTCCTGTAGCTGTGGCATTTAACTGCTGGGCTGCAAGGCGCGCCTCTGCAAAAATTACTTCAGGCGGAACAGTTGAATACTTAACTCATAAGAATAAGTGTGAATAAAAATATGCAAACCTGCAAACTTAGAACGCCTATTCCAGAGGTAGAAATTCGCAGATTAAAAGTAAATGATATAGTATATATAACTGGAAAAATTGTAACTGCACGTGACCAAGCACATAAACGGGCATTGGAATATGCAACGCAAAATAAACCGCTCCCCCTATCTCTTGAAGGCTTAGCACTTTTCCACTGTGGGCCGGTCATAAGTAGACGAGAAAATCAGTGGGTTGTTGTTGCTGCTGGACCAACCACAAGTATGAGAATGGAACAGTACGAAGCAGATTTTATTCAGAAATTTAAGGTTCGAATTATTATAGGGAAGGGCGGGATGGGTGAAAAAACATCAGAAGCATTGGCAAAATATGGTGCCGTTTACTGCGCCTTTACAGGTGGTGCAGGTGTGTTAGCCGCGAAAGCCATAAAACGGGTTGCGAGCGTGGATTGGTTAGATTTAGGTATACCAGAAGCACTGTGGGTTTTCGAAGTGGAAGAATTTGGGCCACTTCTCGTTGCTATTGATACTTGGGGCAACAATTTGTTTATAGATATTACAGAAAAAGCTACAGTAAATCGCCAAAGAATTTTTCACGCATTAGGCATATAATAGGGGGCTATGCCGTGTTCAACCTTTGCCTATAGCCGTCATAGTCCGGCAATATACGCGGGTACTCTTGATTCATCAGCGTTGAAGATATTAAAAAGTCGGCTGAAGCACGGTTACACGCAATTGGTATGTTCCATACCACAGCTATGCGCAGCAGTGCTTTCACGTCAGGATCATGTGGCAAAGGTGCAAGTGGATCCCAGAAGAAAATGAGAAAATCGATTTTCCCTTCCGCTATGCGTGCACCTATTTGTTGATCGCCCCCTAGAGGACCGCTCTCGAAAATTGTAATTTTTGTGCCTAATTCTTTTTCTAACAGCTTACCCGTCGTACCAGTCGCATAAAGCTCGTGTTTGAGCAAAGTACCTTTATTAAATCTAACCCATTCCAACAAGGCAGGCTTCTGATGGTCATGTGCAATAAGCGCAATCCGCTTCTTTTGGCCGATTATTGCTATATGATTGGGCATCTCTCACTTCTGCTCCTTATTTGAAAGAGCATCATACGTCGGTTACCTATAATAATTTTCTCGATAGAACAGGGAGACACATAGATACTATTAGATTCTGATTAGACCTTATACAGTAACCCATTCTGAAATGCTATGGTTATTCGCGGAGATACTCGTAAGGGCAAAGGGATAATTGGTTCTAGTCGCGGATTGGCAAATAAGTGAAAAGTGAATAGCAACCATTGGCTTTTTCCTTTATATCAACAAGCTTTAAAGATTCTTTGTCATTACGTACGCGTCTTCACCATCAGAGTAATATCCACTGATAGTCTTGCTCACCTCAAACCCCAACTTCTTGTACAGCGATATACCAATGAAGTTTGTAACTCTGACTTCTAAGTAGCATAATTTGGCTTTGTAATAACGCATTCCATCAAAAGCCGCGTTAAGCAACGCTTGCGCAACACCTTTGCGCCTATACTGCGGCAAAACAGCAATTGAAACTACATGACCCTTCCGAATTAAACCGCCCAAGCCATGATTTGCTAAACCAACTTCAATCCTGCACATAATATAACCAGCAATTTTACCGTTGACTTCGGCGACTATAAACGTCTCAGGAAACCGTTCGTACAAGTCCATGAAAAAGTAATCGGTATAATTTTCAGGCAAACACGTACGATTGATCATCATTACATTCTGCAGATCATCGGGCACAAACTTGCGAAGCCTAAATGTCTCCTGCATTGTTCCGCCTTCTTAAACGAAAAAGCCCAAATCAGACTTAAACATTATGTTCCAAGCTGGTTTAATCAACCGATTTGACCTCGGGTAGAGTAAAACTGCCGTAAGGCATAACCCAAACTCGTGCTTGCTGCCCCGCAATCTTTAAAGCTTCTGCGAAAGCATCATTAACCGCTCTTGCGGTCTTCAATCGAAAAACGTTTACTGCATAATAATCAGGCAAAGAAGACACAAGAATAATCTGGTGATTCTGCAGAGCTTTTAGTAAATAATATGCTTTATGTGCACCTAAAATAAAATTACGCTTGATTTCTCGCTCAACCGCCTTTAACTCGCCAAAACGTGCCATCCAATCATAAAATACTGCGTTTCCATGACCTTCGACACACTCAGCTACTAAAATCACGATTCCTCCACGTTTAACAACCATTAACGCGTTATCCAACGCTTTATATGCTTGGAACAAATTAATATCCGCAGGTGCGCCACCTGCACTAACCACAACGATGTCAGCTCTTCTATCGATGGTTACGCGATACATGCTGTCGACAAGTTTTACTGCTTCAAGGAAAGCCTGTTCCAGATCGCCTGCAAATGCCTTAACAATTTCGCCCTTACTGTTAGTCACGACGTTAACGATGAAATTTACTTTTGCAAGCCGCGCAGCTTCAACCATGTCTTCGTGAACGGGGTTTCCGGCTAATATGCCAGTTCGCGAGTTAGCATGTAAAAGTAGTGCGTGGTTGTGTTTGATAGTTTCTTCACCAGCCACTGCAGGCAAAACGCTTTTTCGACCGCCACCATAACCTGCATAATAATGAAAGTTAACATCGCCTAAAAGAATCCGCATGTCAGCTTCAGCGAATACACGGTTCAAATAAACCTTGTTTCCATGAGTTTTAGTAGTGCCCACGTATACTAAATCCTGAGCCTTACAATCATGGCTTACAACTTTAATGCGTTTCAGAATATCGTCGCCGAGAAGGGCAGTTGCCTCTTCTGCGGTTACAGCCCTATGCGTACCGCAACCGAAAATTACAGTAATGTTCTCATCACGTACGCCAGCAGTATTCAGTTCTGTGAGCACAGGCAGAAGCATGGTGCTGCTTGGCGTGTCTCTTGTAGCGTCATCAACTACTATCGCAACTTTATGTTCAGGTTTTGCGATTTCAACGAGACGTTTAGTGCCAATGGGTTCTCTAAGAGAACGTTCCACCTCTGCCCGTGCATCTGCAACACCATACTGCTCTTTAGGCTGGATTATGCCTAAAAGGTTCCGAGCTGGAACTCTTACGCAGACATCAGTCTTACCATACGGCAACCAGACATCTACCATTTATCATCACATGGATGCTGAAGACAACGTAGAAAGCGATTATTAAGCCTTATTAACCAACCATTAAGTCTCTTCACCATATGAGTGCGGTGGTAGATAATAGCAATACTGCTTTTGAGCAGTAGCATCCAAAAACGCTATATACAGTGACGGCGACTAAAGCAAAAAAATAACAGGCTAAAATGTGGTAATATTGGATATTGCATCAGTAATTTTCATAGCAGTTGGCTTGGCAATGGATGCGTTTGCAGTATCAATAGCTAATGGTATTTCAACGAAGAGCAAGAGACAAAGAACCGCGTTACTTACTGCAACCTCGTTTAGCACATTTCAAATGATTATGCCTGTTATTGGATGGGTAGCAGGTATTAAAACTGCAGAAGTAATAATTGGTATAGACCATTGGGTTGCTTTTAGCCTTCTATTGTTCATCGGGGCTAAAATGCTTTATGATTCCTTCAAGAAAGGAACTAAGAATGTGGAAGATTTGCACATTTACACGTTACTAACGCTGTCAGTTGCAACAAGTATTGACGCTTTGATGGTTGGCTTAAGCTTTGCGTTTCTACAGACCGCTATAACAATGCCAATTTTAATTATTGGGCTGGTTACGTTCGTTTTATCGCTTACAGGTTTCTTATTTGGCAGTCAATTTGGAAAGATTCTCAAAAATAAGATTAAAGGAGTAGGCGGCGTTATCCTCATTGCTATAGGATTGAAAATACTTGTGGAACATCTATCATGATCAACTGCTATTAAAAACAACCATTATGTTCATTTTTTATCTTCAGGTGTTTCCCAAAGCTGCATCATTTCTTTTTTAAGTTCGCTTCGCTTTCTTTGTAAGAACTTGTAAACAGTGTGATGTTGGCTTCCGTCGATTAGCATTTGAACCGCGCTTCTGGCAGCATTAGCTTGTTCAAAAGTGCCGATAATGCCGACTGTATGGCCATAAACTACTATGTCTGCGCTTGTTAACTCTTCGATTAATCGCCTAGTTTTGCCGTCTGCGCCTATTATTCTGCCTTTAACACGCTTAATATCTGATTCTGAACGACCGAAAGTCTCCCGCAAGTCTACTATGTCAAATATTGCATGCTCATCCCGAATTAAGCGCAACGCACGATCAGGTGCGAATCCTCTGCCGATTGCTGTAACAATATCCTTTGCCTTTAGAATAACGGATGGGTCTGTTCCTTTTTCATTGAGAGTTACTGTTACGCCACCAGAATCACTTTCCACAGTCAATACAACGCCGAGTTTCTCCTCAATGTAGCGTTTCACTGTTCCCTCTGGCCCTACTAGAACGCCGACACGTTCTCTTGGAATTCGTACGAACACACTTGGCTTTGTCATTTCAGCCGACAACCCTCTTAAGAGTATCATCTATGGGGACTGTTTTAACGCCGAGCTTACTAAAGAACCTATTTATGTTAGTTAAATCTCTGCGCAGTAAAAACTGTGCCATAGGATGCGATGTAGGCACGGCTTGCGATAAATCGAATAATAATGGTTTTCCTTTCCATAGCATTATGTTGTATTCGCTTAGGTCGCCGTGTACAAGCTCAGCTTTTCGGTAAAGCTTCTCTAAGCTGTCAAGCAACTGTGAGTATACTTTTTCAGGGTTATTCATTGGTTGCTCTCTTAATGAAGGTGCTCTAATACCGTTTTTGCCGATGAACTCCATTACGAGGACGTTCTTCTCAACGGCGATAGGTTTTGGAACAGGGATCTTGGCAAGTGATGCTTGTTGCAGGTTTCTAAATTCTTTCTGAGCCCAGGTGAAAATTATTGAACGGGTATCATGCTTGACATTTTTGAAGCGCGGGTCGCCTTCGATGTATTTGCGCATGCCTCTAATTGCCTCGGCAGATGATGTTAGGTATACTTTAACAGCAAGTTCTTTGTCTTCTTTGTTTTTACCCCAGTAAACGCGTGCTTCTTTTCCAGCGTTTACGACGCCGTGAAGTTCGTGTAATACGCCTTTATTTAGCATATTGTATATGACCATTAGTGTTGATTGATCAAATACTTCTTCCCACGCAGCTCTTTCTGAAGAGAAATCATGAATTAGCATCTTGTCTCTTCTTTCGATAGTTTTCTCTTTGTGTGCAAGTTTTTCGTGTATTTTGTCTGACATGGAATTTCAACTATTAGTATTTGCAAGGTATCTAAAATCATTTTAGTAATTGCAGAATTATTTTGCCATTATGTTTTAATGTTTATTAAACTTTTAATTCGCCAAAAACTGTAGGTATCTGGGCCATAAATATTTTATAAAAAGAGCAAAAACCCAAGAGACGGATAATATGGAGAAACAGAAACAAATCAAATAGTTAAGTAACCTTTTTTGCGTAAAATATCTGCCTGCGCGTTTGTGTAACGCCATGTAACGTCGCCACGTGTGTCACTCTGAAAATCCCAGGGGGAAACCACGACCACATCTCCGTCACGAATCCAGACGCGACGTTTCATTTTCCCTCTAATACGGCACAAGCGCTCTTTTCCATCCTGACATTTAACAAGTATACGATCGAACCCCAGCAGTTTTATAACTACACCCAATACTTCACCTTGAGCAGGATACACCATTTCATTAAGTTGTCCTTCACTTAATACCTTTTTCTTGCCCACACAGGATACCTCATAATCGTTGGATGAGAATGTTGTTTCTGACTTAAAAGCATGTCCGTTACAAATTTTATAGCTTTGAGCTTAATTTGGTTTATCGTAATTGGAATATCCATAGCAAATGCACCATGGAACACGACTCCTATTGCGGATGTCAGGGTTAACACTTACAAAAAACATTGTTGGCGTTCAATATAGCCCCTACGAGTTGACTTCAACCTTTCATTAATCAATGTTAATTTTGGAATCTTGCAATTAAGACTTATTCACCACTAAGTCTTTATGCATCAACATGCACTTTGCAGCATGCTGGAGAAAACACAATGAAGTATGAAATTAAGTATCGACCATCATATGCTATGCTTGTTGTTAATTTGGATCAAGGCGAAACAATAACCGCTGAATCAGGCGCAATGACCTACATGACGCCTACTATAGAGGCACACACTAAAAAACGTGAGAAAAGCCTTTTAGGAAGTTTGGGGTTGAGGCTGATTGGTGGTCAATCATTTTGGGTAAATGATTACACCGCAACGACAGGACCAGGCGAAGTTGCCTTAGTATCAGCACCAGTAGGCGACATCACCACGTTGGATGTGAAACCCAATCAAGGCTACATTATACAGAGATCAGCGTATATAGCATCAACAGGCAATGTTGATTTAGATGTAAAATGGGAAGGCTTTACTAAAGGTTTATTCGGTCAAGGCTTATTCATGCTTAAAGCACAAGGTGAAGGTTTGCTTTTCATAAACACTTTCGGAGCAATTGATAAACATGCTCTGCAGCCAGGGCAAACCTTGATCGTTGATAACTTTCACTTGGTTGGTTTCAGCAGCACCTGCAATTACAAAGTAACAAAGTTCGGAGGATTAAAGGAAACTATACTTGGAGGAGAAGGTCTAGTAACACAGATCACTGGTCCTGGAGAAGTTTACATTCAAACGAAAAACCTCAGAGAATTTGTAGACTGGCTGTGGACTCTACTAGAGCCCCGCGTACAATCAAAAGCACGATAAAAAAACCAGTATTCCCTTTTTCCCTTTGCAGTTGATCAGCCTCTAAAAAAGCAATTAAAGATTAAGCAAATACTTTTTATTGCCAAGTGCATAAAAAGATATTAGGTGTTTTGAGTTGCCACGTGCATTCGTGATGATAAATGTAGAGTCCGGCGCAGAAGACGAGGTTTTAAAAGCAATGAAAAAAGTAGAAGGCGTAGAAGAGGCGTACTTTTCTTACGGCGTCTACGATTTAATTGCAAAAATCAAGGCAGATAACATGGAACAACTAAAAGAACTAGTAACTCGCCAAATTAGAAACATCAGCAAAGTTCGGTCGACATTGACACTGATAATAATGGAAGAGTAACACGGATAAACTATCAGCAACGCTCTTTTTTAACATTTGTCAAAACCAAATTCAACCCTTTTTTGAGCATAGTTATATAGCCTTACTTACACATGGGTATAAGCGAGCCTTATGCAGAAGTCATATTCACGGCTACTAGGCGTAATAGGAAAACCTAACACAGGTAAATCTACGTTTTTCAGCGCTGCAACTTTGGCCGCGGCAGAAATTGCTAATTATCCGTTTACAACTATAAAACCGAACCGCGGCATCGGATATGTACGGACACCTTGTGTTCATGAAGAATTCCAAACTAAAGATAACCCCTCAAATTCTCTTTGCATAGAAGGCGTAAGATTGGTTCCTGTCGAATTAATTGACGTAGCAGGTCTTGTTCCAGGTGCATGGGAAGGACGGGGATTAGGTAACCAGTTCTTAGATGAACTTCGCAGAGCAGATGCATTAATCCATGTTGTAGACGCGTCAGGCGGAACAGACTGCGAAGGTCGCCTATGCAAATTAGGTGAGCACGATCCAGTAGAGGACGTACACTTCCTTGAACACGAAATAACAATGTGGATGACAGCTATTCTCAAGAGAGACTGGGCAAAACTTGCAAGAACCTCCGAAGCAGAATCAAAGGACTTTTACACTTCGCTGGAAGAACGTTTAAGTGGCCTAGGCGTAAAACGTAGCCACTTGCTTGAGGCGGGCAAGAAAACAGGATTAAGCAGTGAAAAACCAGCATCCTGGAGCGACGAAGATGTTGTTAGATTTGTAGATACGGTTAGGCAAATAGCAAAGCCAATGCTGATTGTGGCAAACAAAATAGACCTGCCAACCGCTGAGGAAAATTTAGAGAAACTGAAGAAACTTGGCTACACAGTCATTCCTTGCTGCGCAGAGGCGGAGTTAGCTCTTCGACGCGCCGCAGAAAAGCATCTAATCAACTATAAACCAGGCGACTGCAACTTCAAAATAATACAACCAGAAAAATTATCCAGTAATCAACTAAAAGCACTAGAAACCATACGTGAAAAAATTCTTTTCAAATACGGTTCTACCGGTGTCCAAGACGCAATAAATACTGCTTACTTCAAATTGCTGAATATGATAACTGTTTATCCGGTTGAAGACGTAGAGCATTTAACAAATCACAAAGGGCAGGTTTTACCTGACGTTTACCTTGTACCCTATGGAACCACAGCACGTGAATTGGCTTATATTATCCACACTGAGCTTGGTGAAAGTTTCATTTACGCAGTTGATGCGCGGGGAAAAAAGAGGATAGGCGAAGGCGCTGTTTTGAAAGACCAAGATGTTATATCTATTGTAAGCGCAAAAAAGCGAGTTTGATTCCTCTATGCGCCATAACGCCTTTTGCGTGTTTGGAATGTCCGTATAGCACGTAGAAGATCTATTAAACGAAAGTCAGGCCAATAAACATCCAGAAAACATAATTCGCTGTATGCAGCTTGCCAAAGGAGAAAGCCACTTAATCGTTCTTCACCAGATGTTCGAATAATTAAGTCTGGATCTTGTTTTTCCATGTGAGAGGTATAAAGGTATTTTTCAAATGTACTTTCGTCGATGTCCTCAACAGCTAATTCGCCATTCTTAACTTTTTCCGCGATACATTTTGCTGCGTCCACAATTTCAGCCCTACCGCCATATGCAAAAGCCAAATTTAAAAACTGATTATCATAATTTGCAGTGGCTTTCTCCACATCTAAAATGAGCTGCTGTAAATTCTTAGGCAAGAGATTAACGCGACCAATGACTTTTACGTGTACCCTATTTCGGTGTATCCGCTCGTTAGTTAGTAGCTTGCGGAATTTCTCTTCAGCTAGCTTCATAATTTCTGCAACTTCTTGTGGTGAACGCTTGAAGTTCTCGGTGGAAAACGTGTATAATGTTACACATTTGACGTTAAGCTTATCACACCATTGCAAAAGTTGCTCTACTTTCTCAGCGCCCTTCTTATGACCAATCCATGGATGAAGGGCCTTCTCTGAAGCCCATCTTCTGTTTCCGTCTAAGATTATAGCTATGTGATCGAGTTTTCCGCCCGCCTTTACTTGGTGCCATAACCATTTCTCATATACCTTGTATACACCAATTATGGAAAGAAGTCTTTTGAGAACCAATTATCTGAACCTCTTAGCTTCAGGGAAAGCTGAACACTGTGCGTGGCTATTTGCACCATTTAGGGCTCTGGGGGCATTAATTAAATTTTGCTGTGCTTCTGGTTTCTCTAGTTTATCGATCATTTTATCCCAAGCTCAGTAAGTTCTTCTTTTTCCAAACTGAAAAAGCCCTTAACTGCCCTATGCAGAATTATCACTGCCAACGTTGAGGCTATGCCGATTAGGATGCCTACAATTATTGCAAAAGCCAAGTTATTAGGGGGTTTATCTGGGTTTAATATGATGTCTGTGGTTTCATATAATATCCAACGTGACCAACCAACTGACACTATTAGAGCGGCATTTAGTAGCAGTCTTGAATCCCGCTCGAAATATAGGCGGATACTCCTTCCGAAAAGTATAGTGGCTATACCGACAACCATTAGATCTTCTACACCTCTTAAGAACCAGCCTATTATCGCCGGGAACTTGCTAAGCCAACCGGACAGGTCGCTTGGAAAAATTACGTTGTCTCCAACGGCTAAAATTCCCAGATATACGCTTATTCCTATGCATAGTGTTCCTACGATTGCCGTGTAATTGGAGATTTGAATGGGAAGTGGAGGTGGCGTATATTCTCGTATCCACTTGATAAATTTTTTTGCAGCTCTATCAACACCGAAGCCTTTTCCGAGCATAAAAGCGCCTAGAATAAGAACTATTAAAATGAAATAGTAGTTAAGGTATCCTGGGAATATGTAGAGGATGCCTAAAATTAGAAATAGTAGGCCAGGTATGCCCAAAGCGATTCTGGAGTATCGTGGATCATTAAATAATAAACGAACATACTTTGAGATTAGCGCTGCTGTTTCCTCTATTGATTCGCTGTGTTTAACCACTATTCGTCTGATAGATGAGACAGGAACTCGTGATTCTACAAGTGGCAAAATTGCCTCGTCTGAGTAGCCATCTGAAACTAGGATAACCTCAGTTGCGTTAAAAGTGGATAATATAGCATTTAGTTCTGCGACTAGTTTGCGGTCGGCACTGACGCCGCCTAACTCTGATCCTGATATTGCCGCCACTTCAAGTATTTCTTCGGGTCTCTTTTCGTTCTGCAGTTTATCAGTGATTCGTACCGCCTCGAATAGCGCGTTTGCATCAGGCTCTTCTGGATCATGCAGTGCTAGTGACACAGCAGCATTCAGGGTTGCTTCTCGCCCAGTTATAGGAGTTTTTATTCTCGCTTTAGTTTCTAAATCACCATCTCTATCTACGCAGAGGATCAGAATTCTTTTTTGCGCTGGTTTAGCGGGCGCTTGTTTTTCACTCATCTGTCTCGTTTCCTAATTACCCTTTCAGGGAAACTTTAATCTTGTGTTTGTTCATCATCACCTATTAATAATTGAAATTCTTGCCAGCTTAGTTTTTCGCCGTGTTCCAGTTTTTGCTTAGCTTGCGAGCTTAACTTCTCTTTTAATGCGTTTTCTTCTGTTTTTCTTTTTTGTTCTTTTTCTTCATGGATGATTTTTTGCAGGTTTGTTTTCTGGCTAATTAATCGTTTTATTTCGTCGTTTAGTGGTTTGATTTTTTCTTTTGCTTGCAGATAGGCGCTATGTAACTCATCGGCTTCGCTTTTTAATTTTTTTGCTTCATCGAGTTTTGCGGCAATCTTCACGTGGATTTCCTGGCTTTTTTGGGCATTTACTGAGAGTTGTTGATGGCGCATGTCTGCTTCTGTTTTAAGTGCATGGAGTTCGTTTTGCATTTCAGCTATTTTTTGTTGTTGCTGCCCGATTTTTTTGTAGATGTTTAATTGTGCTTCTATTTGTTTGATGTTTTCAATTAGTCTTTTTTCTTCTTGCTGGTCGAGTGGGGTTGTTTGGATTTTCCATTCTATAGCTGATAGGTCTTTTTGTAGTTGTTGTTGGCTTTGTTTGGGGGTTTTCTTTTTTATTTCGGATAGTTTTTGGCGTAGTTCTTTTATTTGTACGATTTTTATGGCTATTTTTGTGCGGATCTCGTCACGCTGCTGCTTTAATGCTTTGACTTCAGTGTTCAGGCGGTTTCGTTCTTCTGTTAAGGTGCGGATTTCTTGGCGTAGTTTTCTGTGTTGTTCGTTGACTGCATCTCTTTTTTCCGCGTAAGCTCTTGCGTCTGAATTTGCCTTTTCTACTTGTGCCTTAATTTTGGAAATTTGCTGTTTTACCGTGGAGAGTTCAGTTGTTTTTTGTTGCTCTGGCACACGTTTACCTCTATGGAAGTTTGTTTATGAGTATTATGGTTTTCGAATTAATATTGATTTCAGGAATCCAAGCCCTTTCGATTGGCAATTCTTGTAATATTTGTTGCGATTTTAAACAAAATGTTATTCCACGTCTTAGAAAAGTGAATCTCAGGGAGATATTTTAAATAGTTTAGCGCTGCATGTTATCTTGGCGAGTATCATGAAATATGACTATGACGAGTTGCTTAGGCGGGCGTATTCCCAGTTGCCTGCGGTTTCATTAAAAACGGCTCGTTTAGAGTTGCCTAGGCTTACTGTTTCCACTGCGGGGATGCGAACTACAATTGCCAATTTTGATGCTGTAGCGGAGAACTTGGATCGAGACCCGCAACATATTTTGAAGTTTTTGACACGAGAGATGGCAACAGCAGCAACTTATCATGATGGAAGGGCGATTTTTCAAGGAAAGTTTCGACAAGACAGTTTTGAGCGGTTGCTGCAACGGTATATGGAGAGTTACGTAACTTGTCCTGTGTGCAAGCGTCCGGACACGAAAATTATAAAGGAGAAGCGGTTGACGTTTCTTGTTTGTAAAGCGTGTGGTGCAAGATCGTCTGTAAAGCAGTTATGAGTGCAGGGCTAAAGGTTGGAAGTTTACGTTAACCTTAAGAGAATTGGTAATAACGTGCTTTTGGCTATTTGTGACTGCGAACTTCTTGGCAAGACACTGCGTGAGGGTAAAATTGTCTTTCATGTTAAAGAGGAGTTTTACAATGGTGGCAGGGTTTCTTTAGACGAAGCGATGGGCATGATTGAGAATTCGACGATTGTGAATATGGTAGGAAAAAACTGTGTGGAGAAAGCCATAACTCGAGGTTATGTGCATCCAGACGCTGTGCTGAACATTGAAGGGATACCACATGCACAAATAGTGAAACTTTAAATCATGGAATTTCCAGAAACCAACATATTTCAAAATGTTGTCTAGTGACTTTTGCGCTATATACAATTAGCATTGCTTAATTAATTGTATTAGTAAATAATTTTTTTAGCAGCTTCTGGTTAAATTTAGCTTTGTAATTGAATTAGTGTAGGAAGAAAGCAGCATGAAGGTGACTATCTCTAAGCGTGTTTGCATCATGACGTGTGCTGTTGCGCTTTTGCTTTCATCATTTAATCTTTATTTGACAATAGATAATACAAGGTTACTACAAGAGAAGGTTAGTAGACTTCAGAGAGATTACTCTGCTGATGATTCAATTTTCGGCTATGTAATCTTCAGGGATGGCGAATTGTACAAGGCAAAGAATCAGTCGAGTGGTTCTGTGGATTTTTCTTCAGCTGCAGCGGCGATTGTCATAAGCCAAGCTGTGGCAAAGGGCACTCTTGTTTACATTAAATCAGGCATTTACTCGCTAACTGCGGATGTCAATGTAGTTAATAAGCGAAACGCGAGGATAGTTAGTGATGGCGCGGTGATAAACGGAAATGGTCATAGAATCACTATACGTGGAGATAATTATAGCCTATCGCAGTATAATCTTATTTCGGGTTTAAAAATTGTTAACGGGACAATTCGAATTGAGAATTCTTTTGGAACGACAATTTCAGACATGATTTTTGAAAGCTGCTCTGTGGCACTCGAGCTTGCTAATACGGAAACATGGAGTGAAGGAACAAAAATAGATAATATCCACTTCATAAACTGCACAGAAAGTATTACTTTTAGAACACCGACAGCAAACGCCACTGGTTCCTATGCAAACACGCAGATTAGTCGCTGCTTCTTCAATATGCTAAACAATTCGGTGGGCATAAATATCGAGCGGGCAGCGGAATATTCTGACAGCCAATTTTTGAATTCGAGGCTTTGGATGGGGGAATACGGTCAATACAATCAAACAGGGTTGTTAATTAACGGATCGATGTTTCAAACTTTAATCTCGGGTGTTGTGTTTGAGTCTTTTGCTGAATCGCCTCTGGATCTTTACGCTGTGGTATTCGGTAAAAGTGCTGAGACAACGCCGACTTTTGTGGGCGGTGTAAGTTTTCTTGGCAACTGGTCAGCGAGGATCCATAATCCTTATAGTAAGTGGATTTCTGGAATTGGCAGTGTTTTCCGCAGAGAAAACATTGACATTCAAGTAGGTTTGAGTAGCACTTATGGGGAAGCAGCAGACATTCACGCGCGTCCACTCACAATTTCAAGCTTTAAGCCAAGAATACGCGTAGAAGGCAACTTTGGAACTGGCGAGATGGTAACTGTTAGATTCAGACTCGAACTTGTTGATAACGTTATTTCTGGAACTGTCGAAAAATCATTTACAAACAATTCCTCTCTATGGTTAGATGATGAAGATTTACTTCAATTGCTTCCCTCACAGAATATTATATGGGCTATTTTAATCGATGCAAAATCCACTGCAGCAACAACCAATGTATCCGTTAAAGTGGACATTTACGGCACAGCCACATAAACAGTGCTACTAAATCTCAAATCTATCTAGAATTTTGCTTTCTTTTTCACCAGTTATTTCGGCGATAACGTGAAAATGCTCTTTTATTCCAGAATTTTCAATCCTCGGTTTAAGTAACTCGTCTATTTGAAAAACTCCTGCTGAATTTGACATTGTTATCTTTATTGTAATCGGTTTCTTTCCACCCTCAAGAACCTCAACCTTTCTAATAGATAAGGCAGAAACAGCGTGAATATCAATTTTTCCCGTTTTAAAAGGAATCCTCGCTCTGCCCGCCTCCATATCAAGTGCATCTGCAATTGTAACAATCCCTGCCTCAACCGTTAAGGGTCTGTTGGGCTGCTCATGCGCCACCACAGCATGTAAAACTTCAGAAGCGACAATTGCACGCTCTTCCTCAGAGTAAACAGGCGTTAAACACCTTTCAATAAACTCCTGTGCTAGTAACACACTGTATTTTTCATGATCCACTCTTGTAACGATCATGCCTAAATCGTGAAAAACAGAACCCAAAAAAACTACAATCTCTGCATCCTCATTTTTCATGCCATAATTCTTCACGATACTAGGTGTAACCTGATTATTTACTAAAATGCGAAGCAGCCTCAGCGCCAAATTAGCTACAATTTTAACATGAGTCGGCCCGTGATCCGTGTAACCCATCCGCTCAATAGCCATGACGTTGGCACATTTCCAGTAACTATTCAACTTTACATCGGCCTTAATCCTATCAACGACATGCTTTAATTTGACATTACCATGAAAAGGAACATTGAAGACATACGCCATACAAACTGACCCCGCAACATAATAAACACATCACTACAAAATTTAAAGATTAATTAACTTAAATGCAGTATTGATTCAGCCTTCAGATAGACAAAAACTCTAACAAATATTAACAAAAAGAGAAATCAGGCTACTACACTTTACTTGCCTTAAAAATAGTTGCAGCTCTTTTCAAATCTAAAGGAGTATTCACATTAAAAAAAGTCCTTAAATTAGCATCAAACTGCTGGACAACAAGCGTAGAAATATAACGCACCCCACGCAACCTATCAATCATATCCCGCATACTTAACATACCCTCGGCTATGGCACTTTGAGCAGCATCTAACGCCGCCTTTACATGATAAACAGCATGTAGAGGTTCAATATGCCCATTAGGCCATCGCGGGATAACTGCATTTTTACCTAAACACAAATCAAAAAGTAAAGAAATAACGGCGACAGAAACAAAGGGCATATCAAAAGGAATCAGCAAGGCATAATCGCCCTGAGCAAACTTAAAACCCGTTAACGCTCCAACAAGCGGACTATTTGATTCACACATATCAGTAATAAATTGAACATCCGATCTCACGATTTCTGCGTATTTTGCAACACGTTCCTGCGTGCTTGTCACAATAATTACTTTATCAACAATATCGTGTACAGCATCTACAACGTGTTTAATTAGAGGCTTACCTGCAAGCTCAAGTATCCCTTTGTCCTCACCAAATCTACTGGAAGAACCCCCGGCTAACACTACGGCAGACCTTTTCAAAGGCAAAGCTTACACGACACGAATTTCAAGATGAACCTGCAATCTATAAAGTCTTTACTCTAAAACACATAGTAGTTGCCAAAGAAAAGAAGAAAATATTGCGGAGTTAATTAACTTCGTTTGCGTCGATCTTGGCATTTCGCGTAATATCCTTGTGAAAGGGTGGTCAGGCTTATCCTGCGCAAAGATAAAGTTACCTTCTGTCCTCAAGATATCACAGAAACAAGGTACAAACCCCAATAATGGCACCTGATAAACAGATCGCACCCTACTCTGTGACTCTTTGTTAGATTTTGAATCCGAATTCAACACCTTATTAAGAACTAAACCCATCTTTTTTCTCAAATAAATTATACAACTCGCTCAGCATACGCCGTGTACCATCAACATCTGACCTATCACCCGTAGTAGCTGCCACCACAAAATCCGCAGCCACAATGTCATTTATAGACGAATACAGCAAACAAGGAGTAATATCAAACACTAAATAGTCAAACTCTCAGTCATTGAACAAAGTGTTGCTAAGCGAAAGCAACCTACTTAACGCATGTATCTACCACTTTGTCCTTCGCAGACATATCCCGAATAGCCTCAGTCGCTGGATTCGCTAATCCCACAAAAAAAAGTCGCCATTACCCTGCAGTCTACTGCTCAAATCCACAAGAACTTTGCCGATTTCGCATGTCCCATTTAAATAATCATTCATCCAACAGTCAACGTGTTCTAACTTTAGAATCGTAAACAAGCTTGGCGCGCGGAAGTCGAGATCGAACAAGCACACTTTTTTCCCTGCTTGGCGAAAGCGACAGCTAGATTTAGAAATAGAAGAGTTTTGCCAGTTCTACCCTTCTACGAGTGCACAGCAATTATTTCACACAATTTCACTTCCACCTCTGACCTTCCCTGCCAGCATAAAAATACGCTTTTCTTCCTATCCGCTCCTTCTTTAAATAACCCATAACCACAAGTTGATTCAGATATGCGCTTTCAACAGCGCGAGCACGATTTGTCTGCTGAGCAACCTCATCAGCAGTAGCCCTGCCGAATCTGCAAATAGTCATAGCGGTCTTCCTGAGGTGATCAGGCATGGAAAGCAAAGTCATGACATCTAAAGGTGCAGCAGGTATTTGCTGATTATCTTGGCGACCACGCTTTTGCAGCTCGATTATTATTTCCATCTTCTCGTTTAGCCGCTCGAGATTTTCACGGATCTTTTCGAGTACCCGTAATGGTTTTTTACTTAAACTCTCTTCGTTAACCATAAATGTCCTCCTCTGTTCTGCACACGTACAGCATTTCTACACACACGGATTTATTAAGTCTTACGAAACAGTGGTAATTATTTTCGGTGACGAGCAACAACCAATACTATAAAGAACAAACCAACAGCAAACAAAAAACTAAAACAAAAGAAGACAAATAATCAAAATAGGGAGTTAAAAAGGCACTGGCACTTGGTTTCCAGCTTCTTCCACAATAGGAAGCACTTGCTTCAATTCCCTGAAATACTTAAGCACCGTAATGCCGCGCTGCGTAATCGCATACACAACACGCCGCTTCCCAATAGTCCGCTCTTCAACCAAACCTTGCTTCATAAGAAAATCCATGTACTCCTTCAATACGCTACAGTTAACATTAGCCTTATACATAACATGCGTCAACTTTAATGGACCACGTTGCGCTAAAACCCTTAATATGTCAATATACATTTCAAGTTTGGAACGCCTCATCACACAAGCCTCTTTTTAGCCATATTTCACGCTTTCCTTATAAAGCTTTTATGTATTAGTAATTCATATTTTTGCACATCGATTCTCAACAACAGTCCCTTTTGACACCTACGCGGTTCAATACATTTAATCTATTTTCGAAGGCTGTGACCATGTCATCTAGCAAAATTTTTTGCAATTCTGCAGAGAGCCCATCGAGTTTTTCGCTGAAAACCACTGCCATCTTTGCCTCTAACTCTTTCCTACTTTTTAATGTAACATGCTGATTCACGAAAGTTTCCTCCATCATCAACGGGTACGAATAAGCATACGATATTTAACTAACTTGTGAAATTTAACACAATATTTGAAACATGAATCCAAAATGCAAACCCATTATTCACAAAGAAAAACAGCATTATCCATTTTTTGGCTACTTGTTTCTACACATGTTGACAAACTAATCGAACAGTTTAAGTTGCTATTTATTGTTGAAGTAACTGTTGAGGAAAGATTATGCCAGGCGAATTGGTCTTTGTTGGCTTAGGCTTACACGATGAAAAAGGCATAAGCTTGAAAGGGTTAGAAGAAACTAAAACTGCAGACAGCGCATTTGTAGAACTGTACACTAGCCTCTTACCAGAGTTTTCGTTGAAGAGGCTAGAGAGTTTGGCAGGTCGACAGATTCAAACGGTAACAAGGCGTGATCTTGAAGAAAGCAACGGTGTGATAGTCTTAAGCGCCGCCGAGAGAGGAAAGGCGGTCCTTCTTGTTCCAGGCGACCCCTTCATAGCTACTACGCACATGGCATTGCGCATTGAAGCACAAAAGCGGCGCATAAAAACTCGAATAGTTCATGGCGCTTCCATACTTTCAGCCATCATTGGCATCTCAGGACTGCACAACTATAAGTTTGGGAAAACAGTCACAGTGCCTTTCGCAGAAAACTCTTCTGAAACCCCTTATAACGTCATACATCAAAACAAAAAACTTGGGTTACATACCTTGTGCTTGCTGGATTTGGTAGCAGAAAAGAAGCTTTATTTGAGCGTCAAAGAAGCATTAAATTTGTTATTGCAAATAGAGAAAAAGAAGAGAAAGCACGTTGTTACGTTAAATACGCTCGCTGTCGGCGTTGCGAGGGCGGGAAGTGACGCTCCAATGCTGAAAGCAGATTATGTTAAGAATTTGTTGAACTGGGATTTCGGAGAGCCACCGCACACAATAATTTTTCCAGGTGAGCTCCATTTTACAGAGGTTGAGGCATTAGTGGCTTTTGCAGATGCGCCGATGAAGTTAAAGAGGTAGATTAAATGAGTGCAGAGAAGCTTACAGCTAAGTATGTTACGTCAGCTGAGAAGGTTCTCAGGGAATTAAAGCAAGTGGAAAAAGATATAATTGTAAGTAAGGAAAGCGTGAAAAATGTTATAGCCCATGCTACAGCTTATTTAGCTGATGCAAAATATTATATGGCTCAAAGAATGTTTGAAACGAGTTTAACATCCATCGCTTATTGCGAGGGATTATTAGACGCTCTTAAACTGATTGGGGCAGTGAAGTTTGAGTGGCCGGGCAACATAGAAAACGAAAAGTAGTCTTAGCTTCGGGAGTTTTTGATTTGCTACATTTAGGGCATGTAAGGTTTTTGGAAGAAGCTAAAAAGGCAGGCGGCGAAAATGCACAGTTGGTAGTTATTGTTGCGAGGGATAACACCGTGCAGAAAATTAAAGGTAGAAAGCCTGTTATGTCTGAGAGTCAACGGCGCACGCTGGTGGAGTCTTTGAAGGTTGTTGATGAGGCTGTTTTGGGGTTTGAAAATTTTGATATTGGCATGGTTATTGATAGAATTAAACCTGACATTATTGCATTGGGTTACGACCAAGCAGCAATGGAAAAGCAAGTTTGTGAGTACATAGCTAAACGGCGGTTAAATGTTAGGGTTATTCGAGTGGGAAAATTTGAAGCTGATGAATTAGATAGTTCTTCGAAAATAAGGCAGAAAATTATTGAGAATTTTGCTTAGATGAGGAAGCATGACGGATAGCCAGAAGTTTAAACCCACATATGTCCTATTTGCTGCAAACATTGCGGTGTACATTTATACGTCCATTGCTGGAGGGAGTTTTTTTGAAACCAGCATAGACATGATTGTGCAGTATGGGCAAATTAACGGTTTAGTTCTGGGCTCTGGGTATTATTGGCAACTTTTTACGTCTATGTTTGTTCATGCTAGCCTTATGCACTTGGTTGGTAACATGCTATTTCTGATTATTTTTGGATTGCGAAGTGAAGAAATGTTTGCGTTACATGAGTATTTATTGATTTATTTTTTAGGAGGGCTTACTGGTAACTTGTTGTCGTTGGTGTCTTTGGATGCTAATGTTCCTTCGGTTGGCGCTTCCGGCGCTATTTTTGCATTGTTCGGGGCTTGCACTGTTTATGCACGGCGCGCTGTTGGGCAGTCAATAGTTGGCGCGTTGATTTATGCGTTCTTTTTGGTGTTTCTTAGCTCTGGTCCTAATGTGAATAATTCAGCGCATATAGGTGGATTGATTACGGGTTTAGTTATTGGTTACTTGTTAGCAGCACGGCGAAAGTTTGCTACGAAATACGAAATCAGTTATTCGTATTATCATGGCTTTTAGTTTTAGAAGGTTATTTCGACTTTTACTTTGTGGCCATCTTTAAGGTTGAGAACTTTGCGAAGACAGACGGGCGCGATTACTTCTATGACTGAAACATCGTAGTGGCTTCGAAGAGCGAAGATCAAAGCGCCTTTGATTTTATTGCTTATTGTGGCAGGATAGCATTTGACGATGCCGAAGGTGCGGTTCTCGTTTCTGAAACCTTGAATTTCGATGGCAGGGTATATGCCTAACTCGTTACGGCTTTTGATGTCATATTCTGTTGCAAGTCTTAGGTTTAGCGTACCTGGGTAGGGGGTGAAGCCTAATTTTTCAGTGAATTGTTGTTTGTAATGTTCCTTCGAAATATAGTATGCACCTTCTCCGAGTCCTGTGAAAACTGTTCCTTCCAGTGTTATTGTGGGAGGTGTTACCGCTTCAATTGAATTACGTAGGGTCAGATAGAGCCGTTGGAGTTCTTGCAAACCTTTTTCGCTAAGTTTTATTAGGCTACCTTCGTGTGTAATTGTCCTTTGAATGAGCCCTTGGTGTTCAAGTTCGATTAAGTAGCGTGACGCGGTCTGCTGAGAGACGGCGAGTTTCTCGGCAAGGTATTCGGTGGAAATTTTTGTTGTTCGCTTGTTTGCGCCTGTTTCCGCTAACTTTATGAGCAAATAAAGGTATTGCCAATCGGGCTGCCTATTCAATTTAGAGGTTCTCCGTTTGTATGTGTAGACACAAGTTTGTGAGTTAGTATTTAAATGGCTCGACAGAGAAGTTAGATGTTTTGTTATTTTGGTGGGGTTGGCATGTTTTTTCGTGGCGAAGTTTTAGAATAGTGATGACTTGTATCCACTTTTAGATGTTGGATTTGGTATTGTACAGTTTTCAGTGGTTCACACAAAAGAGTTATATTAATTTTAGCTAAAAAGTGTAGGCTATAACGAGGCTCACAGAATGGTTAAGTATATTTTTGTTACAGGTGGCGTGTTAAGCTCTGTTGGAAAGGGAATTTTAACTAGTTCCATCGGCAAAATGCTTCAGACACGTGGGCTGAAGGTCACAGTTATAAAAATTGATCCTTACGTGAACGTAGATGCAGGAACAATGAATCCGTATATGCACGGTGAAGTGTTTGTTACGGACGATGGTGGCGAAACTGACTTGGATTTAGGCTGGTACGAACGGTTCTTGGATCTAAACTTGAAACAGGATAACAACTTGACAACGGGACTTGTGTATAAGAGCGTTATTGAAAAGGAGCGCCGCGGTGATTTTCTTGGTCGCTGCGTGCAAATTGTCCCACATGTGACCAATGAAATTAAATATCGCATAAAAACAGTGGCGAAAGCATCTAACGTTGATGTTGTCCTAACAGAAGTTGGGGGAACTGTAGGGGACATAGAAGGTTTACCATTTTTAGAAGCTATACGTCAAATGCGGCTTGAAGAAGGCTACGAAAACACCCTTTATGTTCATGTAGCTTTGGTTCCAGTTCTAGATGTTACAGGCGAATTTAAAACGAAACCGTTACAGCACAGTGTTAACGAGTTACGCCGCATAGGTATACAACCAGACATAATCGTCGCCAGAAGTCCTCAAATGATTGATGCTGAAGCACTGCGCAAAATAGCATTGTTCGGTACGATTCCGGAAAGCGCGGTATTCTGCTCGTACAATGCTGAAACCGTCTATCAAGTGCCCCTTATACTTGACAGGCAAGGCATGGGGGACTTTATCTGTAAGCGCTTTGGTTACGCTTCGACAACACAGGACTTGAGTGAGTGGCAACAAATTGTGGATTCCATAATAAAACCTGAACATGAAGTAACTATAGCCTTAGTGGGCAAATACGCTGGGTTGACAGATAGCTATGTCAGCATGAATGAAGCATTACGTCATGGCGGCATAGCTTGCAAGACACGCGTGCACATTATTTATCTTGAAGCTGAAAACTTGGAACGTGAACCACGGTGCATAAATGCATTAAAAGAGGTTGACGGAGTGTTTGTGCCTTACGGTTTTGGCCCAAGGGGCACTGAAGGAAAAATAGCAGCTATAAAATTTGCTCGTGAGAACGACGTACCTTTTCTTGGAATATGCTATGGATTTCAATTAGCTGTAATCGAGTTTGCACGAAACGTGTGTGGCTTAAAGGAGGCAAACAGCACAGAAATTAATCCAGCAACTCCATTTCCTGTGATTGATTTGATGCCGGAGCAGCGAGGAGTTGAAAATAAAGGCGCCACGATGCGTTTAGGCGCCCACAAAATTATACTTGAACCGAACACGCTTGCATACAGCATGTATATGCAGACAGAAATTTATGAGCGCCACCGCCACAGGTTTGAGGTTAACTTGGATTACTTGGGGGTTCTCAAGAAGAACGGTTTATGTTTTTCAGGCAAAAGCGCAGACGGCAGGAGAATGGAAGTACTCGAATTGCCCCGCAACTACTTCTTCTTTGCCTCACAATTCCACGGCGAATTTAAAAGCCGCCCAACTAAACCAGCACCCGAATATCGCGGTTTCATTCAAGCATGCTTGAACAGGAAGCTAGAGAAACAGAGCCATAAATGATACTGCCGTGTCTTCAGGCATTTGCCATCGTAATAATAAACCATTCTCCAAAAGATTATGAAGTACTCACCCAGCAGTTAACGTGAAGCGTAATAGTGCATTTTGTAAATTACATAAGAAGGTGAGCAAAGCATATTATTATGGTGATATAACACTTTTCTGCGTCGCAGTCTGGTGCAAAAACTAATGGTTACAACCAAGCCTCAGCTAACGTGGAAGACAACACTTTTCTCAATAGTGGGATTAACGGGTTTTTTTCTATATATTTACATCTTTAACGTTGATGTACTTGCAATAATTGCCACTGCACAACGCGCTGAACCAACGCTTTTTATCATTGCAATATTAATAAGCCTCGCAGAAGTGTTTTTTTATGCCGTTTCATGGCATACACTGCTTAACGCTTTAAAAGTTAAGCTTTCAGTTCTAAAAGCTAATTTATTCGTTTGGTATGGAATTTTTGTAGACATAATTGTCCCCGCAGAATCAGTAAGCGGAGAACTCTGCCGAGTATACCTAGTTACAAGGGAACAAAATGGCAGTGGCGGCAGGGCAGCGGCTTCGGTTGTTCTGCAGCGACTAATGGGCATGGGCATAAATGTCGTGGTGCTGCTAATGGGGATCATGTTGTTTCTTGGCGAAGGCCAGATTAGCAGTGTAATTTTCAACATTATCGCATTTTTCACCGTTACCATAGCAGTGCTTCTACTTTTGTTCATTACACTTGCCTTTAAGCAGAATTTAAGCCTAAAAGTGATTAATACAATGCTACGCATAGGAGAGTTTATCACACGGGGAAAATTGAAATTATTCAACAAACTAAAGGAAGAAACACAGAAATCAGCGAAAGCATTTCATGACTCAATGCAAGAATACCGACATAAACCCAGAGAAATTGTAGTTTCACTCTTTTGGCTCATAATAAATTGGACATGCAGCCTGAGTATACCATACGTCGTGTTCCTATCGCTTAAATTTCAAGTCTCATGGAGCACCATTCTGATAACTGCAGCAATCGTCGTAGCAGTTAAATCCGTACCCATAGGAATCCCGTTTGAGGTAGGACTTCCGGAAATAACAATGACAACACTCTACGTCGGCTTAGGCATACCGGCAGAGATAAGCGCTACCACAACGTTACTCACACGATTCATAACACTCTGGCTCAGATTTGCCATCGGCTTCATAGCTCAACAATGCATTGAACTAAAACCGGTAATAATACCCAACACGACAAAGACCACTACAAAAAACGAAAGCCAAACCTCGCTATAAATTTCTATAGTGCAATAAACACAACTTTACACATAACAGAAAACAGCCAACCACACTCTGTAAGCGCAATCCAAAAAAAGTATATAAAAATGGTTATAGTCACCACACGGCACAATAACGCAACACGCATCGACATAAAAAAATGACCACTTCAAAGGACTTATTATTAACATCTACAACAGTTAATATGAAAAACAATGACAATAAAAAAGAAAAGATACCCAACACCAAATAAAATCCAAATAGAAATAAGACAAATGACGTTGGAAGACTTACCTGAAGTGTGGCACATAGGCGAAAAAATTTTTACCCCCTCCTATTTGCCATTCACATATAGAACGTGGAACATCAGCGAACTACTGTCACTTTTCAGCAGCGATCCTGAATTGTGCCTAGTCGCAGAAGTTACAAAGGCAAAGAGAATCGTTGGTTTCGCATTAGGTACAATTCTAAAACGCCCACTCAACCCTTGGAAATACGGCTACTTCAACTGGATTGGCGTTCAAAAAATTAGGCAAAAAAGCGGAATTGGAAAGAGACTTTATAACGAAATGGAAAAACGTTTCAAACAGAAAGGTGCAAGAATCGCCATAGTCGATGTAGAAAACGGCAACCATGTTGGCGTTCGCTTCGTCAAAAACCTGGGCTTTCAACCATCCGAAAGCTACACTTGGTTTTCCAAAAACATTGAAGAATAAACACAAAAAAATAAAAAAACGGAAAAAGAACCAAGCTCTATATTAAAGCCTAATATGACCTTTGCCTATTGCGGTATCCGCCTTGACCTTTACGGTCCCGAAAACCACCGCTTCGCCGCGCTCTGCCACCAAATCCGCCTCTTCGCCTAAAAGATCGTCTTTCCGTTTGTTCATACGTTTTACTAGACATGTTATTCTCTGTATTAACTTCACCTGCAAGTGGTGCAGCTGCAAGCTCCAGTTTGCCGTACTTGCCAACATTAAGACGCATATTGCCCTTAAATAACGTCACATACCCATTTTCCACGCGTATAGTATCGTTCTCATTTATCTTCCCAATGTTGTCATCCCACAACGTCAAGTACACGCTGCCTGTTTCGTCGCCAACCAAAGCATCACAGACACGGTGAGCTGAACCGTCACGCCCAACTGGAACATCTCTAATTTCACTCTTAGAAACAACCTTGGCGATAACGTTAACGGCCCTTGAAGCAGGCGTTAGCTCACCAACTTTCACATCCACAGATTGCCGCTTGTTTTCGAAAAATCCTTCAACAGCCAAACTAATTCAACACCTTACTTTTTCAAACACCACACACATGTTCCCAGCAACACTTAAGCCTTTTGGTCAAAGAGCTACAGATCAATTAAAGCCAACTGCAAAGTTATACAGGATCCTTTTTAACGCCTTTCCTCCCTTCCTTTCAGGATCAACGCAGTACCTAAACACCTTTCACGACAAAGTACGCATCAGAAATGTTAATTAGGGGAAACCGGTATCGCGCCAACCATTGTTCAGCGTGTGAGCAAACAAAAATCTATAACAATATGTCCCCCATTTTTCGTATGGCAAGAGGAGAAATAAAATGTGTGCAGAGAAAAAACCCAGCGTTGATGAGCTCTTGGCTAAGGCTAAGAAACCCTTATTGTTAGCTTCGTCATTGCACAGGTTCTACGAGGGCAAGGTCCAAGTCATGCCCAAGTGCGCAATAACAAGTGTAGACGACTTTGCTGTGTGGTACACTCCAGGCGTGGCAGCACCATGCAAAGAAATTCAAACAGACCCTGACAAATCATTTGAACTTACAAACCGTTGGAACTACGTCGCCATAATCACAGACGGTACGCGTGTGCTAGGTTTAGGTAACATAGGCCCAGAGGCAGCTATGCCTGTTATGGAGGGCAAAGCGTTACTGTTTAAGTATTTAGGTGGTGTGGATGCTTTTCCTATTTGTCTTAAAGCGAGAAGCGCAGATGAAATAATTCGTGCATGCGAAATGCTTGAGCCTTCTTTTGGTGGCATAAACTTGGAAGACATAGAAAAGCCCAAATGTTTCCATGTTCTCGAGAAAGCAAGAGAAAAATTGCAGATTCCCGTTTGGCATGATGATCAGCAGGGAACTGCTACAGTAATTTTGGCAGCTCTAATAAACGCGTTTAAAATTGTTGGTAAAAAACCAAGTGAAGCTCTTATAACATTGATGGGTACTGGCGCAGCTAATATTCGAACAGCTTATGTACTAATGCAGTGGGGGGTAAAAGCCGGAAATATAATAATGGTTGATACTAAGGGCATAGTTCACCCTAATCGATTGGACATTACTCGGGATGATGATCCTTGGAAGTATGATTTAGCTCAGAAAACTAATGCTGAATGTAGAACTGGTGATGCATTAGAGGCCTTTAAAGGCGTGGATGCTGTGATTGCTGCTTCGAAACCTGGCCCAGGTACAATTAAAAAAGAATGGGTGAGAACGATGGCTGATGGTGCAGTGCTTTTTGCATGTGCAAACCCTGTGCCTGAGATTTGGCCATGGGAAGCTGAAGAAGCAGGGGCTTGTGTGGTAGCAACAGGCAGAAGCGATTTTCCTAATCAGGTGAATAATAGTTTGGGTTTTCCTGCTATTTTCCGCGGTGTTCTTGATGTTAAGGCGAGGACCATTACTGATGATATGTGTATTGCTGCTGCACAGGAGTTGGCGAGTTTTGCTGAGGAGAGAGGTATTCATGAGAAAGATATTTTGCCGCGCATGGATGAGTGGGAGGTTTTCCCTAGGGAGGCTGTAGCATGTGCGCTTAAGTCCATAGAGCAAGGTGTAGCTCGGGTCAAGCTTAGTCGGCAAGAGCTTTATGAGCGTGCGGTGGCTTTGATTCGCGGTGCTCGTGAGTCTGCTCGTTTGCTTATGGAACGGGAGTTGATTAGGTTACCACCTGTTGAGAAGTAGTTGATTCTTTTTAGTTTACAATACATTTGTGCTTTTTGTGGTCAGATGGGCAGTAATTTTATTATGTTTCTTTTTTCTAAGCGTTTTAGCGCATCTATGAATTCGTTTTTCTTTTCTCCAGTGTAATTTAGGTTTTGCATAATGTCGTTAATTGATGTACTGGCATTTCCAAGGCTTACGTGTCGTTTGTGAAGGTGGCGTATTATTGATTTTTCTAGCTTTCCACATCGCCATGTTGTATTGCGTATCAGGATTACTATTGTTTTCATAAGTGTTTGCTGCTTTTTTTTCTCGTGCAAGTTTCCCAGTTCGCTCCGCTTGTATTAGTTTATTGCTCTAAAGTTTTTAAGTATTTACGTTTGCGTTTGAATTGATTTTTGCATGGTGTGGATTGCTGTTTTTGTGGCAAATTGGGGTTTTGTAATGGCTCTTTGTTTAAGGGTTGTATGACGTGTAATTAAAAGAGAAGTGGTTATGCTTTGCGCTGTGTGGAGATTATACCCCTTATTTAAGGGGTTCTTGTGCCGGTGTTATATTGATTGTAACAGTTTTGTTTTTAGGTTATTTGTTGAGTTCAGCGATTAATTCTTTGGCTCTGTCCATGCGGATTTTGCGTTCTTTAACCATCTGTTCGGCGACTATGTCGATTAGTCTGCCTTTTGCTCCCGCTGCTACCGCGATGTTTCTTGCGTGAAGAGTCATGTGACCACGTTGTATACCTTCGTGTGCTAAAGCGCGTAATGCACCGAGGTTTTGAGCTAGACCTACAGCAGCAAGCACTTCTGCGAATTCGTTAGCGGATTTTACGCCTAGGATTTTAACGGCAACTCTTGCAACTGGGTGTGTCCGCACTGCCCCGCCTATTAACCCGACGGCTATAGGTAATTCAATCTTACCTACGAGGTTCCCATCCTTGTTTTTTGTCCATGTGGAGAGTACAGTGTAATGTCCATTCAAGGCTGCGTAAGCGTGTGCACCCGCTTCTATAGCACGATGGTCATTACCTGTTGCGAGAACAACAGCGATTATTCCGTTCATTATACCTTTATTATGCGTAGCTGCGCGATATGGATCTGCCTCAGCAAATGCAGAGGCCTTTACGATACCGTCAACAACGTCTTCGCCTCCCACTGCCCCTTTGGGCACGACGCACCATGCCTTTGCTATACGTTTTGTGGCTAAATTGGATATTATTCTCAAATAGACACGCCCGCCTGTTAGTTGCTCAATTAATGGTGCTACTGCCTCAGCCATTGTATTAACTGCATTAGCGCCCATGGCATCACGGCAATCGACATACAACTCTACAATTAGCATAGTGCCTTGCGTTGTCTTGATAATTTTTGCATCAAGATCTTTTGCGCCGCCACCTACTGACACAAGCATTGGATCTTGTTCGTTCGCCTTTTGCAGAATGCTGGCCTTTGCATTTAGGACTTGGAGTTTAGCTGCCGCTGCGTCGGCTAGATCAACAACTTGTATTTGTCCAATCATTATTGGAGCGGTACTACTTGTGTAAAAACCCCCGCCTTCACGCACCATCTTGGCTGCATAGCTAGCTGCTGCTACAACGGAAGGTTCCTCTATAGCCATCGGAATCAGATAATCACGGTTGTTAATAAGAAAGTTTACACCTATGCCTAAAGGTATAGGCACGGCACCGACTACGTTTTCTATCATACGATCAGCTAATTCTAAAGGCAACGCACCCGTATTTTGCAGTAGAGCACATTCTTCATCGGATAAATCTGCAAAATCTTTAACTAATGCTAATCGCTCCTGTGGGCTCAGCTTATAAAAGCCTGAAATTAAAGATGATTTAGTCAATGTTTACTACACCTTTCTACTTTTGTTGGTGATAACTAATCCATTTAAACCTTGACTTGCCAATTCACCCATAAATAGTTGCCTTACGTTCCGTTTATCAGAGGCATAGCAACAGCATTGATGCCTAACCGCTTTCGGATTTCTCTAGCCAACACTTCACCATAACTCACACGGTAATTATCAGTAATAACACACTTTGGCTTTGAACGGCGCACATACTCAATTAAATCCTCAAAATCTGAATGATCACTAAGCGCAATTAAATGCTCCTTCTTGCCTATTTGTCTGACGGGCGAATGGAATTCCCATCCGCTGATGCATAAACGTGGGTTAGTTAAACCGACTTTGCTACGCGCGTTTATATGGTAAAACGCGACACATGGCAAATTTTCTTCAAGAAGCATTTTACCCTCTTTTGATGTTGATGGCGTCAAGCAGCCTAATCGCATACCATGCTGCTCGCAAACTTTTGAGACTTGAAACACACGCTCAGGCATTACAAAAGGCACATTCACGTCAGCATCATACAGAATTTGCATAACTTCCTGCAGTTTACCGTAAAACCCAAACACGTAAACTGATCCTTCTCTAAGTTGTCTCTCGACCATAGATACCAATAATTGCTTAACATCTGTCTTAAAAGGGCGCTTAAATGCAGGATTCCCGTAAGTTGCTTCCATGACAAGCGTATCGCAATCAAGTACAGGTGTGCCCTCAAGTCTGAAGTCTCCAGTGTAAACTATCCGATTACTATTGGAATCTTCAACGAGAACTTGGGCTGCTCCCAAAATATGGTCAGCCTTGATGAGCGTTATACGTTCATCCCCATATTGCATGGTTTCACTGTAATCCAACGTCTTTATTGGACCATTAGCAAGATTTACTGTGTTGTGCATAACGGCTATTAGATCGCGTGTAGCAGCGGTCATCAGAACACTTTCGCAATTACGCATACTGCTCTTTAAGCCCGCAACGTGATCAGCATGTGCATGAGTAACAATGCGCAATGGTCTGTTCTCGTCGAAAGCATCACAGGCAACAGATTTGCCCAGTAGAATTGCACCACGCCGACTAACCATCGCGTTTACTGCCAAATAACTCGCCTCATGCCTAACTGCTGCGTGGTGCCAACCAGCCGATAAGCTCGCGTGGATTTTCACACTCGATAATTACTTTCACTGGACCTAAAGGTGACTCCGCTACTTCTTCTGAAAAAGAAACATGACCTGCGAAAGCGACTTGCTTATTTAAACAGAAAACAATAGTTTTTCCATGTAAATTTCCAAATAGAACTTTCCTCGCAGCATCACGGATACGGTCATTGCGAAATAGGTCGCGAAGTTTAACCAGCACATTTTGCCCTTTAGATTCGGCAACTAAAAAATATCCAATACTTGCCTCAATGAGTTGCCAGTTCAAGCAGCCAAAAAGGTTTTCCAAAGCCACTTTGACTTTTTCTTCATCTTCAGTAGGATTAACTTCAGCCTCTATACGCACAGTCACTTCATCCATTTTTCTTCAATCCTATGAAGCAGTTGCTTAACTATATCCTTTGTGCGCTCTTTACTATTTTCATTTACTACGATGTAATCGGCCATGGCAATTGCGTTACCTAGACCTACATTGAGTTCACGGAAATCTCTTTCACGAAACAGCTCCCAGTTAGTCGGGTCATCACTTCGCCGGCGGCTGGTAAGGCGAGCAAACCGGGTTTCTGGAGACGCATGCACAGCTACCAAAGTGAATTTAGTAAAATGCAGCTTAAACGCCTCAATTTCATGCAAACTTCTAATGCCATCTACGATTACTTTGCTACTTTTCTGCTGAAGTATCTTTGGAATACACCGTTCAGCTATTACACCGTTACCACCTGTCTGCCGCAGTTCTAGCATGATTTCGCCAACGTTTTTCGGGTTTAACTCTAAACCGCGCTTTTGAACTTCATCTCGTACAACATCGCCCATAACAACCACAGCGTAGCCTTCCTGCTGCGCAGCATCCACAACCAAAGATTTCCCTGCACCAGGCATTCCTGCCAAACCAATAACAATTTTATCAGCATTCATGAAACACACTTTATTTCTTTACATTAGCGAAACTTAACATTAAAAGCATTTATGCTGGAAAACTGTTAAAAACACAGAGGAACAAAAAATGCCTGGAACCATACGAAGTTTCATAGCTATCGACATCGAAAATGCAGAAACAAAAAGAAAAATCGCGGCAGTCCAGCAGTTGCTCACAAAAACAGGCGCCGAACTAAAACTCGTTGAAACTCAAAACATCCACATTACATTACGCTTCCTAGGAGACATCACACCGCCCATGATAGAAAAAATCTTCATGGAAATGCAAAAAATCCAATTCACACCATTCACAATACACATTAAAGGAATTGGCGCCTTCCCAGATACACGTTACCCACGAATAGTATGGGCAGGAATTACAGAGGGCACAAATCAACTAAAAAACATTTTCAATCAATTGGAACCACGTCTCCACACTTTAGGAATCCAACCTGACCAAAAAGGATTTAGCCCTCACTTGACAATTGCCCGAGTTAAATCAGGAAAAAATAGAGCGCAATTAGCTGAAATTATCACAAAAAACGCCAACTACGAATTCGGAACAATTGAAGCTAACTGCCTCCGACTTAAGAAAAGCGAACTAACACCAAAAGGACCTCTATATGCAACACTTAGAGAATACTGCGTGCAATAGAAAACTGAAAGGTAGACCCTAACATGCAGAAAGCCATCGACGAATTGCTCTATGAAATTCTAAAGGAAATCACACCCACAAAAGAGGAAAAAGCAAAAATTGAAACTCTAACTAAAGAACTCGAGCAAAAAATCGCTGTTGCTTGCACAAAACGAGGCATAACAGCATACATACGCGCCGAAGGCTCAGTTGCAAAAGACACGTGGCTAAGAGAAAACCCTGATATTGACATATTCATGCGCCTACCTACAACCATACATAAGAAAACATTGGGCAAACTTGGAATAGAAATCGCCCGCGAAGCCACAGAAGGCACAAAGCAGGTTGAGCGCTTTGCTGAACACCCATACCTAGAAGCTTTCATCAACGGCATCAGAGTAAACGTCGTGCCCTGCTACGCAGTAAAGGCAGGCGAATGGTTAAGCGCCACCGACAGAACACCATTCCACACAGACTACATCAGGGCGCATTTAGACAAAGAACAACTGAACCAAGTACGCATACTAAAAAAATTCATGCAAGGCATCAAAGTCTACGGTGCAGAAATCAAAACAGGGGGCTTCAGCGGCTACCTCTGCGAGCTCCTAATTCTACACTATAAATCCTTCGTTAAAACACTAACAGCATTCGCCCAATACAAAAAACGCATAATTATAGATATAGAAAACTATTACGCAGAAAACACAGAGGAAATATCAAGAACCTTCACCGAACCCTTGATAGTAATCGATCCTGTAGACAAAGCAAGAAACGCAGCTTCAGCAGTACAACCCCAAAAACTCAGCACCTTTATAGCTGCAGCACGAGAATTCCTTCAAGCACCAACCGCAGAATTCTTCAAACCAGCGGAAATAGCACCTCTTCCACCTGAAACAATTGCACAAACACTAGAAAAATGCGGTGTCACATACATTTTCTTAGCATCCCCAACGCCCAAAGCAGTACCTGATGTCTTATGGGGGCAACTTTACAAAACACAAAGAACACTCAGAAGACTAATGGAAACTAATGACTTCAAAATCCTCAGGGACACTATCTGGAACAACGAAAAAACACTCAACATTTTCATACTTGAACTTGAACAAGGCAAACTACCACCAGTAAAAAAGCACCTTGGACCACCACTAACAAAAGAAAAAGAATGCAAAAATTTCCTTAAAAAATATACACACAACACCACTGAAGTAATAGCAGGACCCTATATCGAATACAACCGATGGGCAG
>JAWBOE010000002.1:0-85182 GCA_038826755.1 Bathyarchaeia archaeon | reverse complement strand
TAACTGGCAGCGTCTTGGATTTGTCTCCTGCGCAGCGTGGTACGCCGTGTGTGGCTAAGGAGTCTATGACTGGGTGGATGGAGTATTTGCATATGCAGCATGCTATCCCAGCGGAGGTGAAGGGTGTTCCAGTGTCGTTGGATGCTGTTGACCCGAACGGTAATTTTGTGCATATTGGTGATGTTGTGACTGACGGCATGAGTGGAACTTTCGGCTTCACTTGGAAACCAGAGATTCCAGGCCAATACAAGGTTACAGCCACGTTCATGGGTGACGATTCGTACGGCAGCTCATATGCAACAACGTATGTGAGCGTAACAGAAGCACCACCGGCAACCGCTACGCCTGAACCGCCACAAGCACCACCAGACTACACACTGACAATCATAGGCAGCGCCCTCATGGTGATAATCGCAGTTGCCATTGTAGGTGTACTCATACTGAGGAAGAAGCATTAAATGGCTAAATACATCGAAAAATTGCTTCCCATTTTCTTCAACGCTGCTATCAAAGGGGCTGACAAGGCTCTTATCAAAATGCTTGAAGCTTCGCTTCTAAAAGCTGCATCTCTTCTTTTCTCCTTTTGTTTTTTCTACAGCTAGGTTCACAGCGACTCCTTCAGCATGCTAATTGCCTGATTCGAATATCTACGTCTCAACCCAAATTTTATCGTGCTTTTGCGGTATCAGTTAAGACAAATAAAATGCTGAGCTGCTTGAAGTCAGTGGAAAGCTACGTATTAGTTATTACCCATCTCAATCTGACTTTAGCTTTTACAGTGTCAAAACGTGACTTTGAAAGGATGGTGTCGAGTAGTTATCTTTTCACTTGCCTCTTTGTATTATCCCTGAAAGTGTAGTGTGTCCTGCCAGATCCAAAACAACACATATATAAGCCTAAGTAAAGGTAGGAGTGCTAAACCGTGTCGGTGGTATTTCTCATCCTAGATAAAACTAGCTTTCAAAGTCAAGTCGTCAAAAAGCCTAACCATGCAATGAAGTAGCTGCGTGCACATAGTAGCAACTACGAGTTTTGTTTTTATTTCTACCAATTGCCTACGAAAGCTTCAGTAATGGTGACCATTACTGGGATTTGAACCTTAATATGGCGGCTATTCCACCAAATGCGTTCTTAAGCATTTGGCCTTCTTCAGTTTCGCTTGAAATAATCTCTACGTCTGTGTTGCTATATTCAGCAATTTGCGCCAAATCATCTACAATATCCATTTTATCTGCCACAGCCAAAGATGGTGCTTGACACTTTGGACAGGGCTTACCTACTAATCCTTGCTCAAAATTTATAAGCACTGATATTTTTACTGTGTGTTGCTCTTGGTAGCCACATGCACCGCATTTAACGGTGACCCGCTGCAAATCCACAGCTTCAGAAATAAGCAAAGTCCGAACAGCACCTGACTCTAGAGCCCTGCGTACTTCTGCTTCACCATAAGTAATCATGCCCGAATCATGACCAACCTCGTATAGGAACTGCTGCATAATCTGCTTCTCCTCAATATAACGTACTTTCCGCATAATCTCCGGTGCCTTATCAACAACTTCTTTCACGCCTTGCTCTTCCACATAAGCCGTGTCAATAGTGTCAATAATCTTATTCTTCAACATATAATTCAAGTAATCACCCTTTTCAAAATCATACTTCGTCGGACCAGGACCAGCAATAATGATGCCCTTCAAGTTTTCAATCGGCAAAAAAATCTCATTAGCATGCTGTCCCACACGCGTAAAATACTCGTTAAGCTGCATATCCCGCAACCGCTCATAACGCCGAGCAGACTGTCCGCCAGCACGAGTTTTACCTGCAACACCTGACTGCATCTGCCGTACGATGTCCAACCGCTTGCCCTGCAACGTTGCAATCGTAGCTCCTGAAGCATCAATAAGCAAGATCCCATAAGTTTCCTTCTCACGAAGCATCTCTTGCAAATGCTCCGTGTGAAATCGCGAGTCACACCTATACAGGTAAATTTTAATCGGTTCAGGCGGAACAATCACGTAAGTTTCCATTCGCTCGCTTCCAGGTCCACCGCCTTCTTGGGGAATAGCACCCGCGAAAATTACCAAGCCATTCTCCCCTGAATCTTTAAATAACTTAAGCCGCTGCTGCACCCTTACAATAGCGTCTTGTACGTTTTTACGTGTAGTAGTGGACTTAATGTTGCTGGCCGTGCCATACTCGTCCCTAAGCATATTAACCACATCACTGATTTGCTTACCAGGCGGAATATACAACGAAATTAACTCCGTGTGGCTCCCTTCTTTGCTGGCAAGCAAATTCAGCATTTTCCGAAGCCTGAACAACTCTAAAGATGTCTTCTTTGTTGCTGTACTCAACTGTTCTCACTGCAACCCATTTGATAGCATAATCTACGTTATAACGAATAAAATAAAAGTTGTTGCGTTAAAACCGTTAAGCCTCTAACAAATCCTTCAAAAACGCCTTATACGGACCAAGCTTGCCGCCATAGTTACCTGCAGAAATCTTTACCACGCCTGATGTGCTCGCCGCTGCCACTATACCCGCCTTCATTGCGTTTTTAACAGCCTCAAGCGACAAACCATTAACCACAATCTCATACACGCATTGCACACCATCAGGCACCACAGAATCAGGCACGAGTCCCTTCAACGTTGGACAATACGGGTGATTAGTCGAAGCCTTCATTTTATATTTAAGCGAACCTGCCTTACTGCCTGCACGGCAAATACCACCAGGAAACGGCATAATAACATCCAGTGCACAAGTGCGAATAGCCTCAGCTGCAGCTTCAGCCGCACTTAAAGCAGCCTGCTGCGTTTCAGCAAAAATCATAAAGTTACCACCTGCCACGCCTTCCTGTGCGCCGAAACCATCCTCCACAATAAAGTTACCTTCCATTACAGGAATCTTCCAGCACTTACGCGAGCCAACAACGGTCTTTTTCTGAAAACCATCACCGAAATACCGCAAACTGCTGCCAACCTTCAACACTCTTTTCGCTGTGGTTAAACCATTAAACGCTGCAGTAGTCGGGCAAGTCATGACACACTGGCCAATACGCTCCATAAGCTGATGTTTCAACGTGAAACGGTCACGATTGTAAATTTGAACTAGCACACCTGGACGCCTGTCGGGCGTTTCAGTAGCAGATACGGCACGCTCAATTGCCGCCTCAGCAGGTGCCATAATAACGCTTGTAGCGAAACCAGTAGTTACATTTCCCGCGGTTAACGCCCACTTCTCATTTTCAGCTGTAATTAATACCCGTGATACCCATAAAGGAAACATCTCGGCAAAGGTATCCGCTACTTTACAAGTATGGCCAGTAACAGAGGATTTTACAGTGAATACTTTCTCTTGTTCATCATAACTTAGAATTTGAAGCTTGTTATTGCTAGTCATAGCCGAAACCTGATTCAGTTACTTAACGGTCAAATTTAAGAGTTTTCGTGTAATGAACGCATTTAAAGATAATAACCTTCGCAACTGCAACTTCTTCCTCTTTCACCCATATATCATTGTCCTTGCAATATGGGCTTAATAATACTTTTATCTCTTCGCTATTGTTTCATATATCCTTGAGTATTCCTGTGCTGTCCTCTGCCAACTATATTCTCTTGCAACGGTTTTTCCTTTAATCGTGTACCTCGCTCTAGTAACATCGTCTCTTAGGCTCAATATGGTTTCTCTAAGCTCTTTAGCGTCATTTGGTTTAACCAGCAAGCCAAACTTCCCGACGACGTCTCTTACACCTAATAAATCTGAAGCTACAACTACGCAGCCTGCCGCTGCTGCTTCTAAAGTCACTAGGCCAAAAGCTTCATTCAAACTCACGCTTGGAAGAACTAACACGTCGCTGGCAAGATAAAGCTGTCTTAAAACATCGTCCGAGACAGCGCCATAAAAATGCACGTTCTTAATCTTTAATTTCCCTGCAAAGGCTTCGTATCTTGCCCTATCAGGGCCATCACCAACCACGCTCAACATAACGTTAGTGCCTTTAATAGCTTGGAGAAGGACATTTAACCCCTTATAAGGTCGCAATTGTCCCACAAACAGTAGTCTGTACTCTTCGTGTGGTGTTCTACTGCCTGAAAACTTGTCAAAGTCTACACCCCAAGGTACCACATACTTTTTTTTGCATCCACGAAGAACTTCATGGTACGATTTAGAACTAACTACAACAGCATCTGCAAGCTTGAGGAGCAAGGTGTTGAATATGCTGTTATATACAAAAGTTAATGGCTTAAAATAGTAGTTAGCAAAGCAGTGAAACGTGTATACAACTCTCTTGCCTGACAGTTTCGTCTTCAATAATAGTCTGTCCGAAAACGTAGGTGTGTGTCCATGAATGTTTACGATGTCGTAATGGTTTTTCATATGCTTATTTATGTCTCTTATGTCTAAAACAAGCTTAATTTCGCCAATAGCTTTGAATTTGCAGTCATAAGCTGACAAAACATCAACTTCATGCCCAAGCAGTTCAAGCTCATCAGCAAGCCTTCCAATGACGCGTGCGAACCCACTTTTAACTGGTGGTTTCTCGCTAATCAACTGAAGAATCCTTAAGATCCCACTTCCTCAGCGCCTGTACCTGAAATTGATTAACGTTAAACTTGTTCTTCACACAAGAAATTTAAAATTTTAATCCACTTATCAACATAGAATTTTCTATCAAATTTCACTGCTTCTTTAACACATCTTTGCCGCATAGCAGACGGATAACCCCCTTTCCACAATTTCGCAGCTTTATCAACAAGATCATCATCGGAACATGCAAGCCACCCTGTAGACCCGTCAACTACGTATTCGCTAGGACCTTGCAGATTGAAGGTTAACGCTGGTGTTCCACAAGCCATACTTTCAAGAGGCACGTAACCAAACGGTTCGTGAGTAAATGGAAACAACGTGAAAAGCGCGTTAGAATAAGCATCTACAAGTTCCCTGTTTGATATTTTCCCCAAAAACTCAATGTTAGGATGCCCCACGATTTCACTATCAAGAAATTTTATTTTAGCGCCAAAAGCCTTAAGCTTAACCCCCTTATCAGCCACTTTCTTTACTACTGAAATTTTGGTTTCCTTGCCAAAATATGTGAGCACGTAATCCGCAGAAGGCGCAACCGTTGAAGGCTTAAATATTTGGCAGTCAATAGGCGGATAAATTAAATCATCACTTTTAACACCAAAACTCTTGTACATCGAAGCACAATACTTGGAATTAGCAATAATAAACTGTGAAATCGCCCGCATCCGACTAACAAGTTTCTTATCCGCATACTCAATCAAGTTTCTTAAAACGTTATATGCCATTCTAAAACCAACAGGATATTCCTTTCTCACATCTTTTAAAGCGATTGAAGGAGGTCCCTGCAAATACCACACCAAAGAAGGTGCAGAAATAACCTGTGAAAAATTAAGCACGTATCCGGTATTGTCAATTCGCCTTGAATTTAACATAAAGAAAGCTTCTCTAGCCCAAGCCTCAAGCCATAAAAACGAGTGCCCAAGATTCTTAGTAACAAACTTCGCATTCAAATTCACAGGTTCTATTTCTTTCTCTCGCAAGCCTTCTTCCACTTTATTCGTCATAATCGGCGCCATAACGGAAACTTTGTGCCCCTTCGAAAGCAACTCTGTGGCTAAGTACATGGCTGGTCGAATCGAACCGCCTAGGTCCATCATCACATCGCAGACAAAAGTGAAGTTCACTTAAGTCATCCCCGGACGCATGTCACATCATTAGATAATGATATCTCTTTTTAATACTTTTCATGGCGGGCAATTATTGCTGGTTAAAAAAGCAATAGGCTGTATTTGGCAGTAAGCCGCGTTAAAAAACTAACGATTTATGGTATACATAGCATTTCAAAGAAAGTGCATATAAAAGCAAAATTTCTGCTTTAGAAATAATTTAAGACACAAGATTTATACTATTTGAATGTCATTATCATTTACATGGTACTAAAAGATGTTGTAACCAAAGAGCAAAAAACTGCTTTTATGCTATGTAACGAAGCTATCGTCAGAGGCGCTTTAGAAGCAGACGTCAAGGTTGTGGCATTCTATCCAGGGGCACCGACCTCGGAAATACTGGACACGTTTTCAGACGCGCTATCGTATTTTGATTACCAGATGGAGATTGCCACAAATGAGAAAGTGGCATTAGAAATATGCGCTGGGGCTTCTTTTGCTGGTTTAAGAAGCTTGACAGCTATGAAAAGTGTCGGCATGAATGTTGCTTCTGACACGCTTTTTGTTTTAGGTTATACAGGTGTCAAAGGGGGGTTGGTAATTGTTGTTGCAGATGATCCTCATGCTCATTCTTCGCAGTCTGAAGAGGACGGACGCTTTTTTGCTCCAAATGCTTACATACCTATGTTTGAGCCTTCTTCCCCACAAGAAGCAAAGGACATGGTAAAAAAAGCTTTCATACTTTCCGAAAAATATCGTGTTCCTGTGATTATCAGAACTGTAACTCGTGTCAATCACCAAAGTGGCCTTGTTCGGCTAGAACCATTAGAACACACTGCGTTCACGAAGGTAAAGTGGAAAACTCTGAAAGAGGAGTTTACAACTTTAGGCGAGGTTGCGCGCCAAAAGAAGCTTAAGATGCTTGAGCGCGCAGTGCAGTTGGCTGAAGAGTTTGAGCATTCAGAATTTAATGCCGCTACAGTTGCAGATTCCGATGTTGGTGTGATCACGTCGTCTGTGTCATATCTCTATGTTTTAGAAGCCTTGAAAATGTTGAACTTACAAAACAAGGTTAGCATATTGAAGCTTGGTACTACTTATCCTCTCCCAAAAAATTTGGTAGGTAACTTCATAAAAAATCTGAAAAAAGTAATAGTCATAGAGGAACTGTCTCCTTACTTGGAAAAAGAGGTATATGCAATTGCAAAGGATGTAAATCCATATTTGTCCATATTCGGTAAGGCATCAGGCAATTTTTCTGAAGCTTGGGAATACAATCCAAATGTTGTAGCCAAGGGTATTGGTTCTGCTCTCGGTATAACCTATCCTGATTACGAAGCGATTATTCGGGAAGCAACGTCGCTTAAGGTTGGGCTTCCAGATAGGTATCCCACTTTCTGTGCAGGTTGCCCTCACAGAGCCACATTCGTTGCGCTTAATCATGCGCTCAAAATGCAAGCAGCTAAAGGTCAAGAGCATTTTTTTGCAAACGATATCGGTTGTTATTCGATGTGGGTTTTTCCGCCAATATCTCGCTCTGATAGTTCGTTATGTATGGGTGCATCTGTCGGTGTTGCCAATGGTTTGTCTCACGCGATCGAGGAGCGTGTTGTTGCCGTGGTTGGTGATTCAACTTTTTACCATGCGGCTATTCCTGCCCTTATAGATGCAGTTCATAACGGCAACAAATTTACGCTGTTGATTCTTGATAATTCTGTAACAGCTATGACTGGTCAACAGTCTAATCCATCAACAGAATTCACAGCAGGCTGGAGACAAGGCAAGAAAGTTTCTATAGAAAACATCTGCCGAGCTGTTGGCGTAGAGTTTGTGGAAGTTGTGGACTCTTATGATGTGAAGAATAATGTTGAAGTGTTTAGAAAAGCTCTGGATTTTGATGGACTTTCTGTGGTGATTTCCAGAAGGGAATGCGCACTTTATGGTGATAGAAACAAAAGGCGTAGGGGCGAACCGATTGTGCCTTTTTACGTTGACAAGAACCTTTGCAAGAAGCCTTACATGTGCTTAAGGACATTTCATTGCCCGGCATATGAAATAGATGTTGACCAGCAACCGCGTATATCGCCTGAGATCTGTGACGGTTGTTCGGTTTGTTCCAAACTTTGTCCATTCCACTCTATAAAGCGTGTCGAGGTGAAATCATGAGTCACAACATATTCCTTTGCGGCGTAGGCGGTCAAGGTCTTGTGCTGATGACAGCTGTTATAGGCAACGCTTGTGCCAAAAGTGGCCAGAAGGTTGTAACAGGCGAGATGTACGGGCTTTCACAGCGAAGCGGCACTGTTTCTGTACATTTAAGGATTGGTGAAGATGTTCTTTCGCCTTTAATAGGCTATGGTGACGCAGATGTACTTGTTGCTCTTGAGGCAATTGAAGCGTTGCGGTATGTTGAGTATTTAAAGAGAACTGGTGTAGTGTTGATGAATAAGCGAATAATTCATCCACCTATAGAAACCTCCCAGCTCATAACTACCAAAGGTGCAAAATACGTAACGTTAGATGATATCGTTGCGAAGTTGCGAAGTTGGACGCCGAATATTGCTGTTATAGACGCGCTAGGGTTAGCTAGGGAAAGTGGAAACATTAACACTGAAAACACGGTTTTCTTGGGTTGTCTTTCTGCACTTGATGTGTTTCCTGTTGAGGAACAATTCATTCGAGAAAGTATTGCTGAAGCCGTTCCAGCTAAAACTATCGAGCAAAACCTTAAGGCATTTGAGCTAGGCAAAGAAAATGCCTACAACTCGCTATGCACGCTTGTTCCATGCAGGAAAAGTTGAAACCCGGTAGTTGTATACGCTATCTCCCAGTTTTACTTAAAAAACGAAGCATATACTCCTCAGGGGGTCAGCTTTATCTCGAAGAGTTTAGGCCACCTCTTTCCAGTTACGAAAAGTCTGTCGTTTTTTGCGTCGTAAGCGATGCCGTTAAGCACGTTGTCTGCCTCTTGGTTTTCCATCTGATAAATGCCGTTAAGGTTTATCCACCTTTCAACTTTTCCAGTTTGAGGGTTGATAACTGCGATTTTTTCTTCCAGCCATATGTTGGCAAAGATTTTTCCGTTAACATACTCCAATTCATTAATTAGGGTTACAGGCTTATCGTCGTGTACTTCGATTTCTCCAGTTATCTCAAAGGTTTCTGGGTTTAGAAAATACAATTTTGCTGTTCCATCGCTCATTATAAGACGAGAGCCATCGTATGTTATCCCCCACCCTTCAGTAGGATAATTGAACTCGCCCAGTAAACTAAAATTGTATTTGTTGTAGACGAAACCTTTTTGCTCTCTCCATGTTATCTGGATTATTTTATCGCCTACTATGGTGATGCCTTCTCCGAAATAGTTGTCTGGAAGACTGCGTATTTGTAGTATTTCACCTGTTTCTAATTTAACGCAACGTAGTGTAGAAGCTCCGTAGAGCCCTGTGCCTTCGTATAACACGCCGTTTTCGTATACTAATCCTTGTGTAAAGGCGTTTTCATCATGGGGATAAACATTAACAACTACGTAGTCACGGCGTGGTTGTTCGATTAAAAAAATTGAAAAAGCTATAATTACTACAGCTATGCCGATTATAAGCAGGAAAGCTTTTTTATGGTTTTTCATAATTTATCTTTTCCAATTCTCTATTTCTTTCCTATTTCCTTTTTTTATTTTTTCTCTAATCGGAGATTGTTGATCGTATGGTTCGCAATTTGCGTGTGATTTCTATTCTTTAGGTAGGTATAATATTTTTTGTAAAAAGTAGTTGTTTATAAAAAAACAGGGGATTCAAGTGGGTTTGCTATATAGCCGCGCTGTCACGTTCTCCTGTTCTTATGCGAATTACTTCATCCACTGTAGATACGAAGATTTTTCCATCACCAATAGTGCCTGTTCTAGCAGTTTTCATTATTACCTCGATAACTTCTTTGACATCTCTGTCATCAACGACTATTTCGATTTTTGTCTTGGGTAGGATGTCCGCGTGTATAGTTTTTCCGTTAACTGTTTCAATTACACCGCTTTGTGTTCCCCGTCCTTTCACGTCATAAGCTGTTAGGCTTGGGTATCCTGCTTTGCTTAACGCAGCTTTGACGTAGCTGAACATGTCAGGTTTGATCACGGCTTCAATCTTTTTCATGTTACATCTTTCCCCTTATCAAGCATTGCTATAGCCATTTTCTGCCGCTGATTTTCATTTTGAGTTTAGCTACTTCCTCTTCGAGCTCTTGTACTCGCTTTTTCAAGCGACTTAAATCTTCGATAGTAGATTCAGTTGGTTCTTGCATTTTTCTTCCTCCACCATTTTTTATTCAAATTCTCTCACGGGAAATCTTTGTCCATCATGTCTTCAGGGTAGGCATACGTCTTGTGATCAGCGATATCTAACCCGAATAGCTCTGCATCCTTCCTTGCTCTCAATAGCCCTGCTTTGTTGATCACCCAGAATAACGCGAAGCCAGTAACTGCAGTCCACGCAACTATCGATAGTCCACCAACGACTTGGATTCCTATTTGGCTTAAGTAGTCTCCAAGCGTTGCTGCAGCGTATAATGGGTGACCTCCTAGGAATGTTGCGCCAAATAGTCCCGTGGCAATTAACCCCCATAATCCACATGCAGCATGTACTGGAACGCAAACTGCCGCGTCGTCAATGTGGAATTTGTATTCCAATAGTCCTTGAACAAAGGTCATTATCAAGCCTGCAATCAATCCTGTAACGAAAGCGAATAGCGGGTGCATAATTGCCGCGCCTGAACAGATCGATACGGCACCAGCCAGTAAACCTGCCATGGATGTTAATGCGTGCCCCCTAGAAGTTACTGCTGCTCCGAATAGTCCTCCTGCCATCGCCATTGCTGTCGTGACTGCTACCCAAGCTAATTCCACGTTAATCGTCTTCGCATCTGTTGCCACACTTGAGCCTACGTTGAATCCGAACCACCCGAACACGAGTAGCCATGCGCCGATTGTGGACAACGGCAGACTATGCCCGAAGAAAGCTCTCGGCTCTTTTTTTAAGCCGCCGAACTTTCCAGTTCTAGGACCAATTATGTAAGCTGCTGACAGTGCTAGCATACCGCCTGTTAAGTGAACAACACCAGAACCTGCGTAGTCTATAAAGCCTATTTGCGAAAGCCATCCGCCGCCCCATACCCAGTGCTCTACTACCGGGTACAAGAACCCAACGACCACAGCGGCAGCGATCAGCCAGCCCCAGAGTTTGTCGCGTTCAGCAGTGGCACCTGGAATTATCGCAACAGCAGTTATGGCAAACATTGCCATCTTAAACCACAGTGCTAAATCACCGTATCCGAAGGGGCTTGCAGGTATTCCGTAAGCACCTGTTGTCGATAACGCAGCAGGCAGCGGGTTTGCAATTGTAGGCGCTATTTGTGGTAACCCGATTATCGGGTCAGTAGTATAATAGGCGATGGGGAAACCTATCAGGAAGTACATAACGAATGCAAGCGTCCATCCGATGTTCAGCATTATTACTGTGTGTGCAACGTTCTTCTTTCTCACGAGCCCTGCGTAGAGAAGAGCGAACCCTGCTGTAGCCATTATTAATATGGCAACGGGTGCCCAACCAACGACGAATGTCTGCTGTATCGATGCAAATATGTCATCCATAGGTGTTGACATCTGTTTTCACCGCTAGAGCTTGCTAGCAAACCACACAGGCTTCAACGAGATTGGGATTTCTTCCACAGACAAGCCGCCACTTTCAATGTTCAATTTGAGTATTTGTGGCTTTAATGGGCAACTTCTCGATTTGCGCAGGATGAATACCCTAGTCCAGATCACGTCGTGCTTGTGGTAATCCAAGTATATCAAGTGGTCTACAAGGTATTCTGTGATGTTTGGCTCAGTGGGTATGCCCTCTGCAGTGAATACTGTTGTTGCGCCCCGCTTCTTAACTTCGAGCAAAAGTTTCATGAAAACCTCCCTGAAGTCAGTCGGATCTACAAGTCTGCGCTCGAGTGATGATAGCGAATCCATAACTATTCTCGCTGCACCGGGTTGCGCGTCTAACCCTCTCATTAGGATTTCAACCGCTTCCTCCTTGTTAACTAGCGAGTAATCGCTCGCATACGTTGCGCTTATTGAGAGATCCACTACTACTACCTGCTTGCTTTGAATAAGCTGTGGGAAGTCACTCCAGAGTTCTGTGCCTGTTCGCATTATTGTCTGTGGCGTTTCTTCTGTAGTAATGTATATGCATTTTTCGCCTTTCTCTGCGCCTTTGTGTATGAATTGGAGGCATAGGATCGTTTTGCCTGTGCCTGGTTCGCCTCTTACAAGTATTGCGTCGCCTTTAGGTAAACCTGGGATAAAGTCTGTTAGTCCCTCTATGCCCATGTCGATCCACTCGATTTTTCTTTCGCGTTGCAGCTCTTCTAATGTGAGTGCTGTTGGTTTTTTCACATTTATTCACCTTTTTAATTTTTTGATGACTGAATGCACGGGGTACAATATAAATATAGTTGAGATTTGTTCATAATTTTTATGAATAACTAAAAAAAAAGTTTTGTAGAATTTGGGACAAACATGAAAACATGTATCTAATAACTATGGCTTAATCGTGACATTTAACTTAGATAAGTTCTCCTTAACTTCAGCTTTCACACCTATAGCTGAGAAGAACTCCTCAATTAGGATTTTAACAAATTTTTTCATAACTTCTCCTCCCAAAATCAGGGTAAAATCCTTATCAGAGTTTTTTGTAATTCTGAAGAAGTTGCAAGTTTCCAGTCTGTTCAAAATTTCTTCTGCAGTGCGAATTCTGCTTTTTAACTGTTCCCTGTGTGATTGGGCAATTTCCCTATGGGCTTTCCAAAACTTCTCCTGTTCAGGCGATGTTTCTATCAGATTTAGGAAAAGGAGCCAGTGATCTAAATCTAGGATCACATGTTCACCACTAAGAAGCAAATCCATATAGGCAAAAGCCTTCTTCCTAATCGAGGGATCTGTGAGTACTTTGTTTTCATTATAAAATCTTAGTGCTCGCCTCATGATTTCACTTTGCGATAAATCCATCTCTCGGCTTAATTTTTCCAGTAATTCTGCTGTGGCTCTATCAAATGCAACGGTAATTCTCGTTATAGTCATTCCAAAGCTAACCTCATACTCCATTTATCTATTCGCGGTTTAAGTCTCTATCTGGATTCGGAAATCCTCTTTTGCAACGTTCAATATAACATATGTGACAGTTCGCCTTATATTGGGCATGGCAAGAAGATTTTTTACAAAAACATCTAGTTCCGAAATCTGCCTGAATTTGCAAATGGCCACGACGTCATAATCACCAGTGACTTCGTAGACAGCCATAACATTTTTAAAAGTAGCTACCTCCTTCTGTACCTCAGTAATATGCTTACCATCAATCTTCATCAGTATTACTACCGCTAAACCATAACCCAATTTGCATGAATCTACAACAGCGCTGTACCTATTTACAAGTCCTCTTTCCTCTAAATTTTTAATATGATTAAATACAGTTGCAGTGGAAACACCGAGTTTTTTCGCAATATCAATAAAACTAATGCGGCAATCTTCCTGTAATAAATTAATTAATTGCGTGTCTATATGCCTTGTATCAATTGTCTTGCTTTTTCTCACATTCAACATCCTCTGAGGACAATATGAGTAAATTCAAATGCCCAGTAAATCAAAATTTATATAAACATTACTCAATTAAATTAAAATAAATGTACATAAAGTTACAAATTTCTAATGAATAATCATACAAACGTCCAAATTAGGTATAACTAATAAACAATCCCGCGAATCAAAAAAGGTGAATAAAAAAGCCAACTCTTAACCATCAAATAATCTTCTTAAAACTCACCGTAACAAAATTATTACAGTGGATATCAAAAATTGCTGTAAAAAACTCTACCTAAAATGCTGTTCAATTTCAGTAAGAGTCAATGTGGCTATATCATTTTCCTTCAAGACCTTTTCAGCCTTTTCGACATCACTAGCCCTCAGTATTAAAGCAATTTTGCCATCAGTATGAACTGCTGATGAATACGCATATTCAATGTTCAAACCGCTTTTACTCAGCAACTGTGTTATTTTAGATATAGTGTCTTTTTCTGTTACCAAAATGGCCATTACCTCAACGTTCTTTTTTGATTTGGCAAGATTAAAATCCGCATCCTCAAGAATTTTTACGGCTCTATCAGGATCTTCAGTTATCATTCGAACCAATCCGTACTCGCCTGCATCTGCTATTGACAACGCAAAAATTCTAATTTTGTTCCTGTCAAGGTGACTTATCACTTCAGAAAGTGAACCCGGCCTATTGTCCAAAAAGACGCTAACCTGCTTTAAAGGCATATGCAACACCCAATCAAAGTAGCCTCGAACAATATTTAAGTGTTATACAACTCCTTTCTCTCAACCTTCAAAAACCGCTTTAAATTACCTTAAGTTATCAACTAATTTATAATCTCGGACATAATAACCAAAATCGTAGTCTCCACCTTTTAAGTGAGGGAAAAATTATGAACAAAAAGGTAACATCTAATATAAAACTTTCAATAGTGAGTCTCATTTTACTCTGCGGTATTCTCGCAGCTAGTTTAATAATAGTTTTAACAAGTTACACCCAAGACATAAACGACTTGAAATCTCAAGTAGAAGAAAAAGACCATGTAATTTCTTCATTGACTTCAGAAGTAGCAAATAAAACTTCGCAACTAGAATTAGCTCAAGAACAAAATCAACAGTTGAGAACTTGGCTAAAAAGCAACATTACAGCATTCACATCGCAAGTTGAAAATCTGCAATCTGAACTGGACGAAGCAAAATTGCAGATATCAAACCTCCAAAGTGAACTTGAAACCGCAACAGCACAAATCGCCACGTTACAGGTGCAGGTGAACAAGCTCACCGCTTTGGCTAACGACAATGTCACTGAAAAACCCACCCTTGTTTTTCACGTGTGCGAAAAAGGCGAAGGTTACGAATGGGGTCACCTGCCCGATGCAAATTATACCTACAACCAACTTTTAAACCTCACCCAATCAGGGTACTCCGTTCTATTAAACCCTGAATATAAGGGACATGAGAACTGGACTGAAGAACTCAATTGGATAAAAGAAAATTTCGGCGGGTCTACCGGCTTATCATTGGTGCTGGATGTATTTTGTGGAGGACTAAAAGACTATCCGACACCTATGCTTGTACCAGAGCAAATTGAAGCAGCAATAGCCGTAGCGAACATAAAATGGCTCAAGTTTGCAGAAGTCATAAGCTGGCACATTGAGCATAACCGCACTTTCCCAACCGATTACGTAACAAGCATCCTCAACTTCTGCCGCACACATGGGTTAAAACTGTTCTGGACGGAATGGAAAACAGGCGACAACACTTTTCAGCAACTCCAAACTTGCATAGCAGGATTTGAAGACATAGTAACAGTGGCTTTCAGCACAAACAGCGGCGACCTTGAGCCTGATGCGGGCTTCACTTATGTAAAGGACCGATTCCGGCATTGGGGTGCTTCAGTACAAGCATGGTACTGGACAACACGAAATAACGCAGACCCATTAAGCATGCCTCTTTCACTATTAATTCAGCACACGTTATCTGCTAAAACCACAGGAGCCGAAATCATCCAATTTGAGCCATACTGGTACTTCTTTGACAATGGCTATGCAAAAGAAAGCACAACCATTTTAGCAACAATCTTAGAATACGCTGGATAAAAATGACGCCAGTTATTTATATCAAAATTGAAACACCCAAAAATTAAACAATATTTATATTTACAACGATCTAACACTTTCATTCTCTAACAAGGCGGAGATTATTAAGTGCTACATTGCATTGACGTTTCAAAAGGCTTCGGCGGAGTTCAAGCATTAAAAAACGTTAACTTAACTATAAACAAAAATGAAATCGCCGGACTTGTTGGACCTAATGGTTCTGGAAAATCAACGCTACTGAACGTTATCAGCGGTATACACAAGCCTGATTCGGGCAGAGTTTTGTTTATGGGTGAAGATATATCGAAATTGCCACCGTACTCTGTTTGTGCAAAGGGAATAGCGAAGACATCACAATCAGTGCAGTCATTTCCAGAAATGACTACCCTTGAGAATGTACTTGTAGGAGTGGCTTTTGGAGCTGCAAATAAAGAAAAGCAAGATCCCATTGATAAAGCTAAGGAACTACTGAGGTTTGTCGGATTAAAGGAAGATAAGTTTGATATACCTGCAAAGAACTTGAACGTAATAGAACTGAGAAGGGTACAGCTTGCAAGGGCCTTAGCAACGAAGCCCAAGCTGCTTCTTTTGGATGAATTGCTCACCGGTCTAACTCCTAAGGAATGTGATGAAGCAATTGCCCTAGTAAAACTCGTAAATAAGCAGGGAATAACCGTACTAATGGTTGAACATGTGATGCGCATAATCATGGGGTTATGCGACCGCGTAACCGTACTGCATCATGGCGAGAAAATCTGCGAAGGCCCCCCAAATGAAGTATGCAATAATAAAGACGTTATCCGTGTATATTTAGGCAAAAGGTTTTCGCTGGATGAGGAATAAAAATGTTGGAAGTTGAAGATGTCTCAGCAGGTTACGGCCTGATCCAAATACTGCGTGATGTATCCTTCAAAATAAGAGCAAAAGAAATAGTCAGCATAATCGGTCCCAACGGCGCGGGCAAAACCACACTGGTAAAAACCATCGCAGGTTTGTTGCCGCCGAAAAATGGAACAATCTGTTTTAAAGGCGAGCGCATAGAGAAGTTACCATCGTACGAAATCGTCAAGAAAGGAATAAATTTGATTCCCGAAGGCAGAGAAATATTTCCACGGATGACTGTGAATGAGAATCTGCTTTTGGGTGCTTACACAGTAAATGACAAAAGTAAAGTTAAAGAGTCAAAAGAAAAAGTTTATCAGATATTTCCTGTGCTTAGGAAAAAAGAGAAATTTTTGGCACAGACGTTAAGTGGCGGCGAGCAACAAATGTTGGTCATAGGCAGAAGCCTCATGTCAAATCCTGAACTTTTAATACTGGATGAGCCATCAATGGGTCTAGCGCCAATAATCGTTGAAAAAGTTTTTGATACGTTAAACAAAATCAATGAAGACGGTGTGACCATTTTGCTGGTTGAGCAAAACATCCGCGAGTCCTTAAGCATAGCGCATAGAGGTTACGTTATTGAAGAAGGCAAAATTATTATAGAAGGCGAAGGCAGAGAACTGCTAAATAACAGCCACATAAAGGAAGTATATTTGGGAATTTAACGGAGAAGTTGTCTAATGGACAGAAAATATTGGAATGAAAAAATCGAGACAATGCCCCGCGCAGAACTCAAAAAAATTCAGTTCAACTTGCTCAAAGAGCGAGTGAAATTCTGTTATGAAAACTCTGTTTTTTATAGGAAAAAATTCAAGAATGCAGGCGTTTCTCCCGACGACATAAAAACGCTGGAAGACATACAAAAAATACCTTTCACAGTGAAGAACGATTTAAGGGACAACTATCCGCTAGGTATGCTCGCGGTTGATCCCACTGAGATTGTTGAGATTCACGCCTCAAGTGGAACAACTGGCAATCCAATAATTGGTGCTTATACACAAAGCGACATGGAAGTCTGGCAGGAACTAATGGCAAGGACACTATACACCGCGGGAGTGCGAAGACAGGATGTAACGCACATAGCGTATGGTTACGGTTTGTTTACAGGTGGTTTAGGTTTTCATTATGGTGCACAAAAAATTGGAACCGCCATAATCCCCGTCGGTGGTGGAATGACCCAACGGCAAATAAAACTCATGAAAGACCTGGGCACCACCGTGTTATGCTGTACCCCAAGCTTTGCAGTTTACCTAGCGGAAACAATGGTTAAAGAAGGGGTAAACCCGAAGAAAGATCTAAAACTTAGAATAGGTCTTTTCGGCGCTGAGCCTTGGTCAGAAAAAATAAGAGAGCGCATTGAAAGTGAACTGTGCATCGAAGCTTTTGACGTGTATGGCTTAACAGAGCTATGTGGACCGGGTGTTTCAATAGAATGCCCTGAGCATCATGGACTGCACATTTGGGAAGATCACTTCTTAGTGGAGACAATTGATCCGGACACGGGCGAAGTGTTGCCTGATGGCGAAGAAGGCGAATTGGTATTTACGGCGCTTACGAAGACTGGACTGCCAATGCTCCGTTACAGAACACGTGACATTTCGGTTGTCGAAACCGATGTCTGCTCCTGTGGTCGTACGCATGCTCGAATGATGCGTGTGCGTGGTAGATCCGATGACATGTTAATCATACGTGGCGTTAACGTGTTTCCTTCACAAGTGGAATACGTGCTAATGAGTTTTCCAGAGTTAGCTTCACAGTATCAGATAATTCTTGACAGGCCCGGGGCGCTGGATGTGTTCACAATAAAAGTGGAGTTAGCCGAAAAAACTTTGCAGACGCCGCAGTTGGATATAGACGCATTAAAGAATCGAATCCTTGAAAAAATACATAATGTAATTGGGCTTTCACCTATTATTGAAATAGTAAGGCCCGGTGAAATACCGCGGACTGAAGGTAAAGCCAAGAGAGTCATTGATCTACGCGCAGGTAAGATTTGAAGGCTTCTTTATCATGAATTCGAAGATTGCAGGCGGCAAACCAGGCGGTTATGTGCTGCTTAACGGAGATGAGGCTGTTGCAAGAGGAGCGGTGGAAGCCAACGTCAAAGTAGCTACTTCTTACCCTGGCACACCGGCCACGGAGATTTTGGAGTCACTTGCTGAAGTGGCTAAAGCGCTGGGGATATATGTGGAATGGAGTGTAAACGAAATCGTGGCTACGGAAGTGGCTGCAGGCGCCTCTATGGCAGGTGTCAGAGCGCTTGTATCTATGAAACATGTTGGGTTGAACGTGGCTGCTGATGCAGCGATGACGCTGGCTTACACAGGCGCTGAAGGCGGATTAGTTATCGCCGTTTGCGATGATCCGGCGTTGCATAGTAGCCAAAATGAGCAAGACACGCGTTTTTTCGCTTTGCATTCAAATTTGCCTTTGCTGGACGCAGGTAGTCCACAAGAAGCGTTAGATATGACGCGTGAAGCCTTTGGAATAAGCGAGAAATTACAGTTGCCTGTTATTGTTCGCTTGACTACGCGCGTCGCTCACAGCAAGGCAAAAGTGAAAATTGGGAACATCCAACAAATTAATCGTATGGCGAAATTCGACAAGAACATTTCGCGTTGGGTCATGGTGCCTTCAAATGCTATAAAACAGCACCGCGTTCTGAAAGAGAAATTTATGCAAGCAGCGGCACTTGCAAATAACTCAAAGTTTAACGTCATAGAAGATAACAGGCGCGAAATCGGCATAATCGGGAGCGGAATAGGCTACTACTACGCCAGGTCAATTCTAGATGTGAGCCAGTTCTCATGGCTGAAACTAGGCTGGGTCTACCCTTTTCCAGCAGATCTTGTTAAAAATTTTGCTTCAAAAGTCAAAAAAATAGTTGTAATAGAAGAGTTGCGACCTTATATTGAGAATAATTTGCAGTTTTTACGCGTTGAAATCCTCGGCAAAGACAGTTTAGGCTTAAGCGAAATCGGAGAATTCACACCTGACCTGTTGAGAGCAGGACTAGCAAAGCTAGGCTTATGCGAAAAGGCACATTCAATAGAAGAACTGGCTTTGCCACCGCGTCCACCAGTTCTATGTCCTGGTTGCCCCTATAGAGCTTTTTATTACGCGTTAAATACTATTAACCCATATGTCGCATGTAAACCAGAGAAATGCGTTGGCTGTGATATATGTGAATACATCTGCTCTCTAGAGAAAGAGAAGGTTTTCAATCCTCTTAAGTCCAGAATCCGCGCTTTAAGGCTTGATTCACTTTCTAATGCTGCCGTGGCATGTAGAACCTGTAAGGCAGCGCCTTGTGTAACAGCCTGTCCAAAAAACGCGTTGAAGCAGTCCATCGAAATTGGTGTAATAACTGTTGACACAGAGAAATGCGATGGTTGCGGTTGGTGTTTGGAAGCGTGCGAATATGGCGCAATAACTTTGCACCGTGACACGCAAAAAGCAATTGTATGTGACACGTGCCAAGGCAATCCTAAATGCGTGCAATGGTGTCCTGAGGGTGCATTAAGCCTTAGAGGAAAGACAACGGATAAAATAGTCGCAGGAGACATTGGTTGCTATACGCTTGGATGTCTACCGCCACTTAATGCAGTTCACACTTGTCTTTGTATGGGTGCAGGTATTTCGCAAGCGGCAGGTATGGTTCATGCTGGTGTAAAAGACAAAGTTTTTGCTGTTATTGGTGACTCAACGTTTTTCCATGCTGGTATGCCAGGGCTTCTGAACATAGCTTACAACAGAGCAAATGTTTGTGTGGTTATCTTGGATAATCGTGCAGTAGCGATGACAGGGCATCAGCCTACACCTGGTTCTGGTAAAAATGCTTTAGGCGAGGCTGCTAAAGCAGTGAAACTTGAAGATATTGCCAGAAGCCTTGGAATCGAGAAGGTTCAGGTTGTCGATCCTTACGATGTCAAAAACACAATGCGAGTTTTAAGGGAAACTATGACTTATTATGGTCCCTCTGTTATAATAGCGCAGAGACCCTGCCCATTAAAAATTGAGCGTGGATCACCAAGGGAAGTTCTGAAGGAATGCAAAGCCTGCGGCATATGCACAGAAGCTTTCGGTTGCCCCGCTATATCGCTCACAGCGGAACGCGCTGAGATTGATCCCACCATATGTTATGGTTGTGGTGTCTGCGAGCAAATATGCCCTTTTAACGCGATAAGGAGCACGGCGTAGATGAAGCTGGACATAATTTTTGCTGGTATAGGTGGACAAGGCGTGGTTGTTATTAGTGATGTTTTCTGTGAGGCGGCACTGCTGGATGGCTTTGATGTTGCGAAGGCTGAAATTCACGGGATGGCTCAACGTGGTGGCACAATAGTTGCCCATGTTAGGATCGGCGATAAGGTTCATGCGCCTTTAATAGAGCATGGCACAGCGGATGTAGTGCTTGGGTTTGAAATGCTTGAAACTGCAAGAACCTTGCCCCTGTTGAAGCCTAAAGGTACTGTGATTGTAAACACTAAGTATATCCCGCCTAACGTAGCTTTTATATGTTCAGCAAAGCCTTTAAGCCAAGAGCAACTGCTAGAACTGATAAAAGCAAAAGCACATGTTACCTACGCGATAGATGGAATTGACATTGCTAAGAAGCTGGGGAACCTACTTGTTGTGAATACTATTCTTCTGGGTGCTTTGTCAGCGCTTCCAGAAAATCCTGTGCGACAAGAGTCCATAAAGAAGGCTATGGTAAGTCGCCTCAAAGAAAAATATATCGAAGTAAATTTGAAAGCCTTTCAACTTGGCATGGAAAGCGTGAAATTTAGATAGTTTTATTAACCAATAGCTTGCAGTAATGGAAAAGAGTCCAATTCAAAAAAATAAAGGAGAAGACGAAAACAATTGATGAATAAAAAAATACTCAGTTTGCTTTTGGTTGTAATAATCGTCGTGGCTGTTGCAGTTGTAGTTTGGCAGATAAATCCTGCTCCTTCTGCTGAGGCGCGTGCAATCAAAATAGGCTTAGTTGCATGTTACCAGAAGGCTGAGGGTCAAGACATGGATCGTGCAGCAAAAATGGCCGTTGAAGAAATTAACGCAGCTGGAGGCGTGTATGTAGCCGAGTGGCACACTAGAGTACCCATCGAACTAGTTATAGTGGACACTGGGGATGACACTCCAGGTAATGCAGTCGGCCCTGTTACGCGGGCGGTAACAGAAGACAAGGTTGATCTTCTAATCGGCGGTTACACAAGTGCGGGTACACTCGCCAACCAAGTTGTTGCTATAGAAAACCGTGTCCCCTACATTATAACTGGCGCCTCGTCAAATCTCGTTACGCGAAGGGGCCCACAAGGCAACTATGGTGGGTTACCTGAAGGAGACACACGCCGTATAGACGACGCTGAAGGAATGAGTTACATGTTCCATTACTGCACAACAACAGGCGACTACAGCAAAACAGTGGTCAAGTTCTTCGCTGAAGAAATGAAACCATTGCTTGACAGCAAATACGGATTTGACTCCTCAAGAAAGCTCAGACTGGCCATACTTTACCGCGATGACGCTTTCGGAAAAGGTGTAGCAGCAGACAGCAAGTCACTTATATCAAGCAATAACTTGCCCATTGAAGTTGTCGCAGAAAGATCTTACCCCACAACTGCCACCACTTTCCAGACAGATCTAACGGCGATTAAAGCTGCCAAACCCGATGCAGTGTACGTGGTGGACTTCGTTGCTAATACTGCTGAAATTATTAAAGAAGGACAACGAGATGTGGGATTAAATACGGTTTACATTGCGGTTGAGTGCTGTGAAGACCCACAGTTCTACACTTTGTTGGGGAACTATGGTGATAAGCAGTTGCTAGAGTCAAAATTTGCGCCGTACGCTGGACCGCCATATTACTTGTCTGCGTTAGAGACCTACGTTACTAACTACCAGAAAAAATATAATACGGTGCCTGGAATGATGGGCGCTGACACATATGACGCTTTCTACATAGCTAAAGATGCGATAGAACGGGCAGGAACAATTGACAAAGCAAAAGTGAGGGACGCTCTGGAAGCGACTGCTATGCCTCAAATGTTAATAATGACCGAAACAGGCAAAATACAATTCAGCACTGGAACAAACTACCATGAAATAGCACCTGTAACCTTTGTGGAGCAACTCGTGTGGAACGCAACTCTAGGCGAATGCAGATCCGTAATAGTGTATCCCGAAACCGCACCTGGTGTTGGCACATTAAAGCAGGCGAATTTCGTGTTACCTGCCAACTATCAGCCTGGGAGCCCATGAGCTTCTTAACCTACAACCTTTTTCTTTCTTGAGTAAATCGGCATATTTTAAATAGTTAAATGAGAAAATAGGTGAGGTTGAATCAAAATGTTCACCACGGCAGGCTTAATTGAGACGTTACTTTGGGGCGTAGCCAACGGCTGTGTATACATACTTTTGGCAGCTGGATTAAACGTTATCTTCGGCGTAATGAAGCTCGTCAATTTTGCCCACGGTCAACTACTAATGATAGGCGCATACGTGGCTTTTGCATCTTCGACAGCTCTAGGTTTGAACGCGTACATAGCAATTTTGGTGGCCATGGGCGTGGTAGCTTTAGTAGGAGTTGTGCTTGAACGGTTTACTTTCCGCAAAGTCCTCGGCACAGATAAGCTAAATGAAATTTTCGTCAGTTTAGGTTTGATCTACGTCTTTGAGAATGCTGCAATACTTTTGTGGGGAAACGACAGCCAACGGATCGCGAGCCCTTATGAATCGCTTAAACTATCGCTGGGTGAAGTGTCCATAGGATACGATCGATTATTTGGCATACTGGTAGTAATCGTGATATTGACTGCGGTTTTCTTGTTGATGAAAAGAACCAAGATTGGTCTAGCTATGCGAGCTACAAGCCAAAAAAGCGAAACCGCAATGCTAATGGGCATAAACATCGAAAAAGTCTATATCTTCACTTTCGCTTTAGGCGCCGCCCTAGCAGGCGCTGCAGGAGCACTCTACGGCATAATTTTCCCGTTTAATCCAACAATAGGCGCCTTGCCTACAATAAAAGCCTTTGCAATAATTATCCTAGGCGGACTGGGAAGCATACCTGGCGCCGTAGTTGGTGGTCTTCTCTATGGTGTAGCCGAAACTACAGCGGTATATTTTCTGGGTGGAATATGGCAAGATGCCATCGCGTTTACCTTGCTTATAATTGTACTTGTGATTAGACCTACAGGGCTTTTTGGAGAAAAAGGTGAATGAAATGGTAACACCGGTGAGAACAACGCTTGTAGACTTGTTTGGCTTCATTAAAAAAGAACTTGTGGATCTATCGCGTACTCAAAAATTCTACTATGCGCTAGCGGCAATAGCTTTTGCGGCTATTCTTCCTTTGTTTATAAGCGACTATGTCCTCAGCAATGTCTTGACACGCATGGTAATCTTTACGATTTATGCCTCAAGCTGGAACCTATTGGCTTCTTCAGGACAAGGTTCCCTTGGGCATGCGGCCTTTTTAGGCATAGGCGGTTTTGCTTCAGCTTTGTTCGTTAGCAAGTTAGACGTTCCGCCGTTAATTGGGCTATTCGCAGGCAGCTTGCTTTCCGCAGCTATTGGCTTTCTAATAGGGTTGGCATGTGTTAGGTTAAAGGCTTGGTTTTTAGGCATGGTCACGTTCGGCTTCTCAGTTATTGCTGTGACCCTCGTTAGTCAATTTGACGCTTTCACTGGTGGAATAATGGGTTTTCGGGTACCACTCATCGTGGCGCGTGGCGTGCCCTTTTATTTCTTGACGCTTTCTTTTGCTGTGCTTTCAGTTTTTGCGATTTACCTCATAATGAAATCCAAATTAGGTCTAGCATTCAAGGCTATACATGGAAATGAGCTTGAAGCCAAAATGAGTGGAATCAACACCGCAAAGTACCGGCTAATAGCTTTTGTTATAAGCACCTTCTTCGCGGGTCTGGCAGGGGGGCTCTACGCCCAGTCAATACAGTATATCCAAATTTCAATTTTTGAGCCTTACTACTCGTTCTTGCCGCTCATGATCTGCGTTGTTGGAGGTTTAGGCACCTTGGAAGGACCGATAATCGGCTCGGTTGTCATTGTTGCTCTCGAGTCTTACCTATACAAAATAGATTCTACGCTGCATTCACTGCTGGGTTCATTGTTTCCTAACGTGAGCTCTGTTGGACCGCCCTTGCGGATGTTGTTCTTAGGCTTGCTGTTGATCATTATGGTTATTTTTGCTCCGAAGGGCTTGACCTCGTTTATTCGTCGAGCCTTTGATTATCTCAGGGGCAAGCCTTCTGTGGTGAAGACGCAGTGAAGAAGCGAGATTGTTTTAGGGAACTTTTAGGCATCAGGGTACTTGAAGTGAAAGAGGGCTACGCGAAGGTGGCATTGGAAGTCGCTGGAAAGCACACTAATTTTCTTGGCGCTACGCATGGCGGCGCAATTTTCTCGTTGGCGGACTGCGCTTTTGCCGAAGCAGTAAATTTTGGCGATAAACGAGCAGTTGCGGTTCAAGTGAGTATAAATTTTCTTAGGCCAAGTTCTGTGGGCGATGTACTTACAGCTGAGGCAACAAAGGTTTCTGAGGGAAAAACCTTCGCGTTGTATAGCATCCCAGTTACTAAAGGAGATAAGTTGGTGGCTCTGTTCTCCGGGTTAGCGTATAAGCTGCCACTTGAAAGTGCTAAATCATTAGAGGTGTCCTCTGACAGTAACAGCGCTTAACAACCGTGTACTCAGCCAAAAGATAAAAAAGCGGAGGTTATTCACAGGAACCCATTTTAACCGAAGAAAACTTATTTCTATACATATTTCTGATCTCTATAGCAATACCATCGCTGATATTGCTGTATATAGCTCAACGGTCCACCACACATAGGACACCTGGGCGGCACAAAATCTTGCGGTGGAGGCGGAAGCGGCGCTTGCAAAGCGTTCGCCGGCGCATTCCGCAGCGAATTTAACATAGCTCTCGCCGCGTTGATTGCGTTAACCCACTCCTCATTCTTGGACCACCCACTCCCAAAAACGAACGAGTAAGACGGCTTTAGCCCTGGAGTGCAGTTATCCACACGAATGTAAGCCTGACCCATTTTCCGTGCAGCCTTAACACCAGTAATATCCTCAATGGGAATAAAGTAACTGCCCGGATACTTCATTAACTCGTCTATTTCTGCTTTTGAAACAGTTTTCTCAACAGCTAACGCTGCAAAAGCGCCGCCTAGTACCCAAGCCGCCGATCTTGCAGCGCCGCCTTTCATGACGTAAACAAGTCGACGATTAGTCAAAATTAGCGTGCCCACATCGGCGAAGGCGCCTGCTTTTAATCCTATGGTAGGTGGAGATTCTGAAGCATGCGCTTTAACGCCTGCTTCTTGCATTAAGATTTTTTCTTCGCTGTACAAGAGCTGTAGCTCCTGTAAAGGATTTTGCAGTGAACGTTTTAAGTATATCGATTAGCAAAGCCTGCTCCTAAACCGCGTTAGGCAACTTCAAGTAACAATGGCTAAAATGATGGAGCTTTATTTTGTGTGTTCGTGGTTATTTAATTTTTTTAGAGTATTTCGTTTTTGATAGCCTCAGAAAGAAGCTATTTTAGCCAAATGAAGCAACGATCTCTTTGATTTACTTGTATTGTTATGCACGTTTCAGTTAATATAGCTCTTCATAAAGAGAAAGTAGCTGGAAAAGGCGCCATTAGCATTTGTGGTGGGGTAGCTGGGATTTGAACCCAGGATCGCCAACGCCCCAGGCTGGTATCCTGAACCAAGCTAGACGACTACCCCAAAGTGATCAGTTCAGGGTATTTCAGTGGGTTTAGTGATTAATATGTTTCGTAAGTTAAAATCTTCTGGTATGCTGATGATATTTTCCAAGCAGTGTGTGCAGTGGTTTTCATTATTGAGAGGGTTTGGTTTCGGTGAATAGGCTCTAATTGCTCACTTTGTTGTCTTTATTTTTTGCGGGTGCTAAGAGTTTTTATTTTTAATTCATACAGCTGTTTAGTAATGGTTTTTAAATTATTATGTGTTTATATTGTATGGTAGTTACAGTATAGTTTGGTCAAAGGTTTCGGTTTAGATGAGTGGTCTTGCTTCGTCTGGGGGTGCTAGTCCTTATAGTTTATCAAAGGTTAGAGTTTTGCATGTGGATAATGATGCTGCTTTTTTGGCGGTTGCGTCGGGTTGCTTGATGGAGTTAGGAGAGTTTCAGGTTGATACCGCTTTGTCTGCGGATGAAGCTTTGGCGAAACTGCGAAGCGCGGATTATGACGTGGTTGTTGCTGATTATCAGATGCCTGGTAAAAACGGGTTAGAGCTTTTTAGGGAGATGCGTCGAGAAGGCATTTTGGTTCCTTTTATTTTGTTTACTTGCAAGAGTACGGCGGAAATTGCAATTGAGGCTTTGAACGCGGGTGTAGATCAGTACATTGATAAGCAATGTGAAGCTGAAGCTACTTATGCGGAGTTGGCGCATAGTATCTTGCGTGCTGTGGAACGACGGCGAACAGAACGGCAACTGCAGGAAGCTGCAGATCTGCTTTGCCAGATAACTGAAAACATTCAGGATGTGCTCATATTAACTGATGCGAATTTGGTCATTACGTACGCCAGCTCTTCAGTTAAAGGCGTTTTAGGATATGCACCCTGTGATGTTGTTGGCAATTATATTTGCGAGCTTATTCACACAGATGATTTTACGGAGACAAAGGATATCATTAAGAGAGGTGTTGAGACGCTTTCAGGCGGGAAAGTGGCGTTTCGTTGTAGGCGCTCTGATGGAAGCTACGTGTCAGTTGAGGGTGCAGTGAAGGTTTTAACTGATGAAAAAAGCTGTGTTTCTGGCACGTTGATTACTTTACGTGATATCACTGATCGCTTGAAGGCAGAGCAAGTGTTGAAGGAGTCTGAGGAGAAGTATCGGAAGCTGTTTGAGGAGAGTAGTGATGCTATTTTCATTGCTGATTTCGATACAGGTATCCTTATTGACTGTAATGAGGCAGCAGCAAAGCTAGTTGGTAGGGATAAATCTGAGATAATTGGTATGCATCAATGCTTCCTTCATCCGCAACATAGACTTCAAGGGGGTTTCAGTAAAACATTTTTAGAATATCGCATGGGCAAAGAAAGGATGGATGCAGAAGATCAGATTATAACTAAAAATGGCGAAATCCGAGATGTTGTGATAAGGGCTAACCTGTTTGAAGTTAATGGTAAAAAGATGCTTCGGGGAGTATTCAGGGATGTCACAGAAAGCAAAAAAGTGTTGGAGAAGATCAATGTTCAAGCGCGATTGTTAAATGCTGTGGGACAAGCCGTTGTTGCTACAGATATTGCTGGTAAAATCACTTATTGGAATCGTGCTGCTGAACAACTTTTCGGTTGGAAAGAAACAGAAGTGCTTGGCCACAATATCTTTGATGTTACTACTGCAGAAGAAACCAAAGAGCAAGCGGTTAAAATCCTTGAAAAAATAAGCGCTGGCGAAAATTGGTCAGGCGAATTTATCGGTAAACGTCAGGATGGAGCACTTTTTTCTACGATAATAAGTATGGCACCCATACTTGACGAAAAAGACGAGTTCACCGGGACTATCTACGTTTTCACAGACATAAGCGAACAGAAGTGGATGCAGGAGGTTGTAAACGACGCAATCTGTAAGGTCGTAGAGCTCAACGAGAAACTTAATGTAGTCGGCAGCTTGACTAGGCATGATATCCGAAATAAACTTGCAGCTGTAAATGGCAGGCTATTTCTACTGAAAAAGCGGCTCAATGATAACCCAGAAGTTCTAGAGCAGTTGCGAGAAATGGAGGTCGCTACACAGCAAATCCTGCGCATCTTGGAGTTCGAGCGCATCTACGAAAAAGTAGGCATAGAAGAATTAACGTACATCGACGTGGCAAGACACGTTAACGAAGCAGCTTCATTATATTCAGACCTAAAAGGTGCGCAGTTGTCTAATGAATGCCAAGGCTTAACAGTTCTTGCAGATTCGCTGCTGCGTCAAGTATTCTACAACCTCATTGATAACACGTTGAAATATGGCGAGAAAACCACCAAAATCCGAATCTACTACAAACAGGAAGAGAACCAGCTAAAACTCATTTACGAAGATAACGGTGTTGGCATTCCAGAAGAAACAAAGAAGAACCTCTTTATGGAAGGCTTCGGAAAGGGCACAGGCTACGGATTATACTTAATAAAACGCATCTGTGAAGCATACGGCTGGACGATAGAAGAGACAGGCACATATGGCAAAGGAGCACAATTTACGATGACTATACCGAAAACCAGCAAAGACGGCAAAAAAGCCTACATAGTAAGCTAAAATATGGTAACTAGTGCGTTTGTGAGAGTTTATATCACCATATTTATGCCGCTATATGAACTGTTTAGTTTATGTGCGGTTGTATTTTTCAAGGTAGCACACTTCATACCGTGACAGATATGTAGTTGTTGCTGTTTTGTTGTATAAGTGTTTTGATGAAATAGATTGCAGCGGCTTTTACTTACCATTGGCGCTGGGAAGTCCATTAAACCTTAAGTTAATTAGTAAGTTCCCAATTAAGGCAATTATAGTGTTGAAAATGAAGGGCAAAGCTGTCATAATTATGGGTTCAGATAAAGATTTGGATTTTTGTCGTGAAATATCCAATTGCCTCAAAATTTTAGGAGTGAATTACGAGTTTCGGGTTGCTTCCGCGCATAAGACACCTGAAAAAGTTTTGACTATCCTGAAAGAGTTTGAGGGCGAAAGGGTTGTTTACGTCACGGTTGCTGGGCGCTCCAATGCCCTAAGCGCGTTTGTTGACGCTAACACGCCAAAACCTGTCATTGCGTGCCCACCTTACGCTGAAAAGTTTGGAGGCGCAGACATTTACTCCTCGTTAAGAGTGCCCAGTGGCATAGGCTCACTTGTTACAATCGAGCCTGAAGGTGCAGCAATTGCCGCGGCGAAAATTCTCGCGATTGAAGACAAAGACTTAGAAAAACGTGTAATAGATTATCAACTGGGGAAGAAGAGAGAAATCGAATCAGCCAACGAGATTATCAAGAAGTTAAAATAGGGCAAACACTTTTTTGATGTAAGGCAGATTCTCTGCTTAAATGTTAACGTTAGTGAGGCTACTCTTTGAAAACTGAACTTGAGGAAGAAACAATCCCTCGTACAATGTCAACTCAGCATCCCGATAATGTAAATATTCCTGAATGGAGCGATAACGAAGTAATCGATGGTAACGCTGAAATCTACGAAGCGTACTTCGCCTATGAAACGCTTGGCTGCCACGAAGTCATGTGGGACGCTGAGGGTAAAGACGTGGATACCCGCGTCGTAAGAAAACTGTTGACCCAATACAAAGAATTTTTCACAACACACGTTATAGGCAAAGATGTCCGCCTTACGTACCGAATTCCTAACCCTCGAATTGAAGCAGTAGAGAAAAAAGTTTTCGTTGAAACGCTTCAAAACATTCCCGTAGCCTGCGATGTTGCAACATCCTTCTACCAAAAAGAAACTGTACCCATTTTCGAAGTGATTTTGCCCTTCACAACAGAGAGCAGAGAACTCATAATGCTCAACAACTACTACAAGAAAGTGATAATCGAAGACGAAAACGTGGAGTTATGTGACTCATTAAAAGTTAAAGACTGGGTAGGCGGCTTCAAACCCAAGAAAATCAGCGTGATCCCTCTGGTTGAGGACTTCAACAGTCTCTTGACCGTCGACCAAATAGTTAGACCTTACATAGATGCAGCAAAACTCAATAGTCTAAGAGTTTTCTTAGCCCGCTCAGACCCTGCACTGAACTATGGGCTATTATGTTCAGTTTTGCTCGCCAAAATCGCGCTGTCAAAACTTAGAAAACTAGAAAACGCGACAAACACTATCATTCACCCAATAATCGGTGCAGGATCAAAACCTTTTCGTGGACACTTGGCACCTGACAATATTAGCAATTTTCTACAGGAATACCGAGGCTTATCAACAGTTACAGTACAATCCGCCTTCAGATACGACTATCCACTTGAACAAGTTAAAGAAAGCATAAGAATCCTCAACCATAAACTTCCAAACGGCACAGCACCAACCATAGAACCACACGAAGAAGCGTTACTCATAAAAATACTGCACAAATGTCGGCAAAATTACGAAGACACGATAGAAAAACTAGCCCCACTTATCAACAGCATTGCACCATACGTTCCACCACGAAGAGCCAGAAAACTCCACATAGGCCTCTTCGGCTACAGCAGAAACGTAGCAGGAACAAGCCTGCCAAGAGCCATCACGTTCACAGCGGCATGCTACTCGATCGGCATACCCCCAGAATTCATAGGTTGCAAAGTCCTAGACGAGCTAACTAATAACGAACTGGAACTTATCCAAAAGCACTATGTGAACCTAAAACACGATCTTAACACCGCAGGCAGCCACCTTGCATGGCAAAACATAAACATGCTAATGGAAAACCACGCGATAGTAGCAGAAAGAGCACGCATAAGCGAGGAAAAACTAAAAAGTGGGCTTGCAAGAATTTTAGACGACCTGAAAACCGCCGAGGAAACATTCGGCGTCAAGCTTGGGCCAAGAAGCTTAACTGACAAAAGACACGAAAACTTCGTAAATAACTTCATGATCGCCTACATACAACACGAAAACACAGAAGCACAGCAGGCTCTAGTGGAAGCCGCTAAACTACGACGCTGCCTCGGATAAAACAACACTAAGCTTAAGAATAATAGCCTCACTTGATACAACACTAAAGGCAGAGCATAAAACATGGGAAGCGTAAAAGATCTTGAAATAATCCAGAAACCCACCCCCAACACGATGGGCATAGGCAGATTCCACTTCTCAGATCGCTACTCGGTCTTCGATTGGGGCGAAATGCCTGATCACATAAACGGTAAAGGCGCAGCCCTCTGCATTATGGGTGCCTACTGCTTCGAAAAACTAGAAGAAAAAGGCATAAACACGCACTACAGAGGCTTAGTAGACAACACAGAAAAAACACTCAAACTCGAAGAACTAACACAACCAACCAACATAATGGAAGTAAACCTAGTCAATGTCTACAGACCAGCAGCACGCACGGCACAGGGCAAACTCGCCTACGACTACAGCATATACACACCAAACCTGAAAAACTACCTGATTCCCCTTGAGATCATTTACAGAAACGGTCTACCAGAAGGTTCATCAGTCTTTAAACGGTTGGAACAAGGAAAAGTCACGCTGCAAGATTTGGGACTGGATCATTACCCGACACCAGGCGAACACTTGGCAAACCCGATTTTTGATGTTAGCACCAAACTTGAAGAAACCGATCGTTACTTGACATGGAAAGAAGCCGCAGAAATTGCAGGCTTAACAAATCAAGAAGTAATCGAGGTTAAAGAACTTCTCACCAAAGTAAACGCTATAATAAGCGAAACAGCCGCAAAAGCCGGATTAACCAATGAAGATGGAAAAATCGAATTAGCCTTCAACCCAGAAAGAAAACTCATGATCGTAGACGTCGTCGGAACACTAGACGAATGCAGATTCACCTACGAAGGCATACACGTAAGCAAAGAAGTCGCCCGCCAATTCTACAAGAAAACCCAATGGTATCTGCACGTGGAAAACGCAAAAAAACAGGCTGAAGCAAGCGGCACAAAAGACTGGAAAACATTATGTAAGGCACAACCACCCAAGCTTGATCCAAAACTAAAAACAATAATCAGTGAAATGTATCTGGCAGCAACCAATGAGTTGACCAGCCGCAAACTGTTTGAGGCACCACGACTTGCAGAAGTAATAAAAAACTACAAACAATACATGAGTGAAAAACAATGATAACTGATAAAATAAAGGAAATAACACGCAAATATGACCCTGCACACGTACGCATAGGCGTATTAGGCTCACATTCAGCACTCGAGATAGCCTCAGGCGCAAAACAAGAAGGCTTCGAAACCGTGGTAGTCTGCCAAAAAGGCAGAGATAAAACTTACACAAAATACTACCGAAACCTCTTCGATCACTTCGTAATGCTGGACAGATTCGCAGAAATCACGAACCCCAACATTGTGAGGAAACTGCAAGAGTTAAATACGGTGTTTGTGCCCAACCGCTCATTCTCGGTGTATGCTGGCTACGACGCCATAGAAAAAGAATTCACTGTGCCCCTTATGGGAAACCGCGCCATGCTCCGAACTGAAGAACGTAACACGCCGAGAAACCAGCTTTACCTGCTTCAGCAAGCAGGAATAGCCACGCCAAAAACCTTCACATCACCAAAAGATATTGATCGACTAGTAATCGTCAAAGTCCCCGAGAAAACCCGCACAATAGAACGCGCCTTCTTCTATGCCTCCACACCCGAAGAGTACATGAAAACCGCGGAAAAACGCATACAACAAGGAATAATCACACGCGAAGCACTAAAACATGCAGTCATCGAAGAATACGTGGTCGGCGCCAAATTTAACGCCAACCTATTCTGGTCGCCATTAACAGGAGAAATCGACCTTTTAGGCTTTGACAGACGAATCCAAACAGACCTTGACGGCGTATTAGATCTGCCTGCACAAGAGCAACTGGCGCTGAATATTCCCACACAGAACATTGAAATTGGACACATGGGCGCCACCATGCGCGAAAGCCAAATCGAAAAAGTCTTCGAAACTGCAGAAAAATTTGTTGAAACCTGCAAAAAAGAATATCCCCCAGGCATGATAGGTTTATTCGCTCTCCAAGGCGCCATAACCAAAAACTTGGAATTCTACGTTTTCGACGTTAGCCCACGCGTACCAGGCTGCCCCTGCGTTGAACCCACATCACCATACATGAAATACAAATACGGCATGGAAGTAGGTCCTGGGCGACGCGTAGCCATGGAAATAAAACGCGCCATAAAAGCAAACAGGCTCGAAGACGTGGTAACATGATAAAAAGCAGCGACATAGCAGAAATCATAAGCAAATACGACGTGAACAAGTTAGCCATCGGCACCTTAGGCTCCCACTCATCTCTGAACATTTTCAAAGGCGCAAAAGAAGAAGGCTTCCGCACAGTGTGCATCTGTAAAGAACCGGACGCCATAATGTACCGTAAATTCCCGCTCGTTGATGAATTGATCTTCGTAAAAGACTTCTCCGAACTGTTAAGCGAGGCAGTTCAGGAAAAACTGCGCAAACTAAACACTATTTTGATCCCTCATGGCTCTTTCACGGCTTACTTGAGTACTGAACAGCTAACTAACAGCCTTTACGTGCCAATGTTCGGAAACCGAGCACTATTGCATTGGGAAGCTAACCGTAAAGCCCAAGAAGAGTGGCTACGACAAGCAGGGTTGAGACTCCCATTAACATTCAAGTCGCCTGACGAAATCGATCGCCTAGTCATCGCAAAATTACCTGGAGCAAAAGGCGGCAGAGGCTATTTCCTCGCTAATTCGCCTGAATCTTTCCGTAAAAAATTCAGCGAGATGGTCGCACGCGGTTTATTAAGCGAAGATGACGTGGACAAGATTCATCTGCAGGAGTACGCATTGGGCGTAAACGTTTACCCAAGCTACTTCAGCTCAATAATTGGAGACGATGTGGAGCTTCTTGCAGTGGATAGACGTTACGAGTCTGCCGTAGACGCCATAGGCAAGATTCCTGCCAGCGAGCAGCTTGAGGTCGGAGTTAACCCCACTTATACGATTGTAGGCAACTTTCCAATAGTGCTCCGCGAATCACTATTGCCTGAACTGATGCGTATGGGCGATAACGTGCATAAGCGGGCGCGTGAGCTTGCGCCGCCAGGTATTATTGGCCCGTTCTGTTTGGAGACAGTGATAACGGATGATTTGAAGATTTACACTTTTGAGATTTCGGCGCGTATCGTGGCTGGAACCAACGTGGGCATTGGTACTTCCCCCTATGCGTATCTAAAGTATGGTTCAAATATGTATATGGGTCGACGCATTGCGCTAGAGATACGAGAAGCATTAAAGCAGAATAGGCTTCTTGAGGTTGCTGCTTAACAGTTCATGATGAATTCTCAGCGTCAAAGAAACGGTTTTAGTAGCTTATGTGCCTATTTCTTTGGCACGTGATTCAATGAACTCTGCAACTTTTCTGTGTAGACTCTTTCTGCTTCCTGCAGTTTCAGTTGCACGCGAATAGTTAAAGTTTTTTGACATCAACGGTTTTCAACAAGTACGCATCAGAGCATGCCCGTTTACAGCTGCTATAGCGTTCTGTAGGGTCGGATAGCCTGTCAGTATTATCTTGCACATTTTTAGGCACCGTCTCTTTCATGCGTATCAGAAGTTCTATGCCTTCCATTTTAAGTAACTCTATTTCAATTTGCCGAAGTTTCAACAACGATATTGAAATATGTTACTTCAAAAAAGATGAAAATCAATCACCTACTTTAAAATCCAATAAGCAATAACCTTAGCAACAGTTACGTTAATACGATTTATTACGGTGGTGGAGGCGGCAATTCATCCATTTTCTGAACATGTCTAAGCGCAAATGCAAAAACAATCGCTGCAATGCCAAACCCAATTGTAAGCATACCCATGCCATAAAAAGCCAACAATAACATGTCAGAGCCTGTTGAAAAAGCCAAAATCATAAACATCAATCCTACAATGAGAATTATGAAACCCACAATCAGCATGCGTGTCCAAACAATTTTTCGAATAGACATAGATCCACACCATGGGCAAAAGTTACAGTTTGTATTAATCCATTTAAAAAAATTTCTATGCGCTTATTTGCGAATAGTGCATAATTTCATTTTTACGTTTTACTGCAAGCTACAATAAACAATCATACATTTAAACACGTAAACACCATAAATAACCTAGCTTTTGATAAAACAAATCCGCAATAACTGATAAAAACTCTCGCGTGTTCTATTGCGTTTGTAACGCCTCAAAGCTTCAATAATTTCTCCACGGCACCTTTCACCAAGTACATCAGCTATTAAACGCGCCACATAGCTGCTGCCCACAAAAAGATACTGGCACATACCTGTTACATTTGCTGTTCTCCTATTAGAGCTAGCAGACTCGAAATCCAAAATATACGGTTCATTTACTCTACTAACAATCACGTGTTTCTGTGCCCGAGCCAACTCGCCATGATCCAAACCTGCAGAATCCAGCTGCCAGCACTGCTCCAGCACCGCTCGCAAAACACGGCGTACCTGTGTTTTCTCTCTATTCATTTCTAGCCATTTTGGCAGCAACATGCCATCAACAAACTGCATTAAAAGAAAATTAGTGCTAGCACTGATGAATTCAGGACCTACATTTATCAAGTTGGCCTTAGCCAGCATAGCTGCTTCATGCTGCAACCCTGTTCTGTCTGCGTCTACTCGCCGAATCTTCAGTGCTACTCGCTGTTCTCGTAAATGCGCGACTACCGTTACGCCCACGAAACCTTTGCCTAGAACAGGTACGTTACAAACACTTGCTCCTCCAGTAAACTCTAATGCTGTGATGTTATGTTCCTGCAATTCCTTCAAACGCGCTTGCAGTTCAGTCCCGTTTGTCTGTGGATAACAGAGAACCGACGCATAAGGTTCTTCCCCAAGATTTTCGATAGGTACTATGCCAGCAGTTTTCACGTGTAATCCTTCCATTTTTAACAACAAAGTAAAATGTAAGCGAATTATAAAGGTAATAGAACAAACCGCTCAAATAAGCCTTGGCACAAGTTGATTAAGAATGCCTCGATTCCGACAAACTGCTGAAATTCTAAAACTAATGAGCAGGAAAGAGCAGATTCGCAATTTAGGCATAATCGCTCACATTGATCACGGAAAGACTACGTTGACTGATTCGTTGTTGGCAGGTGCTGGTTTAATCTCGACGAAAATGGAAGGTTCAGTTCGAGTTCTCGATTATCTTGAGGAAGAACAGAAACGCGGAATAACAATAAAAACTGCAAACATAACTTTACCGTACAAGGCTGCTGATGATACCTTCATAATTAACTTGGTGGATACACCTGGTCATGTTGACTTCACAGGTAAAGTCACTCGGGCTTTGCGTGCTATAGATGGCGCAGTAGTTGTTGTAGACGCGGTGGAAGAGATAATGGCGCAAACAGAAACTGTAACTCGGCAAGCTCTCGAAGAAAGAGTGCGCCCACTGCTTTTCATAAACAAAGTCGATCGCCTAATTAATGAGCTTAAACTAAGTGCAGAGCAAATCCAGAAGAAGTTCATGCGGATAATAAGCAATTTTAACGATCTAATAGAAGTCTACGGAGAATCCCCATTCAAAGACGAATGGAAAGTAGAAGCCGCAAAAGACAATGTTGCATTTGGATCAGCTCTGCACAGGTGGGGCTTTACAATAAGCATAGCTAGACAGAAGAACCTAAAATTCACCGATATAGTATCTGCCTACAAGCACACAGACCAGCAAAAACTGCAAAAAACAATACCTCTTCACACTGCAATACTGGAAATGACCATTAGACATATACCAAACCCACTTGAAGCCCAAAAATACCGGATAGAAAAAATCTGGAGAGGCAACATGTCCTCAGCGCAAGGGCAGGCAATGAGCAACTGTGATGACAATGGTGCCACAGTCATGTGTATAACAAATGTGCAATCATATCCTGATGAGGGATTAGTTGCCACTGGGCGTTTGTTTTCAGGTACACTGAAAAACGGTGACAGAGTGCATCTAATTAACACTTGCACCGAAGGCGTTGTTAAGAGGGTTTCGGTTTTCATGGGTGCTTTTAGAGAAGAATTGTCGCAAGCTATGGCGGGTAACATCATTGCGGTAAGCGGCTTGGCGAAAGTAGAGGCTGGTGAAACGTTGGTTGACGTGATGCATGCAGTGGGTATGGTGCCTTTTGAGCGGGTGCGATATGTTTCAGAACCTGTGTTGGTGGTGGCAGTTGAGCCTAGGAATCCTGTTGATTTGCCATTTCTGCTTGAAGCATTGGCGAAGCTTCATGTTGAGGATCCGAATATTGATGTTGAAGTTAACAGGGAAACTGGCGAATACCTGTTAAGCGGTATGGGTGAGTTGCACCTCGAAATTGCCCTGAAACGCCTAAGTGAATGCGCTAAGGGGATACAGATTGAGGTTTCTCAGCCAAGGGTTGTTTACAGCGAAAGTGTCACTAAGAAAAGTATGCTTGCCACAGCGTTAAGCCCTAATAGGCAGAATCGTTTCGTGGTGCAGGTGGAACATTTGAGCGAAGAGATATCAAAGATCATTTTAGAAAGTGCAGAACTGAAGATTGCTGGGAAAGTGGTTGCAGTTGATGAGCAGCGCAAGAACATATTGATTGATTGCACAGGAGAGGGAGTTCAAGCTTCTAAGTTAATTGTCGCTGTTACTTCGGGGTTTGAGTATGCTTGTAAAGCTGGTCCGTTGTGTGGTGAACCGTTAAGACATGTGAAAGTCAATTTGATGAAGATGCAGCTTAGCGAAAAATCAGAGTATTGTAGTCCTGTGGAGGTTATGCGAGGTGTGGGAAAAGCGATTTTCGGCGCTGTTTTATCGGCGCAGCCCGTATTGCTTGAGCCAGTTTACAAAATAGTGTTTTCTGTTCCAACAGAGTTAGCAGGTGAGTGCCAGCGGATTCTCAGCGGTAGACGTGGGAAGCTTGCTGGTTTTGAGCAGAAGGGGCTTTTCACGGTGATCACGGCGTACGTTCCAGTTGCTGAGACTTTTGGTTTAGCTGCGGAACTACGATCTGCAACTTCAGGTCGTGCCTTCTGGCAGTCTACGCTGAACTGCTGGCAAAAGGTACCTGAAAAATTGGCTTTGAAGGTTGTTGAGGAAGTGCGGCAGCGGAAAGGGTTGCCATTAACTGTGCCTAAGCCTGAACAGTTTTTGGAGGCAGCCTAAGTGAGGCTTGATGGTATTCCGTTTAATTTGGATGTTACGTTGTGTTGTGGTCAAGTCTTTAGATGGGAAAAGAAGCGTGACTGGTGGTATGGTGTTGCTGTAGATAAGGCTTTTAAGGTGAGACAGAAAAACACAGAGCTGGAATTTGTGAATGTTGACGAAGAGTTTGTTAAGCACTATTTCAGTTTAGACGCCGATTACCAAAGCGTAGTGAACACCATAAGCAAGGATGCACACATTGAAGCAGCTCTTAAAGCGTTTTGGGGTTTACGCATAATTAGACAAGATCCATGGGAATGTCTCATCTCCTATATTTGCGCAACTTACAAGAGCATCGCGGCAATACGGCAGATGCTAATTAAGCTTTCAGAAAAGTTCGGCGAGCACATAGTATTTGACGGTCATGATTTTTACACGTTTCCAGTCGCGGAGAAACTGGCACAAGCAAGTGTGAAAGAGTTGGAAGCTTGTGGACTAGGTTACAGAGCAAAATATGTTCTTGAAACTTCAAAGAAGGCTTGTATAGGCGAATTCAACTTGGAAAGTTTGCGCAAAATGAGCTATAGAGACTCAAAGAAAGTTTTGCTTGGTTTTTCTGGCGTAGGCGCCAAAGTCGCTGACTGCGTGTTACTTTTCTCGCTGGGGAAACTTGAAGCGTTTCCCGTGGATGTCTGGGTAAAACGCGCCATAGTGACTCATTATGCCGAATATTTCTCCAAAGGATTTATCCAAAAAATATCAACCAAAAAATCGTTAAGCAATGCTGAATATGAACGGTTAAACACATTTGGAAGAAATTACTTCGGAAGATACGCAGGATACGCACAGGAATACCTGTATCACTATGAAAGAGTGCAACGTTAATTGATAGAATTAACGTGTAGAAAAAACTATGCCCACTTACAGATAGTTACCTCATATTGGTTCTGATATTTAATCCTTTTCAAACATGAGCAAAGAGCCTAAAACTGTTGTGTGCAGGTTAGAATCGCAGAAAACGTTTAAATTCTCTCGGAAACAGCAATAATAAACAGTGTGTAGCGTGGGCCCGTAGCTCAGCCAGGTTAGAGCGCCAGGCTCATAACCTGTTGGTCGGGTGTTCGAATCGCCCCGGGCCCACCAAGTTTTCTGTTCGTAGTGTTTTTGAGTGGGCGAGAAGCATTTATTTTTCAGGTTGTTTATGATTGTGTGTGTGTCGCTATGAAGCGTGCTGTTGTGCTTTTGCTTGTTGGGGTTCTTGTTATTGTTAGTTTATCTTATGCTGTGGCATTTTATCTGCAAGGCGTTGGTGTTGATGAGGAATTCTTTTTTGGTGTTTCTTTCGGTCAGAATACCGCTGCAGAAGCAAAAATCTTGATTGACAAGGTGAAGGGTTTTACTAACTTGTTTCTGATTAATTCTTGGGAAATTGCGACTAACGAGACGGCGTTGAATGAAGTTTGCGATTATGCTGCTGGAGCTGGGCTCAAGTTTATCGTGTTTTTTGATCTTATTTCGCGTGTAATGTACCCTTGGCATCAAACGTGGTTGGATGCGGCTAAAGAACGGTGGAATAACAGTTTTCTGGGAGTGCATCTGCGGGACGAGCTGGGCGGAAAGCAAATTGACGATGCGCCGGTAAACAAAACTGTTACTGTGGCAGTAGATTACGGTGAAGCTGCAGATTGTTATGTATCGCGCATAGCCTCTTTTAGGAGCACAGCGGATGCAAAAGCGAAGGGTATCCACATGTTTATTTCTGATTACGCGCTTTACTGGTTTGATTACTTGGCGGGTTATGACACGGTTTTTGTGGAGTTAGGCTGGAACCATAATACAATGCAGCACATAGCGTTATGCCGTGGCGCAGCTAGCGCGCAAGACAAAGATTGGGGTGCTATAATTGTTTGGACTTATTACGAGCCGCCTTATCTCGCAAGTGGCGCTGAAATCTTGGAGGATATGATTGCCGCTTACCGTGCAGGAGCAAAATACGTTGTTGTGTTCAATTACCCAACTTATCCTGAAAAAAATCCTTATGGAATACTTCAAGATGAACACCTTATCGCTATGCAGCAATTCTGGGATTACGTTAACGAGCACCCACGCAGAAACAGTGAGAAGATTGAGGGAAAGGTGGCGTTTGTGCTTCCGAAGGACTACGGTTGGGGCATGAGACATCCCGAGGATAACATTTGGGGTTTATGGCCTGCAGATGAAAAGGCACTTTTGATTTGGGAAAACATGAACAAGCTAATACAGAAGTATGGTCTAGAATTAGACATAGTTTATGAAGATACAAAGTTCAATATTATAGAAAAATATCAGAAAGTGTATTTATGGAATACCACCATAGACTAAACGAAATAGTGTACAAGCCGTGTTACAAGTTTACTTGAATTCCCTGATTATTTCATCTACAGTCATTATTTTAGCATTATAAACGTACTCCAAATACTTTAGTCCTTCTTCATGATCCCTTTCCGTGAAAGCTTCACAACCATCAGCAGCGATTATGATGTTGTAGCCTCTAAAGAACGCGTCAGCTGCTGTATGCCTTACGCACATGTTAGTATGCAAGCCGCCGAGGATAACTGTTTTCACGCCTTCACCTTTATATAAACTGCGCAAAAGCGGATCTAGGCCTGTCTCATAAAAACCGCTGTAAGTTCGCTTCTCGACAACGTAGTCTTTCTCTGTAGGCTGAAGTTCAGGGATGACCTCTGCCCCTTTTGTGCCCTTAATGGCGTGGTTGCCCCATTTCTTGGTAACTTCCGCGTCCTGAGGATAATGTGCATCGTTGCTGTAAATAACAGGTATGTTGCTTCTACGTGCAGCTTCAACAAGTTTTTTCAGGTTTGGAATTATGCGTTTGGATCTTTCAGCTGCGATTTTTCCAGTAACAAAATCATTTAACATATCAATAATTATTACGGCTTTCGTATCCATCAAAAATCGTCCCTCAACATTAGTAATAGATGAAACAGCCTATTTAATCTTGACGCTATTTAACGCTTAATTCGTATGCGGCAGAAGTGAGTTTTTCCGCGCCCGTCTCATTCACCAACACAGTGTCTTCGATACGGACGCCGCCGTAACCTGCAAGATAAATACCCGGCTCATCCGTAACCACATTGCCCGCTACCAGCACATCTGCACTGCTCGGGTTTAGCATTGGCGGCTCATGCACTTCCAATCCAACACCGTGACCTAAACCATGCACGAAAAACTCGCCATAGCCTGCGTTTTCGATTATGGTTCGCGCTGCTGCATCAATCTCTTTTGCTTTGGCATTTGCCTTAATTGCCTCAAACGCTCTGTCGTGTGCTCTCCTAACCAACTCGTAAAGCCGTTTCTGCTTTTCTGAGGGTACTCCTACCACCAATGTCCGCGTCATATCTGAACGGTAAAACTTGAAAGTTGCACCCACGTCAACAACTACTAAATCTCCTTCGCGAATTAATTTCTCGCCGTAGCTACCATGAGGAAAAGCTGAAGATGCACCGGAAGCAACAATAGTTTCAAACGCCGTTCCATTTGAACCTCGCTTGCGCATAGCGTACTCAACTTCTGCCGCCAATTCATACTCATGAATTCCAGGTGCCAATACCTCGTAGGCTACTTTCATGCCCTCACTTGTTAATTCAGCCGCCCTACGCATCAAAGCTATCTCTTCAGCATCCTTCACTTTGCGAAGCCGCCACAAAAGTTGCCCTGCAACCTTAAGTTTCACTGAGCCCTTGACAAGCTTAGCTAAGGCACGCCAGTCATCAACTCCTAAGGCATCAACTGCAAGGTTTTTCATGCCGCAGATTTTGGTTTTATCCGCAACTTTCGTCATCAGTTTCTCTTCACGCTTTATCAATTCAACGCTGAATTCTTTTGCTTCAGCCTTTGCCTGTTCGTAATTGACGCCATAAGCATAAACCGTACATTCACCGTCCTGTGGAATTACCAATGCTGCTGCACTTGAGGTTCCAGTCAAATATAATAAATTAGCCCAGTTGAACACTGCAAAACCATCTAACCCTTTTTCCAAAAAAGCCATTCTTAAACGATCTATTCGTTTCATCGTGCTTCACAAGCTACAGAATGCCGCTCACGGAGCGTTTAATGTTTTTGCTTTTTAACCACCAGTGACAACAGGCATCAAAATGACACGGTCGCCATCTTTAAGTTTAGTTTCCAACCCACTGAGTTGATTAAGCAATAGCCCATTTACAGACGCTATATAATGCGGCTTTAAGTCCAAGCCATTTGGCTCATAAATAGCTTTTCTGAAGGCTTCACCATGCTTTTCAGCCAGCAAACCCAACAAGTCGCGGACTAAAGCGTTATCCTTAAGCTCTACACTTTCTCCCTGCGCTGTGCCCAAAATCTGTTTGATATAACCTAAATATTCAACTGTTACCTTCATCATCTTTAGCCGCCTACATGCGCAATAATTAGCAGTTGTCAAAAACGTTATATATTCATTTCTTAACCCAAGCAATTTTTCAATCAACGACGATGCAACCTAACGCGAAGCGCCACATGGTACATTAAATTCGCAGTTTAACCTTCAATTTCTGACGCAAATATCCATTAGATTAATATACCTTCCACATAAGACTAATCAGCCAACAAAGCACAAATGTGGAGAAGAACAACATGTTTGCTTACGCAGGCAAAATTCTCCGTGTAAACCTCACAACAGGACAAATTTCTACGGAACCACTAAGCGAAGAAATGGCTAAAAACTACATTGGCGGCATAGGCTTAGGCATCCGCCTCCTCATGGACAACTCCAAACCAGGCACAGACCCATTTGATCCTGATAACCCACTAATCTATGTCACAGGCCCACTAAGCGGAACAATGGGTCCAACTGCGGGAAACGGTTATGCCGTGGTCTCGAAATCTCCCGCGACAGGCGGGGTGGGCGAAGCCAAAGCCCATGGCTTCTTCGGGCCAGATCTGAAGCGTGCAGGCTATGATGCAGTTATAATTACAGGTAAAGCCGACAAACTATCGTATCTGTGGATTGACGACGACAAAGTGGAAATAAGGAACGCTGAACATTTGAAAGGTAAATCCCCATACGAAACAGACGTCTCAATTAGAGAAGAACTAGGCGACTTTTACATTCGAGTTTCAGCAATCGGCGAGGCAGGCGAAAAACTATGCCGCTTCGCAGCAATAATAAACGATGAGTTTCGCGCCATTGGGCGGACAGGTATGGGCGCTGTAATGGGCTCCAAAAACCTCAAGGCGGTAGCGGTTCGCGGAACAAACGATGTAAACGTGGCAAATTTAGACGGTTTCAAAGAATTCGTTAAAATGATTCATGAACGAATGAAGGGTCCTGCAACGAAGAAATACAAAACGCTGGGCACACCAGAAAATGTCTTAGTGCTAAACTCGCTTTCAGCGTTGGCAACAAGAAACTTCACCAATGCCACATTCGAGGGCGCCCAAAAAGTAAGTGGCGAATACTTAAACGAACACTTCGTTAAGAAAATCGTCGGCTGCGCAACATGTGGCATGCGCTGCGACCACATCGCGGTAGTCCCTGAGGGACCATACCAAGGATCAACTTCACGCCTAGAATTCGAATGCCTCTGGTCGATGGGGCCACTCTGCGGAATAGACCGATTGGACGCAATTATCGAAGCCATGCGAATTGTAAACGAATACGGCATGGACGGCATATCCATAGGCGTAGTCGTTGCCTTCGCAATGGACTGCTATGAACACGGCATATTAACCAAAGAACAAACCGACGGCATAGACCTGCGATTCGGAAACGCTGAAGCGTTAATAGCCATAATCCACAAGATAGGCAAACGCGAAGGCTGGTTGGGCAATGTGCTTGCTGAGGGTGTTGCTAGAGCAGCGGAAATAATCGGAAACGGCGCTGAAAAATACGCTTGCCACATCAAAGGCTTAGAGCTGCCAGGCTATGACCTTCGAACACTGAAAACTGCCGCCTTAGGCTTTAGCGTGTCATTCCGTGGCGCCTGCCACCTGAGAAATGGTGCTTACTCGCCTGACGTAAAAGGTAAAGTAAATCGCTTCAAAATTGAAAAAGGCAGAGGCAAAATGATTGTGGACGAAAGCAAAATGTACAACATCATCGATTCACTCATAGTCTGCAAGTTTTCCAGAGGCACCTACTATGATGGCTGGAAAGACCTAGCAAACTACTATACCTTAGCTACAGGCATACCCATGACACCTGAGGAAATGGCTAAAGCTGGCGACAGAATAGAAAACCTCGCGAGACTATTCAACATTCGCGAAGGAAAAGGCACAAGAAAATATGATACCTTACCATGGAAGATAAAGAACTGTCCAGTGCCAGATGAGGGACCAGCCAAAGGTTCAGTGGTCAGTGAAGAAGAATTCCAACTCGGCTTAGACGATTATTACGCGGCGCGCGGTTGGACAGCAGACGGCGTGCCAACTGTTGAAAAACTTCAAGAACTCGGTTTGGGAGACTTGGCTTACATAGTTGAAAAAGCTATGCAAGGAGGCGCATAAACTTGGTGCGACCACAAGACAGAAAATTCGTAACCGCTGACCCAGAAAAATGCATAGGCTGCACAGTCTGCGAATATGCGTGCTCAATGACTAACGAGAAAACCTACAATCCAACAAAATCAAGAATCCGTGCTTTACGTATCGGGCCCCTCACTAATTTAGCGGTTACTTGCCGCCACTGTGAAGATCCAGCATGCATAGCCGCGTGTCCAAGAGACGCTTTATCCCAAGAAGAAGCCACTGGGATAATCTTGGTTGATGAAAGCGCCTGCAACGGTTGCGCATGGTGCATAAGTGCCTGCCAATTCGGCGCAATGATGATGCACCCTGAGAAAAAAGTGGTTTTCACCTGCAACAGCTGCAAAGATCAACCTGATGGTCCGCAATGTGTAAAGTGGTGTCCTGAAGAAGCGTTAAGCTTTGTATCAGCACAGCAACTTGCACAGAAATCAAGATTGTCAGCGGTGAAAAGCTTATTCCAAGAGGCTAAAGAGAAAAAAGCTGAAAGCAAATAGCAGCTATCTCCCTTTTTAATCCAATTCTTTTATCACATAAATTAGTCATGAAAAGTAAGCGCCATATTTGTTTCCATCTTTATTCTATGCGATTAAACCCATTAAGTTAATATAGTTTTCTTCTGACTAAATATTCCCTGTATATGGAGGAACAACAGTTTGTACGGTTACGCGGGTAGAATTCTTCGCGTCGACTTAACCACGGGAAAAACCCTTGTTGAACCATTAAACATTGAGATGGCTCGAAAATACATTGGCGGCATAGGTTTAGGAATGAAACTATGGCTCGACAACTCTAAGCCAGGTGTAGATCCATTCAGCCCAGAAAACCCTTTGGTGCTGGCGCTTGGACCAGTATCGGGAACAATGTTTCCCACAGCAGGAAATGGCCACGCCTTTGTTTCGAAGTCACCAGCCACTTTTGGAATAGGTGAAGCCGTCGCACACGGCACTTTCGGTGCAGAAATGAAACGAGCAGGCTACGATGCGATTATTATAACAGGTAAGTCAGAGAAGCCAGTTTACCTGTGGATAGATGACGACTCTGTGCAGCTGATGGACGCATCTCATCTTATCGGTAAATCTCCTGCTGAAACTGAAGATGTCATAAAAGAAGAAATAGGCGACTATTATGTGCGAGTGGCGTCAATAGGCATGGCAGGAGAAAAGCTCTGCCGTATAGCATGCATAATAAACGAGAAAACACGTGCCGCTGGGCGGACAGGTATGGGCGCTGTAATGGGCTCCAAAAACCTCAAGGCTATCGCTGTCCGCGGAACACGCGACATTGTTCCCGCTAAACCTGATGAGTTTATGGACATGGTTAAAGAGTTCCATGAACGAATGAAGGGTCCAGCAACACAGAAATATCGCACTTTAGGAACACCTGAAAATGTTCTAGTACACAACGCTTTACATTGTATGCCAACACGCAACTACAATAATGCACATTTTGAATCAGCTGACAAGGTCAGCGGCGAAACGTTAAATGAAAAATTCGTAGTGAAAATTATAGGTTGCAGCTCCTGCGCGATGCGTTGTGAGCATGAAGCTGTTGTTCCTGAAGGCCCGTACAAAGGCACGATGACAAGAATGGAGTATGAAACGCTCTGGGCATTGGGACCATACTGCGGTATAGATAAGCTTGATGCCATCATTAAAGGTATGGAGCTATGCAATTACTACGGCATGGACGCCATAAGTGCAGGCGTCATCGTTGGTTTCGCAATGGACTGTTATGAACAAGGCATTTTATCGCAGGGTGAGCTCGATGGTATAGACGCACGGTTTGGCAACACTGAAGCTCTTATTAAGCTTCTCGAAAAAATAGGTACGCGCGAAGGCATTGGCGATGTGCTTGCCGAAGGCGTGCGCATAGCAGCACAGAAAATTGGCAAGGGCGCGGAGAAACTAGCGCAGCACATAAAAGGTTTGGAAGTGACAGGTTATGATCTGCGTTGCTTAAAGACGGCAGCTCTAGGTTTTGCGGTGTCGTTCCGTGGTGCAGATCACAATAGGCATGGCGCTTATGCTTTTGATGTTAAAGGTAAAGTTGATCGTTTGAAGGCGGAGAAAGGCAGAGGTAAAATGGTGCGGGATATGGAAGACACTTACGCCCTTATAGACTCCTTTATAGTCTGCAAGTTCTCGCGTGGCACGTACTATAAGGAGATGCAGGATATGGCGAAGCTCTATACTCTAGTTACAGGTATCGATATGACGCCTGAAGAATTGAAAAAAGCAGGTGAACGCATAAACACGTTAGCCCGATTAATCAACATACGCGAAGGCTTGGGTAGAAAAGACGATACTCTGCCGTGGAAGGTTATGAATCAGCCGATTCCAGATGAGGGCCCAGTAAAAGGCGCGGTGGTAACGCAGGAAGAATTGGACTTGCTGCTGGATGATTATTACACAGCGCGTGGTTGGACCTTGGAAGGCATACCGACAGTAGAAAAGCTAAAGGAACTAAGCATGGATGACGCATTAAGCATAGTCGAAAGCAAACAGGAGGTCTAAACTAAGATGGTAAAAATTCATGAGCGCAAGTTTGTTTCCTGTGATCCAGATAAATGTGTAGGCTGCCAAATATGCGAGTATGCTTGTTCTTGGACAAAAGAGAAAGCTTTTAACCCGATGAAATCACGCATACGTGTTGTGCGCGTTAACCAGATAGCTAACATGGCCGTGGCTTGTAGACTTTGTGAGGAACCAGCTTGTGTTGCTGCCTGCCCGCGTGATGCACTAACGCAATCAGAGGAAACGGGTACCATTATAGTGGACAGAGACAAGTGTAATGGCTGCGGCTGGTGTATTGAAGCCTGTGATTATGGTGCAATCATGCTCCATCCTGAAAGCAAGATAGTCTATGTTTGCGATTTATGCAAAGACAAGCCTGATGGTCCGCAATGTGTAAAGTGGTGTCCTGAAGAAGCGTTAACTACTGTAACTAGCGATGTATTAGCTCAGAAAGCAAGAATAGGTGCTGTAAAGAAGCTATTCCAAGAAGCAAAAGCAAAGAAATGATTTCGACTTTTTCTTTTTATTCATTTTTAATGCTAAATCTGGGTTTTTTGCCCTGATTTGATCAACAGCATTAATAGTTTATACTTAACAAACATAAACAGGCTTTCTCAGGCCCCAAGTAGTTTAAGCAAGATCTCTACGATGGTTTTAGATGCATTGTTAAGTGTTGGAGTCAGATGTTCACCGAAATCCATGTTTTCTGGCTCTATCAATAACAAGGCTATTTTTGCACCTGTCATCTCTACAATGTAGTCGCAGAAAACCCGAAGAGGTAACATGTGTGTGGTGACTGCTGGAAACTCTGCGATTTGTTCTGGAAAAATAAGTGTGGCTTCGCCCGTATTTAACCCGAGAACCGCAGCGTCCACAAGAATCACGTGGCTCGGCTTAAAATCAACTATCTCCTGCATGAAACTTTCTGGAACGGTTTCACACTCGATTAAATAGACTTTTTCAGATACTTTACCCTGCAGATCTTGAACAATTTTTACACCAACAAAATCATCGCTACGAATTGGATTGCCAATCCCAGCGACGACGATGCGTGTTGAACCAGTAAGCCATTTTGCCAACGCGCTTTCTAAATTATTCTCTGCATTAGCCAACTATAAACGCCAACTAAAACAAAAAAATAAGAATATTGAAGGGAAAAAGGTTTACCGCTGAAGTGTGTGTAAAAGTTCGTTACGAGTGTTATATATATTCACAGTCAGCGGCATCTGTCCAACAGCGAAGTGTGTTGCGCAACCAAAGCATGGGTCATAAGCTCTAAAAGCCATTTCGACTTTGTTAAGAACACCGTTATCCACTTTGCCGCCGTGAATCAAACCTTTTGCAGCGTCACGGATGGACATACAGATAGCAGGGTAATTATTGGTTGTAGCTACTATCATGTTAACGTCCTTAACCAGCGCATCCTTGTCCAGCACGTAATGGTGGTACAGCGTTCCACGTGCAGCTTCAACTACACCTACGCCTTCGCTTGGCTCGCCTAGCTTTCCGCGTATGCTAGTGCTTGTGATTTCTGGGTCTTTGGCAAGTTCTACAGCTCGCTCAGCAGCATAAAGCAGTTCAATTAAACGTGCCCAATGGAACGCTAAAGTGCCATGTACAGGTTTGCCACCAAGTGTTCGATACATTTCCTCATATTCTGCTTGTGCGAGGGGTGTTGCCATGCCGTCAGCAGCGTTTAGTCTTCCAAGAGGTCCAACGCGGTAGACGCCGCTGTCTGTACCGTAAGAAAAGCCTTTCCAGCCGATTTTCTTTAAGAACGGAAACTTTGTATAAGTCCATTCTTCAATGTGTTCGCCTAAATGTTCTAAGTAATCGTTTGCTTCGAACTTGACGAATTCCCTTCCGTTGGGATCCACAACACGGATTTTTCCATCGTAAAAGTTAACTTTATTCTTATTGTCAACCATGCCCATGTAGTAAGTTTTCATCGTGTACGCGTCACTTTTAATCATTTCAAGGTATGCACTGTTGCCTAAGACAATGTCATAGAATATTTTTAGAGAGAAATTGGCGAATTCAACGCAGGATGTTGCCATCTTCAGTATTTCTTGCCTGTTCTCTTCACTTAACGGCTTTGATACGCCTCCAGGCAACGCGCATACAGGGTGTGTTGCTTTGCCGCCGAGAATCTCTGTGATTTTTTGTCCGTAAGCTCTGTGCTTAATAACTTCTTTAGCTACGTCTAAACCTGCCTTTTCAATGACGCCTAGAATGTTGCGCTTAGCTGGCGGCGCGTCTGGACCAACAACGAAGTCTGGTCCACCTAAATAGTAGAAATGCAGAGTATGATCATAAATGTAGTATCCACAGTTCATGAGTTCACGGAGCTTTTTAGCTGGAGAAGGCAACTCTGCTTTGAACGCAGCGTCTAAAGCTTTTACTGACGCGAAATGGTGTGCTACGGGGCAGACTCCGCAGATTCTTGTCGTCAACTGCGGCATAAGCTCGGCTCTTCTCCCGATACAGAATTTCTCGAAGCCTCTAAGTTCTGGGATTTTAAGATATGCGTTTTCCACTTCACCTGCGTCGTTTAGGAATATGGAAATGTTGCCGTGTCCTTCAAGTCGAGTAATAGGGTCTATTAGTATTTCTTTCATTGTTTAATCACCTTCCTTTTCATTATTGAAGCTGGTAAACTATACATGTAAAATGTGCCTACTGGATCCTTAATCTGGTTCATTAATTGTTCAATGTCTTTTTCAGACAGTTTATCCTCTTCATATCCAAGTATTGCGGCTAAAGCTGTTATCATCGCTGCGCCTTGTTCTGGCACGTTTGGTGCAGGTCCACCGCAGCCCGTACAGGGCATATCAACTTTCAAGCATTGTGCACCGCAACCGCTACGTGTGGCAGGTCCCATGCAGATTATGCCTTGTTCCAGTAAGCATTTTTCAGGTTCAGGTATTTTCTCGTAGACGCGGTAGATTTTGTTGATTTTTTTGTTTTCTCGTTTTCTGGGGCATTCATCACATACTGCTTTTTGCGGTGCAAGCACGGAACCTTTAGGCGGCAGAGTATCGCTTGCTATGGCGTCTATTGCGTTGGCGATTAGTTTAACTGGAGGTGGGCAGCCTGGCAGGTAATAGTCTACTTCAACGGTTTGCGCCAAGGTTCTTACAGTGTCGTAGAATTCTGGGATTTTGAGTGTGCCTTCTTTTACGGTTGTTTCAGTTTTTGGATACACGTTTTTCGGGTTGATGTTTGATTTGTCTTTCACATAGACTTGTTCAAAGATTTCTTTCTTGTTATGCAAGTTTGCAAGTCCAGGTATGCAGCCTTCGTGGGCACATGAACCGAAAGCAACAAGTGTTTTTGCTTTTTTGCGTAATAGTTTAGCCATGTGTTCCTGTTCCGAGTTGCGAATTGACCCGTTAAAGAAGCAGATGTCGATGTATTTGTCAGGCATTGCTTCCACATCTTTGTATTTTATGTCCATGGCTACTGGCCAAAACACAATGTCGGCTATTTGCACAACGTCGAGGATTTTTTCGTTTATATCTAACACGGCGATTTCGCAACCGCCGCAACTAGCAGCCCAGTAAAAGGCTATTTTCAACTTGTTTTTGCTCATTTTTTTGTTTCACCTTTCTGTGCTTGTTTTATAAGTTGAGACGCGTTAACCCTCAACTCGTTGAATGCGAGTTCTTCAGGTGTCATGCCCATTGCTAAGCCGAGCAGTTGAGGGTAATGCAGGACTGGTATACCATAGGTTTCGTTAAACATTTTCTCTATGCGTAGCTCGTTGGTATCATACATTATGTGGCAGAACGGGCATATAGTAATTAGCGCCTGTGCACCAACTGCTTTGATATGACTTAGTTTGTCACGTGCAAGTTGAAGCGCAACTTTGTCACTTACACCAACGCTTGGTGCACCGCAGCATTCTGTTTCATCCATGTAATCCAAGCATGCAGCACCTGTGGCTTCGATAAGGGCCTTTAACGTTTGTGGGTCTTCTGGGTCGTCAAAGCCTATGTATTCTTTTGGTCTCAGAATGTGGCAACCATTATGTTCTGCCACTTTAAGGTTGGTTAATGGCTTAGTTACGGCTTTTCGTATTGTTTCTATACCTACGTCTTCTTTTAGTAGTTGAAGCAAGTGTTTTGCTGTCACTGTTCCTTTAAACTCCAATCCTGCTTCTTTGAGGTGAAGGTTGATCTGTTCTCTTAAGGTTTTATCTTCTTTTAAAATTTTGTTTACTTTCTTTAATGTGCCTGCGCAGCCAGGGCATAACGTGAGAATGTTTAAGCCTTCTCGTTCTGCTAAGGCAAGGTTTCTCGCGGCGAGAATTAGCATTGTTTCGTGGCTAACAGGATCTAATGGGAGTCCACAACAGTTAAACTCAGGCATTTCCACGAGTTCTACGCCTAATTTTGCAAGAATTTTGCGAGCTGAAATTTCATAAGCTGATACGCGATAAGGGATTGCACATCCTAGGAAAATTAGGAATTTACTGGCCACTTATTCCACCTTTTAGGTTTTCAATGAATTTAACGCCTTCAAGCGTCTTTCTTATACTCTCAGGATTTCCTTTCGGAAGTGAAGGTAAACCCTGAGATTCACGTTTCTTGATGCGTAAATCAGGGATTTTGTACGCGTAACCTGACTCGAGTACGCTGGCTGCCTGATCCTTGAATACCTGTGGTACACAGCCTTTTTCTGCTGCCAAATTGCGTAGAACACGGATTACGCTGGCTACTTCCACGCCTTGGGGACACCGGTCAGTGCAAGTGAAACATGCCGCGCAGAGCCATAGTGTATCACTGTTTAATACGCGGTTTTTCAATCCAAGTTGTGCCATGCGGATTATCTGCCTTGGCCTGTAGGTGTCACTATACTTGGCTATGGGGCAATCAGATGTGCAAGTTCCACACTGGAAACAGCGCAAAAGTTTTTCGCCTCCATGCATCTTGGCTATTTCGTATTTGAATTTTGGATCGATTTCGGAGGCTTTTATTGGCTCCTTTACCGGTGCCGTTTCAGCCATCTATTTCACCTTTAGCAGCATTACAAATGTGCCGTGCACGTTGGATATTCACAAATCCTATATCAACTACATAAAGCTTAAGCCACTTTTCAGGAGTTTTCCATATTTGATATCGCTAATTGAAGGTTATTTTCGTTGTTGATAAAGTTCTCTGTACTCATCCACATGAGCAGATATAGTCCTTCTCATAGTGGGCTTGAGCTGGTTATGAAGTTTTGTGTGGAGAATGTTCTGTAGTGGCGGCTAATTGTTTATTAGATTGTTTTTGGTGGTGTTTTCTGAAATATCACGTGTAATGGTTTGTGATGCGTTTTGGAGAGTTTGGTTCCTGCATCGCTGTTGCAGGCATTACGGCGGCAGAGGTATCACTTCGTTGGCAGCCACTCGGCTGTTAAACGATGCAAGTGGCTTTATGAAGCGCTGGTTCATGATAGAGCCTGCTACAAGCAGAAGTTTTATGGTATAAAGAGCCATCAGTGTGTCCAAATGTCGCCAGCGCTTTTTTACTGCACGCAGCAGTGCTTGTTTTGCTGGCGTGCTCAGAATGGCGACTTGCAAATTGCATGGAATGAGATGCAGTTGCCACGGTGGGATTTGCCTGAAAATATTGTGGAAGGCAGCTTGAAAGCGCAGGAGCGGATTCTAAGTGGATACAAAGGCAACTCGATGGCGAACATGCAGAAGCTCAAGGAAGCTTTAACGCCGAAACATGTGGCTATCAGCTTGACAGGTGAGCCTACGCTTTATGATCCGCTTGGCAGTTTACTCAGCGCTTTTCATAATAAGGGTTTCACGACGTTCTTGGTTTCGAATGGTACTTTGCCGCGTAAGTTAGCAGCATTAACTGAGGAACCGACACAGTTGTATGTTTCTGTTTGTGCTCCAAATGAGTCAGTTTACAAGCAGGTTTGCCGGCCACAAATCCGCAATGCGTGGGCTGGATTAAATGAGACGCTTAATTTGTTGCAAAGTTTTAGTTGCCCAACCGTAATCCGCATGACGTTGGCGAAAGGTTGCAACATGGTTGGTTTGGATGACTACGCAAAGCTTATTGAAAGGGCTAATCCCACATATATTGAAGCTAAAGCGTACATGCATATTGGTTTTTCCACGCTGCGTTTAGGTTATGACGCCATGCCTACGCACAGAGAGATTTACCAATTTGCATCTCAATTGGCTGAGCGAACGGGCTACCGAATCATCGATGAGTCCCCAGATAGCCGTGTTGTATTGTTAAGCAAACGTGAGGCACCCATACGTTTCGGAAACGCCTAATCTTTTTGAGACGCGTAAAATTAATGCACGTAACCCTTCAATTTTAAGGTTGAAAGAGCAAAAATCAAACGCTTAGTCAAAATAATTTCACTGTACAATGATTAGCATATGATAAAAGTCACCAGTTGAAAGTAGTTATCGACTTATTGATCAACACCAACGTGATCCTGTTATGTCCCTTGTGCTGTTGCAAACGTTATAACCCCTGAGGCGCCAGTTTCAAATAGTATGCCTTGTGTTGAAATTGAGATGCCTGTTCCGTTAAATTTTACTCTAGTGGGAATTGGTTCTACAACTTCGTGCCATGCCCAAATCTTCACTATTGTTGTGTTCTCTGAACAACGATTATAAAGATACAAAGAGTACACCCATTGCCCGTTTTCGTATATACGCGAGGTATTGAAGTCCGCGGAAAGTTGGTAACGTCCGTTTCCACCAATTCCCCATGGATGAGTTACAGAGGGATCTGCTGTGCCTTCACCTGTTGGCAAAAGGCACATCGCAGTAATTGGCAACAAAACAATGCATACCGTAACGATTTTTGTGATGCGCTTTGCTTCGAACTTGTGTAGTTGCTTCAGCCCTAAAAGAAACGCTGTGAAAACCGCTAAACCTGTGGAAAGCATCAAACCTGACCGCACTACAAGAAGAATGTTTTCAGTAGCGTAGGGGTCACGTCCAGCTGTCCAGTCATCAATCAATTCTGGGATGCCAAGAGGTATAGGGCCAAAAAAACAAAATGAGAGGGAAATAGACGAGGCTTGCAAGGACGCTTGAAGAAATAAGCACTGTTGCGGCTGTTCCGATCATGCCTCTCTTTTTGGAAAACGCGTAAGCAACTACAATGAGGCTGGCAGCAATATGAATCGCGAACATTAGGAAGGCGTTTACACCAAAAAGAGCAATTACAACTAGAATCCAAACGAAAATACTGCTCGCAAGGAGTCTGCGCAGCCAAACCAGCCAAGCTGGTAGGTATGTTTTGTGTTTTTCAATTTGAGCTTCCACTGGCAGTGCTTTTTCGACTTTTCTTTTGTGCTGTTCTAAGATACAGACTGCTATGCCGAAAAAGAGCATAGTTGGCACAATGACAAAGCAGATAAGCTGACCTGCTACATAAGGCAAACTTTCCACGGGGTTCACCAGTGTATTTGCTAAGAAAAGCATGCTAAGAATGAAAATCAGTGGTGCTGAAACAATGAGAAAAATACCCTTTGCCAATGCGATTCACTCCCAAGCGCCCCATGGCTTGCGTGATTTTATATTGTATTATTAGGTGCGACGCAAACTTGACTCTTTTGTTGCTCCTCAGATAGGCTCCAGACTGTTTTTAAAGGTTCATTTTTAAGAAGGTAATAAATAATCAAGTTGCATCTTATACTAGTCTGGTGCGGTGAAAAGGCTTGAATTCTCTGAAAACTGTTTTGAATACCGTGAAAGAAGAACTCCTGCAGAAAGATAGTGTGCGGGAAGCTGCCCAAGAGGGTATGCTTAAAGCCATGAGTCTTTCTAAGCAGGCAATATTACGCGTTCATCAGAAAAAACTGGAAGAAGCCAAAACGCTGCTTAAGAGTGCTGTAGAAGCCATAGCACGGCTACAGGGCTTGGCGAATAGTCATCCTGAGATCATTTACGGCGGTATGTTTAGTGCTGCACTTCAGGAGTATGCTGAAGCCAACATATTCCTACGGTTAATAGAGGAGTCACGGTTTGTCACGCCACAGGAAATTAACGTTCCAGCCGTGGATTACGTGTTAGGTTTAGCTGACACCATAGGTGAGTATCGGCGTGTGGTGTTAGATGCGCTGCGGGAAGGTAATGTGGAAAAAGGCGAGAAATGTCTCGAACTGATGGATGAAATATACGTTGAACTTATGGGCATGGATGAGGTCTATGTGCTTGTGCCCGGGCTTAGACGCAAATGTGATGTTGCGCGAAAAATAATTGAAGCCACGCGTGGAGACATAACACAGGAGGTACGCAGGAAATCGCTGGAGGACTATCTGAAACGTTTTGAGCAGCCACATCCAGGTGAGCGGTAGTCACGTAAAGGTTGAACCAATGACTGCCGTTTCTGGTGCTATAGGAAAGTTTTCGATTTCTAAAGCCCATAAGGCACAGAAGTATTTGTCAAAGAAGATAATAATAGAAGACAGGTTCCCAAATAAAATCAGCTTTGTTGCAGGTGTTGATGTGGCATATGCAGGTGATTTAGCCGTAGGTGCCGCGGCAGTTTTGGACTATGAAACACTTGAGACTTTGGAAGTCCAAACAGCCACTTGTAAGGTGCGGTTTCCGTACGTGCCAACTTTGCTTTCCTTCAGAGAGGTGCCGCCTTCGGTTGCCTGCATTAAACGGCTGAAGCGACAGCCAGACGTTTTACTTGTTGACGGACAAGGAGTGGCACATCCGTATCGTTGTGGTTTTGCAAGTCATCTTGGGTTGGCAATAAGCAAGCCTACGGTTGGCGTGGCAAAGAGTCGGCTTTCAGGCGACATTATGAATGGCTTTTTGGTGGAAAATGGGCAAGTGATTGGTGCTGTGGTTACCACGCATGAAGGGCAGAAACCTGTTTATGTCAGTGTAGGCCACCTAATCTCTTTGGAAACTGCCATGCAAATTGTAAGACGCTGCTTTCGACGCAGTAGGATGCCTGAACCGATCTGGCAGGCGCATTGCCTAGCTAAGTTGGAAAGACAAAGGCTTTGTCGACGAGTTGGGTTAGAGAAAGTTTAATTAGCCTTGCCCGTGTGAAGTGCAGTTAACGGTGTATGAAAGATGGAGATTTCATTTGAGGATTTTCAGAAGTTGGATTTACGTGTAGGCAAAATAATTGAGGCAAATCAGATTCCGGGTTCCAGAAACCTGATACGCATGATGGTGGACTTTGGAACAGAAAAACGGCAAGCCGTGGCGGGGCTACTGCGCTGGTATAAGCCTGAAGAGCTTGTAGGCAAGAAAGCCGCATTCATCCTCAACCTTCAAAGGCGCACAATGATGGGCGTGGAATCGCAATGTATGATTTTTGCTGCTGAAGACAACGCTGGCAACGTTGTGCTACTGCAACCTGAAAAGGACATAGCGGAAGGCAGCAAAATCCACTAAGCAGTCCTACTCAAAAGTGCAATTATATTACCAGCTTTTTCTTTACTGCCAACCAAGTATTCAACCATTTCCGCATCAAAATCAAACCATTTTGCGAGACCCGCGGCCATGTCAACGCTGTTTTTGAAGATGATCTTAAGATAAGGCAAAACTTCCTTAGTTGCCTGCACCGCCGACATGTGGCATCTACGTTTGATTTTGGTTCCAATGCTGAGTTGAGTGGCGCGTTCAGCTTTTGAGCGAGACAACGACTGGATTCTACTGGGAAACTTGAAGGGAATCCACCCTTGCATTTTTGAGCGTTGTCTCGCCATTGCTACACCTGCAGTCATATGGTCAATCACGTACCGTGTAAAACTCCAGTCCTGTGTAGACTGGATTCTGCCGCGGTAAACGTCAGCCATCGATAGTTCATCCATCGCTTGTGCTAAATCATGTGGGTCAGTCAAATGTGCGGGAACGTTCTCGTAGATCCACTCGAAAAGCATGTCCAAATCTATATCCGCCATATCTACTGCACGTTTTGCTCCTGAGCAAGTTCTGCTATACACAATCATTCTGAGTATGTCGAAAATGTTGTCTTGTCTATCGCGGTAGCCAAGCCAAGAGACATCTTCAAATGTTAAACGCTGCTTTCCCTGAGCTAAGGCCTGTAGGTCATTCACGGCTGAACGTACATCGCCTTCTGAACGTTGCGCAATAAACTTCAAAGCGTTTTCCTCTGCTGCAATACCTTCCAGGTCACAGATGCGTTTCAGATGTTTAGCAACTTCTGCTACGGCGGGTTTTTTGAATTCGATAAGTAAACAGAAAGCGCGGAGATTTGTGAATCGCGGGTCATATGCATTATTAGCAATAAGCACTATTGGGCAGCGTGCTGTTTTAACGATATCCGTAATTGCCTTTACACCGCCCTTGTCAGCGTTTCCTGTTAACCCATCCAACTCGTCAAGCAGAATTATCCTTTTTCCACCGAAAAGCGAGCTATACTGCGAAGCTAAACCTGCAAACCTATTTACTGCTTCTTCTGTCCTGTAGTCACTTGCGTTTTTCTCCACAAGCTCGGCGCGTAAATCGAGCGCTAGAGCTTCAACGGTTACTGTTTTCCCGACGCCTGGCGGACCATACAAGAACGCAGCTCGCTTTTTGGGTAAACCTTTGCTCCAAGCGTTCACCCACTCAGTGAACGCGCGGATTGCTTCTGTGTTTCCGACAACCTCAGCCACTGATCGTGGCTTGTACTTTACAGTCCATGCGACGTACAAGTATTTTCACTTCTTGAATTCACTTGCTGCCTCAACCAGCCGCGCTAGTAAAGCACTTAACTGCACCTCTTCGTCTGCACCTTCAACTAGGCGGTAATCTATTTCGCCTACTATGGTGGCTAGTTTAATTTTCCAAGGTTCAGGAATTTCTGTAGTTTTGAAGATCTCAGTGTGTATCTGCCGTATTATGTCGCTGCCAGCTACGCCATACTTCTGGATCATCTCGCGCAGTTGCGTTCGAGCTTCAATGAAGTTTCCTTTTATGGCTGTTAATAGCATCTTCTGTACATCTGAGGGACTTGCCTTTCCCGTAATCGAGTAAACAAGTTTGGCGTCTACTGGCTTATTCATGGATGCCGCTGCCTGCAGCGTGTTAATTGCCCTGCGCAAGTCGCCGCCGCAAACTTCAAAAATTGCATCTAACCCGTCAGCTAGCAGCACAACGTGTTCACTCTCTGCGATGTGCTTAATGTATTTATCGTGTTCTTCTCGAGGCAGAAAAGTAAACCTGAAGGGTGCGCATCGAGATTGAATAGGCTCAATTATTTTGCCACTGTAGTTTGCGCACATTATGAAGCGGCAGGTTTCAGTGTACCTCTCCATTGTGCGGCGCAGGGCCTGCTGCGCATCTGAAGTCATGTTATCTGCCTCATCCAAAATCATAATCTTAAACGGGATAGCACCGATTGAACGTGCCCGCGCAAAGGTTTTCACAGTTTCCCTGACAATGTTTATGCCTCGTTCATCGCTGGCGTTCAACTCCATTAGATGCTCGCGATAGCCTTCACCGTAAAGGTCGCGGGCTAAACATAGCGCAGCTGTTGTTTTGCCTGTGCCAGGTGGACCAGCGAAGATGCAGTGGGGCACGTTTTGGGATTTAACGAAACTTTTTAGGCGTTCTACTATTTCTTTTTGGTCAACCATGTCGTCTAAGCGTTTAGGTCGGTATTTTTCTGCCCACATTTCAAAACTCAAGAGAGTGATCCTCCTTTTTCTATGCATAAAAATATGTGTGCTTGAATTATATCTGTTTTGGGTGGTAGTTTAGGTGATGTTTCGGTGTCGTGTAAGAAGTATCTATATGAGCTGCGGGATGGTCGACGTGTCTGCTGCATATTTTTCCTATATTTCCTATATTTCGTTTAATGGCGTTTTCCAGCGTATGAATAATGTTGAATAGCATTAAATAGACAAGTGTGCAAGTTCCCCGCAAAAACTAGAGTAAAAAATGTACAACTGAAAAGACGGAGATGTTAAGATGAGTGAACGTGTACATAAGAACAGTTCCTACCTAAATGGCAAATCAACAGTCGGGACAATGACACGCGTAAAAGACACAAGCTCAATCAGCGGTATGTGCCCGATATGTATACGTGACTGCCCGGTACTATGTGAAATTAGTCTTTCAGCTTTCAGAGGTCGCGAGGCGCTTTATCCTGAACCAGCTCAGTTCGGAACAAGCACCGCAGGTGCTCTTAAAGACTACGGTTTGGATTGGTCGCACTTCAACATTCAAGCCAGCCTCTTTGAGGTTCAAGGCATCAAAGAAGACTCGGATATGGCTATATTTCCAAACGTGAACGTAGAAACCACCGTGGGCGGTATGCCCCTAAAGTTGCCAATACTTACCGGTGCTTTTGGCTCAACTGATGTGGCACGAGTAAACTGGGATGGACTTGCCGTTGGTGCGGCGCTTTCAGGTGTATCTATAACAATCGGTGAAAACGTTGTCGGCATGGATCCAGAAGCCAAAATAGAAAATGGCAAAGTCACCTATTCCAAAGAACTCAAGCGTCGTGTGGATGCTTTCAGGAAGTTTTGGGATGGAAAATACGGTGACATCATTATACAAACAAACGTCGAAGATCAGCGGCTAGGCGTAGACGTTTACGCATTGTCCAAGCTGGAAGTTAATATAATTGAGCGCAAATGGGGGCAAGGAGCGAAAGCCATCGGTGGCGAAGTGCGTATAAGAAACTTGGAAAAAGCCATTTTGCTTAAGAAACGAGGCTACATAGTGATTCCAGATCCTGAAGATCCAACAGTGCAGCAAGCGTTCAAGGAAGGCGTGTTTAACACTTTCGAAAGACACAGCAGAGTAGGCATACCGAAGGAAAAATCTTTCATTGAAGATATCGAGTGGCTTAGAAAGCAGGGTGCAAAGCGAGTATTTCTCAAGACAGGCGCCTACAGGCCCTCAGCAGTGGCTTACACTATGAAGTTCGCTTCAGAAGCTAAAATTGACGCGTTATCCTTCGATGGCGCAGGCGGCGGTACAGGCATGAGTCCCGTGCCCATGATGGATGAAATGAGCATCCCAACCGTTTACTTAGAAGCAATAGTACTCAGATGCGCACAGATATTGAAAAATAAAGGACGCCATGTTCCAGACTTGGTGATTGCAGGCGGGTTCATCGAGGAAACCTCTATCTTCAAAGCTATTGCTCTCAGCAACTTTGGAAAAACTCCGTTGATAAAGGCAGTGCTTATGGGTCGCTCGCCGATAACTGCAGTTATGAAAGCAAGTTACTTCAAACAACTGGCTCAAGAAGGTAAACTGCCAAAGGCATTCGCAGATAAATATGGTGCCACTCCAGACAAATTCTTTATTGCAACACCCGAGTTAAAAGCGAAATATGGTAAGCGATTCAGTGAAATTCCGTTGGAAGCTATAGGCTTATACACGTACTTGACGGATCGTGTTGGTGTTGGATTAAAACAGTTGATGGCAGGTGCGAGACGGTGGAAGCTTGATTTGCTTAGTAGAAATGACTTGATGAGCTTGTCTGAAAGAGCTTCCAGAGTTACAGGCATCCCGATGGCGGACGAGGTTGAAAAAGAAGCCATAGAAAAGATTCTAGAATAATCTTGCTCTTTTCTTTTTATTTTTTAAAAAAGTGTCCATTTTTAGTAAGTTGTTATACTTCAGAGCTTTTGTATACTTTCTTTTTTTAAGAAAATAGTGTTCTCTTAATTTGGGCTACTTAATCTTTCAATTCTCCTTATTTGGTGTTTTTCCTTGCAACACTACTTGACTGATGGTTCAGTCTTGCAGTAGAAAACAGCAGAAGACTAGCGAAATTTCTCCAAACAAAAAACAACATATGCCCACGGCAGTGTTGAATTGACTATGCTACCTAAATGTGGCATTTGATTAGCAAAAGGCTACGCCGATGCAACTGACACTTTTCCGACTTAAACGCATCTTTGTGAATAAAATGCACTTAGAATATTTACAGCTCGAAGCTACTCTTTAAGTGGGAAAAGATTTGCTGAGGCTCTGGAGACACAACTGAAGGAGAAAAGAGAGAATGCAACTTTTAATGAGACAAAGCTGCTATTATTTTGCTTGTCCAGAGCCTTTTCAGCTCCTTCTGCTAAATTCATGACTAAAAAAATGGGGGTTGAGTTTCATGTTTGTTGTATCATTGTGCTATCGCTTCCTGAACAGCGATATCAGGCTTATGACTATAGCAATTATTCCAACTAATAGTATAGCATACATCATCGGCATGTAATCTGGTGGTGCTTGTGGCGGTGAAGGTGTTGGTGAGGCAGGCGGGACTTCGCTCACAGTAACGTACGTCGTCGCGAATGAACTCCCATAAGAATCGTCACCCATGAACGTCGCCGTAACCTTGTATTGCCCAGGGACTTCAGGCGTCCATGTAAATCCGAAGGTGCCACTGTAGCCGTCCGTAACTACGTCACCAATATGCACGTAGTTACCATTGGGATCAAGAGCATCCAAAGAGACTGGAACACCCGTTATCGTTTCATTATGCCAAATTCCATCGATAGGCAACTGCATGTGCAAGTACTCCATCTGTGTTGTCATGGATTCTTTGGAAACACATGGCGTTCCAGGCTGAGCAGGAGACATGTCAAGCACTGAACCTTCAATCAGCACGCTTGTACCGTATGCTGAAACTTTAGGAGACGCCGTAATAGACGTTGCACTTTTACCCTTGCCTATTACGTACATGTAACCATCATCACCGTTGGAGGCTACAAGATAACCATCTGCCACAGCGCCAGGTGTCATAGACCCAGTCAAAGTCCATATGCCCTCACCAGTTGTAGCGTTTATACAGTGAAGCTTCCAGCCTCTCGTACGAGGCCAGCTTGGCGTGTGCTCAGTATTGTACGTGTACAATTTTCCATCAGCAATTATGCCGCCAGCATTAAACGAGTAAACACTCACGCCGTTTTCGTCAACGTAGGGTGTCTCGTAGCCACATGGTGTGGGTGCTTTGTACTTCCAGACTATTTTGCCTGTGTCCCAGTCGAAGGCGTAGACACCGTCGTAAGCCTCGCGGTAGAGCAAACCGTAGGCTGACTGCACAGCGTAAGCGCCAAAGCCCGGTTCTGCCCAAGGATAATCCATAGTTTCGCTTTTCCATACCAGTTTCCCTGTATAGATGTCCCAGGCCATCCAGTAGCCCGATTCCATAAGCACTGCAACTTTCCCGTGGTCAGCAACTATGCAGCTTGAACTATATCGGGTGTCTTCTACAGTAATGTTCCACAGCATTTGCCCTGTTTTTAGGCTAGCAGCCGTTAACCATGTGCCATAGTATATCCCTGCTCCAGCAGGAGCGAGACCGAGCATGCGTACAATTACGCCTGTTTCGAAATCGTATGCGTAAGCAGGATAGCCTAAAACACCACCTGGAAAACTTACAGGTCCCCAAGGCAACGTTATGTTGCTTACTATGCGCAAAGTGAAGTTGGTTTCAGTGCCGGCAGTAGTCCAATTAATCAAGCAGTACTTAGTGTTCGCTCCGCTGCCAAGTGTTTGCATACTCAGAACATATGGGTCATTGTGGAAGCTGCCCAGTCCAGTGTCGAAACCTCCGCCTATCGTGGTCGGGGTCATGCCTGTTACATTTAGAGTTACGGCACCACTAAACGGATTAATCTTTATCAACCTGTTGCCCGACAAAGAGATAAGTTCTACCGAATAAGTGTTGGTTTCAGTAGCACCTGGAACAGCCACGCTTGTACTTCTGCCATATGAAATAACTTGAGGGGTAACACCGCCTTGTGCTGTTGGAATTTCATAAAATATTTCGCCAGTTCGCAAGTCGTAGCATGCAGCAACACTTCCAACGCCCTGCTTCGTCCAAGTCTGATAAGCCCTTCCAGCATAGATTACGCTTGGGCTGCCAGGACTACTAGTTTGACCATATATTTTAGCTATGCCGCCTATGAGCCCCGCGATTGCGCCAAGCCTTTTCCACACTATGTGCGCACTGTTGGGAGCTTGAACAAACGGCGTATACCAATAGTTGCTCATGTAAGTGTTAGTTTTAGCAGGCCAATCGATGCCCCCGCCGACGATGCCGTATGGCGGATAGTTTCCTGCAATGGGCCACCATTCTCTGTTTTCCAAGTGTATAGGTCTTGTCCAGTAGTCAGTTGGCAACTCAGAAGGTGGCCAAGAAAGCACTTTTGCATCTTGTACGACAAGTTCCTGTTCCGCCGTGGATGCAGGTGGGTAATATGCTGAGTCAAGCCAGTTGCCTGAGGTGTTCGTCACTATGTATCCGTTGTAGTATTGTCCTGCAGGGTAATATTCTCCTGGGAATTCAAACTTGAGTTTCCACGTGCCCACTTGGTCAGCTACGTATTCGAACCATGCCGTTGCGTCTGCACAGTAGGAGTTTAGTGTGATTACGTCTTTTGTGCCGTCTGGTTTTGTTATTGTCACTTTATAGTTTTGATGAAGTCTGTGAGGGTGAACTGGCGGAGTGGTCCATATGTTTACGAGAAAGGTCTGACCCAAACCAACAGGGTTGGGTCTGAAGCTAAGGTATGCTTTAACTTTGATTGTTACGCTAGGCGTAACGCCTGCTGGTAGTGTTCCGCTGATTGGTTGTTGTGAAGCAAGTTGAGCGTTACCCAGCGAGTTTGTCATCAATGAGACAGTAGATGCCAGAAGAAGTAATGTGATACCGATTGCCAGTTTTTTTATCGAGTATTTGCTCATTTTGTTATTTTCTCCTTTAGTTAAAAATAAATTTGCAGGCGTTACTGTTTTAAGTGTTAGTCAGAACAGACTGTTATGACAAAAACAGAAATTATTATATTCAAACCGCGAGCAATAAATGAATACTGTTTCTTTGAGGTAAAAACATGCTTGGAACACAGGAAGAAAATTTCCAAATTTTCCTCCGTTTGGGGCTAACTGTGTCACAGACGAAAGTTTATCTTACACTCCTCAAATTAGGGCAGACAACTGGAAAAATCATCGCACAGCATTCAAAGGTGGCACGACAGGAAGTTTACCGAGTGCTTGCCGAATTGCGGGAAAGGGGACTCGTTGAAAAAGTAATTTCAGTTCCCGCAGTGTTCAAACCTCTTCCGATTAAAGATTGCTTAGATATTTTGATTAAGCGCAAAAAAGATGATCTTTTAGAAGTAGAGAAAAAAATTAACTATATACTTCAGCAAACTAAGAACAATGAAGGATCCGTTCCAGAAGAAGAGCCTCAACTCGTTTTAGTTTCAAAAAAAGAAGCGTCGCGCCGCAGGTTGTCAAAGGCTATTGAGAACACTCGGGTAAGCTGTGACATGATGCTGCATTGGGAATGCTTCCGCTATGGGATGATCGAAGATACTGAAACTTGGAGAAAAGCCGTTGAAAAAGGCGCGAAGATCCGATTCATCGTTTACAAGCCCAAAAAGGAAAAAAAGTATCCCAAATTGTTCAAACTTTCAAGAAAAAAGGCTCCTTTAAAGTGAAATACGTTTTTACGCATCCTCCAGCCTCAATCGCAATATTTGACAGCAAAGAAACAATCATTATCCTATCGCCCACACCTCACCCTAGAGAGGCACATAATTTATGGACCAACAACCCTGGAATTATATCCGTATTTCAAGATTATTTTGAATTAATGTGGCGCAACTCAAGCGAAAACAAATACAAAAAAACATAAAGCGCACTCTGATTGGTTATTACGCTGTTTGTTTATTGCAAAATAATTATTTGAAAACTGAGCCGAAGATTTTGCGCCGAAATATTCGAGTTATCTAACATACCGCCTGGTCACTATTGTAGAAAATCATGTTTGTGGAAAAACTAATCTCTTCTTGCAAAAGGGAGTTTACTGCGATGGTTTACAACGAACTAAGGAAAGCTTGATTGATCGCTGGGTTGTAATCGCCACGGAACGCGGTGAATGCCGCTTTAAATTCCCCCTTTTGGTATTCTTCCTTGCATATAAGTAAAATTCAAAAACGCAGGAAAGCCAATTTTTAAGGCTTGTAGCATGAGCCATTTAGTAGGTTAATTTGGATTTAATAGGTGTACGTTGCAACAAAACATGTTGATATTTAAAGTGGAGCATTTCATCGCCTTTGATTAATCAACTTAAAATACACTCAACAGAGTAACAGCTTACAGCAAAATTAATAGGTCTGGCGCGTAAAGTTTTACAATTAAAAAATAGGTACCTATAATGGAGATTCCATTCATAACTGTAGGAATTGTGGTGCTAAATAGAGAATGGATTATTGCGAAAACACTTACTTCTCTAAAAAATCAGACGTATCCTCATAATAAGATATTTATTCTTATAGTTGATGGAGAAAGTAATGATCAAACTGTAAATATAGCAAAGCAAGCACTAGAAAAATCGGACTTCAAAGGATATAAAATAATAGTCAAAAAGTCTAGTATACCTGAGGCTCGAAATATATGTATTAAGAATATGCAAGGTGATTTCCTTCTCTTTTGGGATTCCGATGTTATCATGGAACCAGATGCAATATCAGCGCTTATCGCTACAATGAAAAAAGAAAAAGTAGACATAGTAACTGCAGACTCTACTGCCATATTTGTAAATTCAATTGATGAAATAGACGAAAGATTGAAAGAGGAAATTACAAAACGACGTAAAGAAGAGATATTTAAAGTTCCCGCGGTTTCGATGGGACAAACTATTATATCAAAGAATGTATTTAACAGTGTTGTTTTTGATGTGGATTTAACTGTTCTTGAAGATTTTGATTTCTCACTTCGTGCTAGACAAGCAGGATTCCAAATGGTGATTAATAAAGGGATCAAGGTTTTTGATGTTAACATATTTCGGAAAGCGTATAGTGATATACATATCGACATGCCGTTGAAAGATGCTATACGCGGAATTAGAAAAAAAGCAAAAGCACAAATTTTAGCTTGCAATTTTAAGTTAACTTGGAAAGATACTGTGAATTTTTTCCTGATAAATAAAAGGTATCTATTTTATCTTGGCTATATACCCACGTTTATTTTATTAATTCAAGGTATCTTTGTTCAAAATCTATTTTTAGCAACAATATTTCCAGCATATTTGTTAGTTTATTTGCTCGCGCAACTCAAAAAGCGAGGACCAATAAAAAGTTTCAAGGCATTAATACGTAGTTTTCTTGTTGGTTTACCAACAGTCGTAATTATTATATACTATTCTATCCTAGTACAGTTTAAAAATGCCCAAAATTTTGAAAATCATAATTTTCGCTAGATAATACGCCTTCTGTTAAGCAAAATAAACTAACAAATACTTGTGCTCAGGAGTATGCTCCTTGTGCTCAAGGGGCCCAATGCCAATAAACATCCTTCACACTGCATTTAGCGAATAAGCCGTCAATCTTGCTCTTAGTGTAAAGGGCCTTCAACCGCGTAGTCTTATACGGCAAGTTAAGGTCATCACTATAAATCTTCAAAATCTCATCTCCTCAACAAATTAACTAAATTTTGAAAAAAGAAAAAGATGGAAAATAGAGATTAAGCTAAATTCGGGTCAAATTTGGCGGGCCCGTTGGGATTTGAACCCAAGACCTCCGGCTCCGCAGGCCAGTGTCATAATCCGTACTAGACTACGGGCCCAACTGCTATCATCATCACTTTTTAATGGTATGGAAGCAGTGCATCGTTAAATATGAAGCTTTCAGTTTTACACTGCAAAACTCGTTCTTTTAGCACACAAAATCTCTGTCCTATCAGCTCGACGAATTCTCTGCTTCGCGTTGAAAAATGAGAACGCTTTCTATTTTCCGCTTGGTGCCACAGCGGGTTTAGTTTTTATTTCGAAGACCAATGGTGGCACTGTGGTTTTCATGTCTAGCTCGACACAAAATAGCCCTTCAAGAAGTCCCATCAGGATTTCCCCCTCGTTTATGAAAGGTGTTTTTACCAGCAAATATTTATCTTTCAAATAGAAATCTCCAAAACCCTGCACTCTTAAGCGTTTGAAGACATTTTCCCAGTTTTCCTGCTGCGTCGTTTGAATGCCTAATGTTGTTTCTATAGAAATTTTTAATGCGTTACCCATCCTTTTACCGATTTCTCGCCACTTTTCCCGTGGAATTTGCTGGATTAGAATGTTTAATAGTTCAACATGGACAAAGGCGATGCGGCTTATGCCACAGTAATATTCGCCGGGGAATCGCCAATCATAAATCATCATGCTTCTGTAAACGTCAAGCATTTTTGATATTAGCGGTTTTATGCCGGGCTCTTTTCCTTCTTTTATTAGGGCATCTATGAATTCTCTTTCGTCTTTTTCAAGAATAATTGTTGTTCTTTTTGTTGCTTCTTCATTTTTGTTTATCATTTCCGATATTTTTCTCTTTTCATCTTCAGGCATGTTTGCTTATATCTTTAGCATCATTTTATATGCCTTTCTAACCATGAAAAGCGTAATCCACTTCTTATAGGGTTCGTTACAACCGTGACTCTAGCAAGTGGCAAAATCCAGTTCGCGCCTTAAGCTTTTATAACTGCTTTATCATGTATAAGTTGCCGATGAAGAGTAAAAAATGCTGAAGTTATGATGCACCCTGGGGTATCTGAGGCTTTTCCCCAAGTAGAGCATGTTTATTCGATTATTTTCTTGCGGATAAGATAAATTATCAGTACTAACCCTGCGATAAGAAGGCCAAATCCAAAGACCATGGCGGCAACGTAGTTGATGCTAAGCCCTTCAGCAAGCAAATATGGTATGTATGTTGGACCAGCAAAAACGAGCAGAGCAGCAACTAACACCAAAAAGATTTTCATAAATTTGGAATTCAAATCGAGCAAACTGTTGTTATTTCTACTTTCTGGTTCCATGAATATACGATCCCAATATCGACTTCAAGCTTAATGTTTTTTGGGTAATCCTTCTTTTATTTCTTTTCCTAAGGATTTCATTAAAAATTTGAAAACATTAAAGCCAGCATTGCGGTCTGCCTTAAATCCCAATGTTGCACCCAATAAGCATACGCCCTCCAATCCGTGCTCTTTAGCAAGTGCCAGCGTGAGGCCTGTGCCGCCAACAATCTTGCCCTTTCCGTATATTACGGCACCTTTTTCCATAAATTCTGCTGCAAGTTTCGGTGAAGTCGCAGCTACATACACCTGTGTTTTTTCATCAGTTATGGGAACACCGCCCATTGTTATAATGAAGTGGCAACCCTGCTGTTTGACGATTTTCAAGATTTCGCTACAAACCTGGTAATGTGCTACAACGTCATCGAATGAAGGCTGGGTTTCTCCTGTCATTATTATGAGATTGTTGTTATCAATAGGTGCCGAGTAAAATTCGTATCGTGGTAAGTGGCATATTCCCTTTGAGCTTATAGATACGTAATCTGGAAATGAGGGTGAATATAACTCTGCGAAAAGTTTTGCACTACCAAATTTTATCAGAAGGTGCGCTGCAATTCTTCCTACGTTGCCGAAACCTGGTAACCCCTGTACGAAAATTGGGTTTTCAAGGTCTGGCTTGAATATCTCACGTAAATATGGCTTGTCCATTTCTTTAGTTGCCACCTTATACAGATTTAAGGGTTCGTCGCTAAAATGTTTTGTCAATGCTGAAAAAGAAACTATTAATATTTGACGGCTAAAGTAGTAAACGCTGAAAGCAAAGCGGGGTGGGGTAGCCAGGATTAACCCGCTGGGCTCATAACCCAGAGATCAGTAGTTCAAATCTACTCCCCGCTACCATACAACTCTCCTGAAATAAGGGTGTTTTGGGCTCTTTTTGGCTATAGAACGGCTACAATTTGAGCTTTAATTCTGCGTATTTTTTGGATTTTACTTTGGCGTCTAAACTCATAAAGCTTGGCGCTGACCGAAATAGAGTTTCCCGCATACAAGGCGGAGGAGCTTTATGACATAATCTGCGACCGCGCGGAGTACGCTTTCGGGCCAGGAGCGCTGAAGAATGACCTGATGAGGCCTAGCTTCGGTTGCTGCCCAGGGGGATGCGAGGAAGGCGCTGGAGATCGTCAGGAAGGTAGGGAAGAAAGCTGAAATAAGATACCTAAACGAGGTGACTGTGAAGGAGCTCAAAGAAGCCATAGCTGAATCTAACAAATTCAGGATGATTTACCCGATTGACAAGCTCAATGAACATCAGAAGGTGATTTACGAGATTCTTGAAAAAAAACAGGAAAATGCTGTCTGGTTCTCTTTACAACGAGTATCGGACTCTGGCGCAGAGCCCAGTTGTTGATAGGGCTTACAGAAATTACATGCAGAGAATGGTCAATCTCGGCCTTATAAAAGCCGAGGGAAAGGGAAGATGGAAAAGCTATGAAATCGTGTTATGAAAACGCAGATCTGGCATTTGAGTTAGTGCAATAAGAGTTGCTAATAATAAAACCTTTCTCATGCTCTAATTTTTCTTTTTTCAGAATATAAAATATAGCCTTTATAATTATATGCCTTAATTCTAAATGTCGAAAAGTCTTATCCTACAGGTTGTTCAATTAAATAACTTGTTTTTCCCATATTGCTAATATCACTTATTTGTGGGGTTATATTTTCGGATGTTCTTACAATTTTAGCATATTCAGCAGCTTCTCCAATAGAAACATAGTTATTTTTGTCTTTATCAGCTATGGGATTGGAAAATGCTTTTAAAAATTTTTCTTCTATTTCGAAACCTATTTTTTGCTTATCAGTACCACCGGTTAATACAAGCGTGTTTGCACCTTCCAAATATTTTATTGCAGAACCTGAATAACATGTATCAACAATTATAACTTTATTCTTTGAATGTATGTTGTCTATTAATTCTTTGAACCATGTGTATCTAACTGAACTCATTCCAGTCCAGTCCCGAAAAGCAAAATTACCTGGGGAGCCTTCACCGTCTATAACAAAAAGAACAGTGTCATTTTTATCTGCTACCTGAGCAATCTTTTCAGCAGCTGCTTTGAATTCTGCTGCATTATTCCTTTCATTATTTAACTCGTATACGTGCTCTTTAGGTATATTCGCTTTCTCAAGAATTTCAAACATCTCTTTGATAGGCTTATATTCTCGCCCTGCCATTGTCATAACTATAGCATAGATGTCATTCTTAACATCATAAGGTGTTTTAGATACAAATTTTTCAAAGTAATTTGTCCAAGAGTCTCCATCTATATTGTTGTTGGTAAAGCTTCCATCATTTATCATTCTCATTTGTTCATTCCTCGGAAAACTCTGTAAAAATTGAATTTGGTGAGCCTCATCTATGGAGAATCTACCATCTGATAAAAAGCCATCAACAACCTTTTGTTGTAAAGGTTTATCAAGAGTAGCAAGATAGTCTATAAGTATCTTTTCTCCAGCGCCCAATACATTGTTATTGTCAGCATTCTGAATACGCTTTACCAAGTCTTCTGAAAGACCTTTTTTCCTTGCATAATCTCTTTCTTCGTTAGGAGCATTATTCAACGCATAAGCTAATGATGCTGCAGCAACAGCCCCACAATAATGCCGCCTAATATAGCAACCGTAGCCTTGGGATGACGTTTAGTCCAGTCAGCAATTCTAGTTAAATATCCTTTCCCATCCTGTTCTCCAATGTCGAAAATGCCCAGATAAAAGGGGAATTTCAGGTCCGTAAATTGTACCGCCTTTCAAAGCGTCCAATGCTTCATGAACAGCTTGCCATCCATCATTAAGTTTACTGTCCAAATCAAACTCTTCCACAGAAAGCCTCTTTAGCTCCTCTACTGACCTGCCTGAAACGCGCTCGAAAGCCTTTTCAACCAGTCTATTTTCGTTATAGCTGCCCTTGTTTATCATTTCTCTTGCAAGTTTTGAAACAGTCTTTTTTGCCTTTGTTTGAATTTCCTTTGCAATCGGTTTGTATACAACTTGGTTTACTGGACTTCCCAAAGACGCCGTACGAGCCAACCTCTCCATACTGAATATTTGGCTAGGAAGTAATTAATTTTTACCACCTTGCAAGAATCTCGGAAGAAGTATATGCTTTGAAAGTGATGGATGAGATAGCAGGCAAATGATAGAATTGACCGGAAGATTGTTCGCTGGCTTTGACAATAACATGTTAGATCTGAAATGAGGGCTTGAATGAGGAGTTGAAGCTAGCCCTCGGCACCTTAAAACCTATCCTTAGCTTATTTTCAGATCTGGAGCTGCAATCCCGCACTTTCAGGGATACCACATACACACGTTGGTCGTAATTATTCCATTAGAAATTAAATTTTCCAAGAAGAAAGAATCATGGAGGAGAAATCTTTTTACTTGCTGTTCCTATATGAGAGATAGGGGAAAAGTTGTGACCGTTACAGTCAGCAACGAAGACTTGAAGATAGTTCTCAACAAGTTAGACACAGTTAAACTTGAGCTTCTTCGATTAAGAGCGATGCTGCTACCTGAGGAAGAAGCAACCGAGATAGAAAAAAAAGAGATCAAAAAGGCTAAACAGGAATTAGCAAAGGGCGCCAAGGTAGATTTGCAAAAGTTTATTGCAGAACTTGGTTGCTGACCCATTGTTCACCATTACAATTGCAAAACAAGCCCAGAGAAGCTCTAAGAAGCTACCTGAACACATCAAACGCAGAATTGTCGAGCTCCTTTTGATCCTACGTGAAAACCCTGTCCCAGCAGAATATTACGACGTAAAGAAGCTAAAGGGATTGGCAGATTCTTATCGGATCAGGATTGGCGATTTCAGAATTGTGTACGAAATTGTCTGGGACAAAGCAGCAGTGAATATACTGTACATCGGACCACGCGAAAGTGCATACTCTTGAAGCTACTGCTCAAACGACAGATGCGAAGCTAATCCTCGAAACTATTGGGAGTTGATTTCATCATTATTAACAGAAAACTGTCAACTGTGTTTTCCGAGTTTGGACGAGAGTTTGGGGCTACTCCCCGCTACCAAAATTTCAAAATCAATACAGGTTGTTAATGTCACATAGGACTGTGCATACCAGTAAACTCGTTTTCGGAAAAAAATTTTGGAAAGTAGAATGCAGCATGCAATAAAGCGTTTATGCTTTGCCCTTTTCTTCTTTTCCGAAGTAAGTGGTCCATTTAAGTTTACGCGCATCTCTGCCAAATTCTAAAGAACTCTTTTTACATTTTCCTGAACAAAACCAAAGTATGGTTCCGTCATTCTTAACGTACATCATGCCTGTACCGCTTGTAAACTCGTTGCCGCAGAATGAGCATTTTCGTAGTTTAGGCATAAGACCTTCCCCTGTAATTTTCCTTTTTTTATCTTCGCGAGATTTTCTTTGCTTCTCTTTCAGTTTCTCTAAGCATCAGAATATCTTGAACCCGCACTGGCCCCTTAACATTACGAGTTATAATACGCCCTTTATCTTTACCCTCCAATATACGCACTCTAACCTGCGTAATTTCACCTGTTACGCCAGTGCGCCCTATCACTTGAATTACCTCCGAAGGTGTAAGTTGCTCTTCCGATTCTTTTACTTCTTTACTCATCACTGCGCTCCTCTTTTCGCTTGCTCAACACGTGCTATGATTTCTTTGATTAATCCTGCGGCTTCCCCTTCCTTAATTATGCAAACTGCAGCACAGGGTACATCTATACCTACTGCACCACCAATTTTTTCTTTGCTAGGTGTGAACACATAAGGTATCTTTCTTTCGTCGCAAAGCAATGGCAAATGTGCAATGACTTCTGGAGGGTCAACATCCTCAGCTATGACTACCAGTTTTGCCTGCGCGCGCTCTACAGCTTTCGTAGTTTCATTTGTTCCTTTCTTTACTAAGCCTGTCTTTGAAGCAATCTTCAGGGCCTCATAGGCTGCATCTACTATTTCTGTTGGTACTTCGAATTTTACGTAGAATGGTTTGGACATTAGCCTCACCCTTTTAAGGCACAGTTTTAACCGCACTTCTTATTTATGAACGTTTCTGCCGAAATAACCCAAGTAGTATAAAGGTAGCAAAAGATTGCACTTATAAAAAGTTTAAACGCTACTAACGATAAACAACACAACTCACGCAACAATAACAGTAACATGAAATATCAAACAAGAATGCCCTTGTCAAAATAAAACAAGCCTCTCAACGGTAATAATAAAAATTCCAAAATAAGAATTCAAGTCAATACCATTTTTAATCAATCAAGAAACAACATCCTTTTCCATGACTACAATCTACCTGACTTCGCCGTAAGTATATCACCATCAAAACTAGAATAAGCAAATAAAAATCAAAAATTTCTCCTAATAAAAACCGGCAATATTGCTCCAACGTTTTTTAGTATAAATTAAGTGGGCTATAATCCAGTTCAAGCATAGAATACAAAACCTAACTTTCCAACACAATATCAATACTAAAAACACAAAAGCAAACTCTATTCTTTGAACACGCAACCAGCACCAATCCAACAAAAGAATATTTAACCAAAAACCCACAAAATCTATTTATAACAAGCGAACATAACAAAAAAACGATGCCATATTTATCACCTAAGCAACGACTTAAAATCGCTCTAGGCGGTTTCATCTCATTAATAGGCATATTAATACTCGTTACTGTGCTTCTCGCAATAACAAACACGGTAAACATAGAAAACGCCCTACCAAACAACTTAATAATTGCTGCTGCAGTAATTATCGGAATATTAGATATATTCTGCGGGTTCTTCTTATTTCGAAAAAACTAATTCTAAATATTCACTCACTGCAAATTAAAAGGCAACCACCCACAACATTAATCACTCCTAAAAAAATCCACAACACAAGAATAAACACCGGAGACGCAGACGAAAACACCAATAATCCCTCTTGACCACTAACACTAACAAAAATAAAAAGCCCCAACAAAATTACCCCTGAGAAAAAAATTAAGACACCAAAATAGCCGCTTACTCTTTTCAAAATCTCAAAAATTGCAAACTTCTCTTCTTCTAAAGCCCTATCAATAGCCTTTGCAGTCTTTTTATCAGTAGAAACCACAGACTTAGAAGGCGCACTAACTATAATTTCCTCTTCTTCCTTAACCACCAATCACCCCAAACTTTTCCAAAAAGAAATATCCCAACTTTAAACTTTTAAAAAATTTCGTTTTGCCCTCTCGCAACCTGCAAATACTTATCTCGTAAGTTATAAATCTACCATTTGTCAAAATAAAAATACTGACACCCAAAAGGTTACAACATTGCAACAAGAAAAAACCCCTAAGCGGTTGCTTTTACCCTATGTATCCTCCCCTACTCCAACAAACAACTCGTTTTCAATTGACATAGAACGGGCAATAATTTTCTGCCTAGCAGAACTAGACCGCGATAAGGGTGGTGGTTTCTTCAAAAAAAGACCTGCTGAAAAACTTTCTTTCGTATCAGAGATCTATTACCCATTTTGGGTAATATCATTTGGAGATTTAACTCTACTATTCGATGGATTAAATTTTGCCTCTCAAACACTGCAGTACTCAGTTCTACCCAACATCAACAACTTTAGAAAAAACTTGAAGGCAAACAGCGGAACACGCGAAGCTTACATAGCCTTCCTTTCAGACAACATTAATTACTTCGAAAACCCAACTGCAGAACAAACAAGAGTTATCAACGGACTTTTAACAGACGCAGATTTTCTCAAGGAATTTCTGCCTTACTTAAGAGAAGCTGTAATGGTAAAAACGCCTATAGTCGACAGTGTACTAATTTCTCCAGCCAACGACGAAGCTACGATGATCAAGATTATTAAAACCCTGCAAGAGCTCCGTGCACAATTCGAAATAGAATTAAAGGATCTGAGCGACTTAATCAAACTATTAAACCTAAAAACACAAGACTTCATAACAGCAATCCACGAAGAAATATCACAAACCGAAAAAAAATTTGCAAAACCCATCGAAAAAGCCACAACTTTATTAGAATCGATAATCGCAAAAATAAACCTAGAATACACCGAAAAAGTCACTGAAATATCAAAGAAATTCGAACAAGAAATCCTAGAAACACAGAAAGAAATTATAACATTAGAAAAAACAAAAGAACAAATCAACACAGAACTCGAACAATGCCAAACAGAAATACGTACCGCCATAATCAATAAGGATCCTATAGCAGAACAAAAATGGAAAGAAAAAAGAAACGGGCTCAAAAAAGAAATTCCTGAAATTAAAAGAAAAACTAAACTTTTAACCGAAAAACTCAACGAAATAGAAGAAAACAAGAAACGTGCACTACTTCAACTTAGATCAGAATGCGATAGCAAGATAAAAGAAGCAACAAAAGATCTCACAACAATCAAAGCCTCCCGAGATGCCGAAATAGCTCTTCTCAACAAAGAAATGGAAAAACTCGAAGAACTAACTGAACACATAATCAAGCAAATTGGACAACTAATAAAAATAAGAGAAGCCACACTAACCGAACTTGACAGTTTAGGCATCAAACAAAAAAACCCAAATCTAACACTATTTTATATGCCATTCTATCTAATTCGCTACCAACGTGGTACCACTGCACGCTACACTTTTTACGCTCCATCAACAATCAGCAACACCGGCATCAGCACAAAACTAAGCGCAATCGGCAAAATGAAAATCCGCAAATTGCTACAACCACGATTCAAAAAAATCAACACACTACTACACAACCTCGCCCGAAATATCGAAGAAAATATAACATTCGGCACCGAGATCAATGAGGCCTGCCGCAAAACCAACCTACTAAGCACAGAACACCTACAACAATCCATAACATCAGGTTTAACCAAACTACACGAAAACGGCTGGTTATCCGATTCAGAACACAAATATTTCAGCCAAACTCGCAAATAGGCTCTGTGCTATATTAAACACATTCGTCAATAACGATTTTCAACAATGGCTTATGGCGCCAGCATTAATATTCAAAACTCCGCCTACAATAAGAATAATCCCAATCACCAACAACACACAGTTCGGCATAAACGGAAATATCGCTTGAACCAAACCTGCCTCTGAAACCACAGCAAGAATCGCTGCAGAAATACCACTACCTACACCGATTCCGCCAATCGCTACCTGAAGCCGCAGTCTCCCAATTATTCGCAGATAATAAATCCCAGTTACCGCTAAAATTAACCCACCACTTGAAATTAAAGCTTCAACCGCGTTAGCATCCCCAATAATAAGTGGAACAACCAACAAGACAATCGAAAGAGTGCTGCCCAACACAGGTATAAACGGGTAAAGTGGAGTTTTGAACGGTCTATCCAAATGTGGCTTTGTTTTCCTAAGCTTAATCAACGAAAGATTAACCAAAGCAAAAACAATAAGCGAACCAAAACTCGCTGCGTAACCAACAATCGGTATAGCCCCTATAGCCGCTATTACTGCAATAACAACCGCACCAACTATTACTGCAATATAATATGTTCCAAAGCGAGGATGAACCTTAAGTAGCATCTTCGGAAAGTAACCATCCCTGCTCATTCCTACCTCTATGCTGGATTCAACAGTTAATGCTGTTCCCAATCCTAATAAGCAAGCTGCCATGCCCATAATCGCGAACAGAGCACCTCCAGCTTTTCCGAATATTATTTCTGCCCCGTGTCCTATTAATGGCATTGATGGGTTTGTTATTTGTTGTGGTGCAACAGTGATTGTTACGTAGGCTAGTAAGGCATAGAGAGGTATTATGAGGATTGATGCCGTTAATAATCCTCTAGGTATGTTTTTTTCTGGGTTTTCTGTTGTCGTTGCAAGCGTTATTATGGATCTTACACCGAAGAACATTGGGAAAACGTATACCATGGCTGCGAAAACTCCTAAGAAGCTGTCGTTAGTTGCTGGTTGGGGCTCCGTTAGTTTTGTTGTGTATCCTAATCCGCCAATGATTAAGATTGCGAAAAGGATAATTAATATTATTGTGGTGATGTTTTCAAATTTTCTAGTTCCCCTGATGTCTGCGACGGCGTATGCTATGACCACTATTGTTGCTATTAATGATGTTTGTTGTGGTGTTAGGTTTTGTGTGTTAGGGAAAAATAGTGCCGTTAGATATGTAAATTGTACTGCAAAGGTCAACGCGGCTAATGCTGCGCCAAAGACGCTTGCTAGCCATCTAAAGCATCCTGCCATGAAAGCCACGTATTTTCCAAAGGCAGTTTTTATGTATGTGTATTCTCCACCAACTTCAGGTATAGCTGCGCTTAGTTCGCAGTAGCTAAGCATTATAAGCAGGTTCATTGCACCCGCTATTAAAATTGCGTAAATTATGTTTGATCCAGCCAAGTTAAAGTAGGCATAATTTAGTAGTGCAAAAACTTCAAATCCTATAGCTCCGCTGAGACCAGCTATTACTATGTCTTGGAATTTCAGTTTTCTCTTTTTCATGGTTGAGTCAGCCTTTTTTTATATGGTTTTTCTTTTCCACTCGTAGATTAGGAGGGTTCCACTAGTGGTAAAGTAGAGTGCTGTGATGAAAAGTAGTGTTGAATAGAAAATTGTGTTTTCTTGTGGTATGTTCCACAATACTTGTGTGTCTAAAATGTTGAAGTAGAAGGCTAAAGCGAATAGTGTTGTGATTATGGCTAGTGAATTGTGGATTATTCCGAAGATTAATGTTAGTGTTGTTTTTATTTTCATTGGAGGTGCTAATTTAGTTTTACGTTATTAAGTATTTAATTCTGGTGTCTTGTGGTTGGCTGCGTTACAAAGGGGTTTTGATGTAAAAAGGTTTATATGGCTTCTGTAGGAAGTATTTTTACGGAATGCGTGGGAAGCATTTGAGTTTTGACAATTGAATGATAGAGGTGTAGCTGTTGGCTCAGGTAAAAGCTTGTTCTCCAACATGCCCTGCGTTTAAGTGTGCTCAGAACTCTGCGTTTTATCGGCGCGATACAGTGTGGTGTAGATGGACAGAAGAAATGTGCAGTGTTGCAAATTGTACTTATGCTATGTGTGTTAAGAGACGCTTGCTTCCAAGGGGTATCTGTGGTGAAACCGTGAAGCGCAAGACTATTGACAGGGAGCCTGAAGAGGAGTTAAGTGAGCCGATAAGGCTTCGTGGGAAAACTCTGCGTAAGATTGGCGAAAGGGAGCTCTTTTAAGCTTCAATATTTTAGAAGTGTCTATTGTTTGAAGCTTTTAGAGCTTCACTAATTTTTTTATATTGCTTTGATGCGCTTGACTACTGGAGGTTTTATTTTTTTTAGAATTCTGTAGCCGCAGATTATGCATTTTATGTCGCCGCCGCGGAGTTCCAGTTCGTCGGATGGTACTCTTGAACCGCATCTTACGCACTCATATATTATTGTCGTTTTTTCCATTTTGTCATCCCTCTTGCTTAGTGGAAAGGTTTTTTGCTTTTAAATGTTTTTAGTGTTTTTGTGTTGTTGAAGGGTTAAGTTTGAAAAAGCGTTTACGGGAAACCTTGGTTGGTTTACTTTCTGCTGGGGAGCGTGTTGGTGTTTATAATTCCTTTGATATTGTAGGTGATATTGCTATTTTTAAGGTTCCTTGTGGTTCTGGCGTTAATGTCGAGGCTATTGCAGAGGCGATTATGGCTCGTCACAGGAATGTTAAGGCTGTTTTTCTTCAGGTTGATGGTGTTAAGGGTGATTATAGGCTTAGGGGGTTAAAGTATGTGGCTGGTGAAAATAGAACTGTCACGGTTTATAGGGAGTCAGGTTGCTGTTTTGCTGTTGATGTGGCTCAGTGTTATTTTTCACCTAGGCTTTCTTTTGAGCGTATGCGTATTGCTCGTTTGGTTCAGCCTGATGAGGTCATAGTTAACATGTTTGCTGGTGTTGGTTGTTTTTCCGTAATTATTGCGAGGCACTCGCGGGTTTTAAGAGTGTTTTCTATTGATGTTAACCCTGTGGCTGTGAGATTTATGGAAGAGAATGTGCGGCGGAACAGTGTTTTTGAGAAAGTTATCCCTGTTCTAGGTGATGCTAAACATGTTATCGAGGAGCGTTTGCGGCATTGTGCTGATCGTGTTTTGATGCCTTTACCTGAGAAAGCTTTTGACTATTTGCCTTCTGCAGTGTCTGCGTTGAAGGTTTCAGGTGGGTGGGTGCATGTTTACGTTTTTGAACATGCATTTGATGTTGGGGCGGCTGTGGAAAAAGTTAAGCAGCGTTTGACTAAGGCACTTAGTGTTTTAGGCGTTAATTTTGATATTTCTGTTATTCGTGTTGTGCGGAGTGTTGGTCCGAATTGGTTTCAGTTTGTTGCCGACGTGCATGTTTTTTGATCCTTTAGGTATGTGGTTAATGTCGTGTTTTTTCTTTGTACCCACCTTTTATAGAGGTTTATGGTGTTCTCTATGGAACTTGTCTTGTTGTCGAGAAATGTTTTTGTTCGTTTTTGGTTGTAGCTGCGCGTTTTGTGTTATTAAATTTAAATATTCTTGTTTATTGTTTTGTGTGCTTGTGTCGATGTTTAGTTGATAATTGCGTATTATCGCTTAATTTTTTTTGTGTTCGTATATCTGTGCATGTTTTTTGCATATTAATAATGCGTAAGTATATTTGGTACTTTCTCTTTTTTGAGGAATGATGTTTGTCTGAAGGTTTTGCTAAAAAGTGGGAACCTAAACGTGATGAGTCATCTTTCGTTGCCAGTGTCCGCGATACCTTTACTTCGCCGGCGCCTTTGAAGCAGCGTTTAGACAACGCGATAAAACGATTGGAATTGCAAATTCAGAGGCTGGATCAGGCTTCGGACAGGTTTAGCCAAAAAGACAAGTCGCTTTTTGCGAAAATAGTTACTGCTTACGAGCAACACGATACTGCGCATGCGAATATTTATGCTAATGAGTTGGCTGAAGTTCGCAAGATGGAGCGTCTTGTCATGAATGCCAAGCTTGCGCTTGATCAAGTGTTGTTGAGAATGCGGACCGTTACTGAATTCGGCGACTTAGTAACTACTCTTGGGCCATGCATTAGTGTGTTGCGTTCGGTAAATGTTGGTTTGTGCGGCGTGTTGCCTGAGGCTGAAAATGAGTTAGGCGACATAAGTAACATGTTAAGCGGTTTAATGTTTGATTGCGGTACAAGTTCAGGTCTGTCATTAAACTTTAACAATGTTAACGAGGATGCTCAGAAGATCTTAACAGAGGCTGCGGCTGTAGCTGAACAGAAAATTAATTCGAAGCTTCCTAGTTTGCCAAGTGATTTATCAGCAAATTTGCAGAGTAGAACAACATAAAATCATCTGTTGCTTGTTTTTTTTATTTCTCTTTTCCTATTTTTTAGCTGAACGGTAAATTATTCTCCGTCTGTCTTTCAGTGTAGGCGGTAAGTTATGCTTTTATTAATGCCTAACAGATTATTACTGGCGTGACGAAGTAGCAATGTATGATGCTATATTGGAGGTTCTTTCGGGGATATTCAAAGGCATAATCCTTGGCACTATAGCCTTCTTTACTGTTATGCTTTTGTCGATTATCTATCGTTATTTTACAAATGAAAGGCTGTCTTCTTTTATTGGTATAGCTTTTGGGCTGGGCTTCTTGGGTTTTTCAGGTGGCTTGCTTGCAATTTTAGAAACACCTTCGATTGGTGGTGCCTCTGAGATTTTGGTGGTAACAATTTTTGCTGTTTGGGGCGTAAACACGGGCGATAAAATAGCTGAAAAAATCCCCAAGAAAGGTTTCCACGCGTTTAATGCGCTTAAAGGTGGAAAATCCTTGTATACTTTAGTCAAGCTGCCTAATGCTAGGTTAATATACGATATCGCTTCAAAACCACGTGTGCCTGCTTCTTTGAAAAGCGAATTGTCAGAGAGAGAATTTATTTTGCCATCTGATCTTCCAATCGAAGAAGTCGCTAAACGTGTAAAGAGACGATTGATAACTGAATGGGGAATAGGTGACGTAGAACTTGAACTTGACCAGGATGGCAAAGTAATCCATCTCGCAGTATCCGCTAAAGAGCAAGGTTTAAGCACGCTGATTCCCGAAGGCAAAGTTGCCATTCCAATAGAATGTACAGTTTTTCCATCAAACTTGGCTCCAGGCGACATTATAAACGTTTTTTTAAGCAATAACGAAGTCCTTGAGAAAATCGAGGTAAGCGGCGTGGATGAACACCGCAAAGTTATCACTGTGATAGTCAAGGAAGAATTGGTTGAAAAGGTCCGAGGAAAAACCGCTTTTCTAGTAGTTGCTTTACCATCTAAATTGTCACCACATCACGCTATTAGTGTTGAGCAAGAATCAGGCGCAATTGAAGAGTTCAAAATATCCAAAATTACTGAATCCCTCAGAAAAGTCGGCGTTGCAGATGATACGGCAAAAAGCATTGTAGAAAAGGTTAAAGCTAAACTAAGCAAAATCGAACCGCCAATTTCAACCAGATTAATCAAAGCCGTGCTTATCGAAGAGTTAGAAAAAGAAAACCCTGAAGCAGCAAAAAAACTGAAAGCCCATAGGTTCTGGAGATAACCTTTCTTAACGAGGTACTTGTTCTAATAATTGGACTTATATGTTTCCTAATTGGCATAGTATCATCCTGAGGCGTCCTATCAATTGAGCGAATCAGAAGAAAACGAACTAGAATATGCACTTAAAGGAAAAGCTTGGAAAGTCTACTGGTTTCTCCTCAAAAAAGGCCAACCTGCAACCACACGTGAAGTCCAACGTGCTCTCCATTTCAGTAGCCCAAGCGTGGCAAACCACCACCTTGAACAACTCCGAGAGTTAGGGCTGGTCCAAAAACAGGATGTCGGCGGGCACTATGTCCTCGTTAACGAGGTTAAAATCGGCGTGCTGAGGCACTACGTGAAATTGGGCAGATTGCTTTTTCCAAGATATTTCTTCTACGCAGTTTTCTCAACGATATTCTATGTCGCTTACTTATTATTCGCAGGTGTTGGCTTAGCGCGTGAAAACCTTTTCCTAACGGTGTTCGGCGCGGTTGTTTGTGTAATATTCTGGTATGAAGCTTACCGCGTTTGGTCTATGCGCCCGTTCTAACAATTAGAACAGAGTGTTCTGAAAATTAGGATAAAATAAGCGGCTTCTAATAGATTTACCCAGTGAAGAATATGGTGCAACAAGAAGTCAAAAGAAAAACCAAGCTCTACGGAACAGTAGCGTTGATCTTTGCTATCCTATTAGTTACATTCATATACACTTTTGGTTCAGCCCCTGTGACTTATCCACCTGCCGAGGTGCCATTAGCTACGGAAATGAAACGGTTCTCGTCATATGAAGAACTGCGAAACTATTTGATTGCAAACACGACTACAACCTCTTACAATATTTGGGCGCGAAGCGGCGTAATGACAGATAGCAAATCCAGTGCAGCCATGCCTGAACCGGCACCTGCGCAATTGGGCATAAGTGAATCAACAGAAGGCGGACAATATTCAACCACAAACATTCAAGTTGAAGGCGTGGACGAAGCAGACATCGTGAAGAACGACGGCAGATACCTGTATGTAGTAGATTCTGATACGCGAAGCACGATCTACATCGTGAAAGCCAACCCACAAGACCCAAAAATCATCACGAAAATAACGCTTGAAAACAACACTTATGCAGAAGGCTTATACATAAGCGAAGACAGCAACCGACTCGTAGTCATAGCCAACCGCTATCAGCCTATAATCTTCATAGCCCCCACTCCAGAGGCGCCAGTAAGAATGCCCTCTATGGTTGAACCTAACGTTTACGTATACATTTACGACGTGGCAGACAAAGCGTACCCATTGCTCGCGAGAAACTTCACAATCAGCGGCAACTACTTCAATTCGCGCTTAATAGGCAACTACGTTTATGCCGTGGTAAGCCAAACCGCAACAGTAGTAGATGACATCGTCACGTTGCCCCAAGTATGCGAAACTACAACCGCCACGACTAAAATCTCAAAGATTTCACCCTCAAGCGTTTACTACGCTGACACAATTCCAAGCCAATTCTCATTCACAACCTTCATCGGCTTAAACATCAAAAATGACACAGAAGAACCTGCCAACATGACGCTTCTGATGGGCGGCACAAGCACCATGTACGTTTCATTAAGCAACATATACATTACATATCCCATTTGGAGTAGCGATGGACAATACACATCAATCTACCGTGTAAGTATAAACGGCAGCACCCTTTCATTCAAAGCAGAAGGAAGCGTAGCAGGCTACGTGCTGAATCAATACTCCATGGACGAATATAATGGCTACTTCAGATTGACAACAACCTGGCAGAAAGAGACAACACTAAACTACGTCTACGTATTGAATATGAACCTTTCCAAAACAGGTGAACTTTTGCTTCCAAAATTTGAGGAACGAGAAACCATACACGCAACCAGGTTCATAGGCGATAAATGCTATGTAGTTACAGCTGAACAGAAAGATCCATTCTTCATCGTGGACATGAGTAATCCTACAGCACCCAAAGTCGCTGGACAACTAAAAATCCCAGGCTTCTCAAGCTACTTACACCCATACGACGAAAACCACATAATCGGCTTAGGTATGGAAAACAGCACCGTGAAACTGTCACTTTTTGACGTAACAAACGTTAATACACCAACCGAAATAGCAAAGTACATCATTCAAGGCGACTGGACATATTCAGACGCGCTGCATGATCCACACGCATTCCTATTTGACAAACAAAAACAGCTCCTCGTCATCCCAGTATCGATAACACGATTCGGCTACATAAACGGCACAGAAAAAACAGACATGCTACAAGGAGGCTACTGGCAAGGCGCCTATGTCTTCAAGCTAACACACACAAACGGGTTTGAACTTAAAGGCGGAGTAACCCACAAAGAAAATGAAACAAACACAGAATACTGGCCTAGCTATTACGCATACGTAAACAGAGCGCTCTACATCGGCAACACACTTTACACAGTATCCAACGCCAAAATACAACTCAACAACATAGACACGCTAACGCTAATAGCCAAAGTAGACCTTTCCAACTAATTCCGCGCACTTTCACACACACTTTTTTTTAAAAAAAAACACGAAAAGCAACCACTACCATAAGATATAACCTACGTACAATAAGGCTCAACATGCACCGTAACAACAGCATCAGCAAAACGTCCCTTTATTTCCGCCTCAATCCGCGAAGCAACATCATGCGCTTCAATAATCGAAACCTGCATGGCAAAACAGCAGTCAAGACTGATATACCGTTTGCCCTCAACAACATAAGTCACCACATTCTTAACATGCAAATCCCCTTCAACCCGCCTAGCCGCCTCTTGGATTATCTTTTCTATTTCTTTTTCATCCACCTCTCTTACCTGCACATCAGCACCATACGGTTCCAGATGAACCGTCACGTTCTCAAGTAGCTTTATGCCAGCATGCATTTGCTTCTCTATTTTCTCCGCAATCTCATGGGCTTTCCCCATAGGCAATGCAGGATCAACATAAGCATGCAACGTAATGTAAAGTTTGCCACCTACATAAACAGCAGCAACATCATGCACCTCTCTAACGCCGTCAACAGTAGCTAATCTCTCAACAAGCCGCCTCATCATCACTTCCTTTTCTGAGGGCTCCATGTGAATTGTCGCATTAATATTCCCAAACACCCCTGCCAATTTTGCCTCAAGCTTTGAAACCAGTTCATGCGCCTCTTCAAGGCTTAAACTATTCGAAACTTGCACAGCGGCTTCAACAAACAGTTTATCACCTGCCTTTCTAGCCTTTAACTCTGTACATTTCTGTATACCTTCAAACGCAAGTAACTCACTCTTAATTTTCTGCACCAACTCCCTCGATGCGGTATCGCTAAGTTCCATCACGTTGCTACGGACAAGCTTGATGCTTAAAACACTCAACAAAACGCCAAGGACAATCGAGGCAGCAGCGTCACCTTGGTTGAAGCCAATGATGGCTAAGCCAAAACCGAGAAAAGCAATAAGTGTAGAACTCAAATCCGCCACGGCGTGGTAAAACCCAACTTTCACGGTTGAACTTTCACTAGCGGAAGCCTTTCTAAATATCGTCACTCTAACAACGTCTGTAGCAAAAGTGTATCCTATAGCTATAAACCCTGCCAGCTCTAATCCTGCATTTAAGCCTACGCCCTCAATAAGCCTTAAGGCCGCCTCGTAAATTACCAGACACGCGACGCCGACAAGTATGATGCCGCCTATTAATCCGCCAATGGACTCA
>JAWBOE010000001.1:0-186754 GCA_038826755.1 Bathyarchaeia archaeon | reverse complement strand
TGCTTCGTGTTTATGAGGAAGCGTTAGGTTAACCAGTTTGCAGTGCTCTCTCTGTATGCTAACGTTAACTTCTGGAAAAGTTTAACCACGCCCAGTGAACAAAAGAAAACCTTCGTGAGAAACTCGTGCTTATAAATTTCCATCTGCGCCTTAACAGGCAAATCAATTTTCGGTGGTTCAAATCGCCTTGCCACATCTGCAATTCGAAAACCCTCCACTTCCACCATGTCTTCCCTAAAACCCGTTTTTTCAGCTATATAACGCAAATATGTTCCCTTCCAGTCAAGCCGCATAATTTGCGTAGCAACAACATCAACAGCAAACGCGCAATTGCCTGTCAACATTAACCCTAGTTCTACGGGTTTACCTTTTGTTGGTCCATTTCCCTCTATGCCAACGCGTGCATCCATCACCGTCAACTGCGGCTTAAGCAACGCATAAAGCAGGTAAAGCACCTCAGGCAAATATGGATGCAAAAAAATCCGCCTGTTACTGGGAATACAACCGAAAAGGTTCTTGATGGCACCACTATACATCATGAATTCATGTGTCTTCATCAAAGGCAAATCCACCACAGCATCAGCATCAAGCACCGTTTTAGGCAAAAACAACTGCTTAACCGTGTAGCCACCATTGAACTTCACTTCAACTATTCTGTCCTCAGAAAGATTAATTACAGTTCCGCCTGCGCGTTTTACCGCTGCTGCCATACCAGTTTTCTCAAAAGCTAAACGGCAAGGATAGTTGAAGCCATCTGACTCGCCGACAAAAACCTCCTCTGCTTGGTCACGCAGCAAACCCACTAACTCGAATACTAGATCAGGACTGGTAACTACACCTGGCACATATTCAGGATGGCTCAAATTAGGCTTAACAAAAATCCTCTTTCTACCACTTAACGCAGCAGTTTTCACCGCACGCCGCAAAATTTCACTTGCGCCATCTTCAGCTTTGGCGATAAAAACAGATTTTTGCGTCATAGGATATTCACACTGCTTTTGCCATTATGCATCCTGGATCTGACCCTAAATAATCGCCAGCATTGTAGGCACCTGCTCTTGCGCGGCATCCACCGCACACGTATTTGAACCTGCATTTGCCGCATGCATTCTTCAACAGGCTTCTGTCTCTTAGAGCTTTGAAGAGTTCGGCGTTTAGCCATATGTCGATGAATTTTTGCGTTTTCAGGTTTCCAACGTTTAAAGGCAGAAAAACGCATGGGTGCACGTCGCCTTGGGGTGATAATGAACAGTAGAGTCTTCCAGCGCCACATCCGCCTATGAAATCAGCAAGCGGCACTGCTTTTCGGCTAACTTTGATGGTTTGCATATGTGCCATTGACATCGCCAGTTCTTTTCCGGCGCGTTGACATTGCAGTGCGACGCGTGCTAACTGTGGTGCTGTAGTTAGTATGGTGACTTTGTAGTGTTTTGCCATTTTATCAAGCAGCAGGAGCATGAGTTTTTCTCTTTCTTCAGGAGACAAATCTTGCTCATAAAGAGTTTTGCCTCTGCCTGTGGGTATGAAGTTGAAATAGGTGAATCTGGCTACGCCGATTTCTTCAGCTAAATCTAAGATTTTGGGCATTTCTTGAATGTTGTTTTTGGTGGCTGTAGTAGCCATGCACGCACATAATTTTTCTTCTACGCAGGTTTTTAATCCTGTCACGGCTTTTTCAAACGCGCCAGGTACACCTCTGAAAGAGTCGTGTGTTTGTGCTGTGGCGCCGTCTATGCTTACTTCCACGTAGTTTATCTTAGCCTGTTTCAGCTTTTGAACTGTTTCTTTTGTGAGTAAGGTACCGTTAGTGGCTACTGAAATGTACAAACCGTGGTCAGCAGCGTATCGTGCTACTTCGAAGAAGTCTGTGCGCATTAAGGGTTCGCCGCCTGAGAAGGCAAGTGCTGTAACGCCTGCTTCTGCAAGCTGGTCTACCACGGCTAAGGCTTCTTTTGTGCTGAGTTCAGCTTCCCGGTTAGCGCCACTGTTTGAGTAGCAATGCTTACAGTTTAAGTTGCACTTGTGTGTGAAGTCCCAAACTACAAGGAACGGCGCATAAAGGCTTAATGGTTTTCTTATGCCGAAATACGCGAAGGAACGCACGATGTTAATGGTGGCACGCCGCGCGTAAGGGTCTGCGAGGAGTTTTTCTACTTTTTCTCTTTTTATGTTGAAGCTTCGGCGTAAGAATTCTATCCAGAACCTTATAACGCGCGAGTAAAAGCTGTTACATGATGTGCATTTCGTGTCAGTTTTATTCACATAATCATCCAGTGCCGCTTCGAGGATTGTTCTGTTGCATGCGGGACATTTTTTTAGGGAGAGATTTAGCATTTTTTTGGTGGTTGGGAAAGTGATTATGGCGTTCCAGAGTTTGTCGTGGCTGAGTAGGCTCATTAGGTTTTCTTCCTAAGCGGCACAACTATGTAATAGTGTGGCGGTGTGCTGGTGTTAAAGATTTCCCCAAAGTAGCGTCGCAAATCAAAAAGGCTAATAGCCGCTCGCCAATACAGAAGGATAAGCAAATGCGACCTCTTATTTTTGTGTTCTATTAAAGTTTATAACTTGCGTTTCCATCAAACGTTTTAGAAAAAATTTACGCGCACAGGGGCAAAAATTTGTTACGAGGAGACTGCTAATATTGATTCTGTTAATGACTACTGCACCGCCTTCTAACGCGCCATGGTATCTTGGAAAGAGACTGCCACCGTTAGGCTTAGCCTACGTTGCTGCTTCCCTTGAACGTGCAGGTTTCAGAGTGGAGATGCTTGATAATTACCTGCTGAAAATGCCTGACAACGAATTAAAAAGCTATGTGCAGAGGATTAAGCCTGACATTGTAGGTATAACCTGTGGTTCCGCAACTTATAGGTGTTGCATCGAAACCGCCAAAGTCGTAAAGGAAGTTTCGCCATCGTCCAAGGTGGTTGTTGGAGGTTGGCACCCATCTTACATGCCTGACAGTATGCTTCAGCACCAAGCGGTTGATTATGCTGTTATAGGCGAAGGCGAACGTGCCATGGTGGAGCTAACAAAACACATTACTAAAAGCGATGATGCTAAGGCTCTTGAGGATATCGCGGGAATCGCCTATCGACATGGCAGTGACATAGTAAAAAATGCGCCGCGTTTCATCAGTAATATGGACGAGATTCCCTTTCCAGCGAGGCACTTGTTGCCAATGCATCTTTATGATCGAACAATCGAGTTTCTAAAAGCCAAGCCTGCTGATGTGATGAGTGTTGCACGTGGTTGCCCTTTTAATTGTGCATTCTGCGAAACCAGGAAGCTCTGGGGCAGCGTATGCCGCGCGTTTAGTCCAGTCAGAATTATGGCTGAAGTCAATTATATGGTGGAGAAGTTTGGGACACGGGGAATTTACTTCATAAACGACAACTTTACGATTAAGAAAAAGGAAACTATGGCGTTTTGCGATCTGATGAAGAAGAGCGGGCTTGATGTCGAGTGGGCTTGTGACACTAGAGCGGATTTGGTTTCAGATGAACTTCTCAGCAAAATGAAGGGTGCAGGTTGCAAGACAATATGGTTCGGTGTGGAGTCAGGTTCACCGCGCATTCTTAAACGAATCAACAGGAACATTACGTTAGAGCAGACAGAAACTGCGTTCAAGCTCTGCAGGCGAAATGGTATAAAAATTGCAGCTTCATTCATGCTTGGTTTTCCTGAAGAAACACTCAGCGACTTAGAAGCTACCCTGAAATTTGCTAAAAGGCTTGACCCTGACTGGTGCCAATTCAACATTTTCATAGCTTGCCCTGACAGTAGTCTTTATCAGGAGCTACTAGAAAGTGGCAGTTACGATAAGCTTGACGATTTTCTCTTAAGCGTGAAAACAGCAGACTTCAACTATGAGTCGTTGCTGAAAATCCAAAGGCGCTTCCTCAGAGAATTTAACAGGTCACCAAAAAGAACGCTGCGAAGAATCAGACGTGAAGGTATATTAAACTTCGTAATCCGCAGACTTTCATCTTCAAACAACGCTGGAATGGCGTAGGCTCACAAAATAGGCAAGTTGAAAACGAAACCCATATATTCCAAGCAACTTTTCCCATCCCCTAAAGAAGGGCTTATTTTGCAGAAACGCAGGTTCGGAAGAACAAACCTTCAAGTTTCAATAATAGGTTTCGGCGGAACATGGATATCAGAAATAAGCATGGAAGAAGCAACAAAAGTTGTCCACACAGCCTTCAAATTGGGCATAAACTACTTTGACACGGCAAAATTAGATGGCGACAGTGAAGAAAAAATCGGTGCAGCGCTCCAAAACGTAAGAGACAAAGTCGTTATAGCCACAAAAACAGGCTCAAGAACAAAACGCGAGTCACTAGAGGACTTCAAAAACAGCTTGCATAGGTTAAAAACAGACAGGCTCGATATAATACAACTTCACGGTATAGATGATGAGAAAACACTGCGGAAGGCAATAGCTTCAGACGGCGCACTTCAAACTTGCAAAGAAGCGCGCGCAAAGGGTTTAGTAGATTTCATCGGTATTACAGGTCACAAACCAAACGTCCTAGTTAAAGCTATTAAAACAAACGAGTTTGATACAGTGCTTGTTCCGCTAAACATAATAACGCGACAAGCACTCGAGGAACTTTTACCTACAGCAAAAGCATATGACATCGGGGTTGCTGCCATGAAACCGCTGTCAGCTAAAACCTCAAAACTTGTGACTTGCCTATATTCACCTTCTCTTTCATTACTCTCAGACGAACCTGAATTACACGTCCTTTTAGGCGAAGACAAAGACGCAATGGTACGCACGGCGCTCAGGTATGTTCTTGCACAAGACGTAGCCACAGTAGTAACTGGGTTGAGAACAATTCATGAAGTTGAAATTGCCGCGAAAACAGGAGAAGAATATGTTAAGCTCACACAAGAGGAGGAACAGCGTTTCAACTTTACGCTGAGCCGTGAGCATTGCCGAGACTGCGGCTTATGCCTGCCCTGTCCGCGAGGCATCGATATAGCTGCGGTTCTGCGTTTTTATGCACTCTATGAGAATTATGGATTAAAAATGTGGGCAAAAAAACTCTACAGCGGTCTTGAAACTAAAGTCGATGTCTGCACAAAATGTGGAGAATGCGAACTAAAATGTCCTTATCATCTCCCAGTAATGGATAAGCTGCAAAAAGCCCATGTGGATATGCAATAACAAGAATTAATTTGTGCAATTGATTTTACGTAGCATCACGATAATTGTTGCGGTTGGTGCACCCAACTTTGGCTCTAGGCGCTCAACCTTGCAGATATGGAATTTCCCTTTAAGCATGCGCTCTAAGATCTCAACTGTAAAATAATTCTTGTGCGAATCATAACGCAAACCTGCTTCTCCTTCAGGCGTTTCAATAATTAATAGACCGTTACCTTTAAGAACTCTATATGCTTCATCGAAAAAGCTCTGCGGACTCCACAAGTGTTCCACCACTTCTGATGCTAAAACAACATCAAAAACATTTGAAGCAAAGGCTAATTGTTCAGCGTCTCCAGAAATAACCGAGGATATTCGCCGCTTATGCGCTAGCTTAATAATTGTCGGCAAATCCATAGACGTTACATAATTGCCCAGTTTTGCTATGGGTTCACTGATTACGCCATCACCACAACCAACATCTAAAACCATCAAACCATTGCCTATGCTGTTTAATAGATCTGAAAAAATCTGAATCCGCGCCAAATTCAACGGCCGCGCGTAAGCAACTGCTGTACTATGCTGCATTGCTGCCGTGTGCGTGTCATACTTCTGCCACTCTATCCAACCGCTTTTACCTCTGTACCTATGCCGATACATTGTCTCCCTTATTATAATGTGTTTTAACCGTGCAGGATGTGACAGTAAATACACAAGACCGTGGATGTGTCTTCTAAGCGAGTTCAACATGCGATCTGCATCACACTTCTGAGTTTAATTTTAGTTCGTTGACTGTAACCGATGTTGCAAACAAACTTTTATCCCTGCTTTTTGTCTCTCTTATTTAGAGGGCGCATAAATAAAAATTTGTGCAGTTCACACAACTATGATATATGAAAGTAATGATATTTAATGTAAAATAAATCGATAATCAAAACACATTTTCTCGCTCAAATTCAACTTGACAAATGCATATACTGCCTTTTCATACTATTTTGAAGCAACACGTAAATAGGCATAAAGAATCGAAAACATATATTAGTCAAACTCATCATGTATTCTGCTAAGCAACAAGCTTTCAGGGAACTATCAATGAAAACTCATGTCACTCTTGTTAATCCCCCCTATCCCCAGGGGGCCCATCAACATCCTCCATTTATACCATTAGGTTTAGGCTACTTAGCAGCAGTTTTAGAAAAAAACGAGTTTTCAGTCGACGTAATTGACTGTCAAGCACTCAAACTAACGTATGAGGAGTTCAAAAAAGAAATATCCAAACGCAAACCCGATATAGTCGGAATGACATCGACAACGCTTACATATAAATCTGCGTTACGTATAGCAGAAATAGCAAAACAAGAACATCCAAATTGCTTAACAGTTATAGGTGGTCCCCACGTCACATTTTGGGATGAAAATGCTCTTCAAGAATGCAAATCACTTGATATAGTTGTGCGGAAAGAAGGCGAAAACACGCTGCTTGATCTTGCTAAGAGAGTTGAAGCAGGCAAAAGCTATAGTGATGTAATGGGATTAACCTGTAGGATGGACGGTAAAATTCTGAAAAACCCAGATCGTCCTTATATAGAAAACTTGGATGAACTTCCATTTCCTGCGCATCATCTTTTTCCACTTGAGCACCTCAGAAAATACGGAAAAATAATATTCCCATTAACTACCAGCCGTGGCTGTACTTTCTGGTGCAACTTCTGTTCTGCAGTCCGTATGTTTGGCAGAAAATACCGCATGCGTAGCCCAAAAAGCGTGGTAGATGAACTGGAATTTCTACACAACAAATACGGTGCCCAACAATTCACTTTCTATGACGATGCTTTCACCGTAGATCAAGCTAGAACCAAAGAAATATGTGACGAAATTCAGAGACGTAAACTAAAAATTGCATGGGACTGTGAAACCCGAGTTGACATGGTCACGAAAGATTTGCTATTAGACATGAAAAAAGCAGGCTGTATCGCCGTATGGTTTGGAGTAGAAGCAGGTTCACAACGCGTTATAGACGCTATGGGTAAGGGATTAACTCTTGAAAAAACCAAAAACGCCTTCAAAATGGCAAAAGAAGCAGGACTAATGACAATTGCAAGCGTAATTCTAGGCTTTCCAGATGAAACACCTGAAACAGCGTGGGAAACCATAAAATTCGTTGAAGAAATAAAACCTGACGATGTAGGCTACTACATAGCAACACCCTACCCAGGTACTCCAATGTACGATTACGTGAAGAAAATGGGCTGGTTAAAAATTGAAGACTTCGACAGATACGACACTGCGACACCAACATTCGAAACCCCAACCCTAAGCATGAATGAACTAAGGAAAATCCGCGAAAAGGCATTTCAAAGGTTCTATCTACACCCAACATATGTGCTTCGCATGTTCCGAAAAGGCGGCGTTTACGGTTATTCAGCAACACGCACAGCCCTCGCCCACTTCAGGAGAAGTTTAAAATCCAAATTCAAGCGCGAATAGCACGCAGTGACGCTATTATGATCAATTTGCTCAAGGCGAGTTTCGAACATAATGCATAAACCAAAGATTGCATTGGTTAACCCGCCAATACTAAAAGGGGTTTATCACCATCAACTCTTTCTGCCTCTCGGCTTAGCTTATATCGCTGCCGTTCTCAAACAAGAGAAGCATGAAGTAACGATCATAGATTGTCCTGCGCTCGAAATAGACCATGAAAAACTAGCCGCGCGACTTGCCTCTCTAAAGCCTGACATCGTAGGCATCACATCAATGACCCCTACTATACAATCAACTCTATTATCAGCTCAAGCCGCAAAAAAAGCATGTGCTGACACAACCGTAGTTCTAGGCGGCCCACACGCAACGTTCATGGATAAGCAAATTCTCGAACAGGAACCTGCTGTGGACATTGTAGTTAGAGGTGAAGGAGAAGAAACACTTCTAGAAATAGCGCAAAACATCACGCAAACAAAAGACCTGAGCAAAGTCGGAGGAGTAACATTCAGACATGGCAAACAAATAATCCAAACGCCCAGTCGATCCTTCATAAAGGATCTTGATCAGCTGCCTTACCCTGCGTATGGTGATTTTCCCCTAACAAAGTATCGCCTTTTTGGGAAATTGTACCTTCCAATAATAACCAGTAGAGGCTGTCCCTTCCAATGTTCATTCTGTACAACATCACGTATGTTCGGAAAAGACTACCGCATAAGAAGTCCAAAGAACATAGTTGATGAGCTCGAGTTTCTAAAGAACACGTATAACGCTGATGCTTTCACCTTTTATGATGACACGTTGACACTTGACAAGAACCGAATATTCAAGATATGCGACGAAATCAAAACCAGGAAGCTCGATGTGCCTTGGGACTGTCAGACCAGAGTGGATCAGATTTCCAAGGAAATCGTTGATAAAATGCGGGAAACCAACTGCCAACAAGTGTTCTTCGGAGTGGAGTCAGGATGCCAAAAAATCTTAGACGCTGTAAAAAAGCGAACTACAGTTGAACAGAACATGAAAGCAATAAAATTAGCCAAAGAAGCAGGGCTTTTCGTCGCAATCTCGATTATTATCGGTTATCCTGGTGAAACCTTGGAGATGGTGAAGGAAACGCTTGATTTCATTAGGAAAGCGGAGCCCGACGATGTCTACCTGTGTATAGCAACGCCTTATCCAGGTACAGAACTGCGGCAAGTTGTTGAAGCGATGGGTTGGAAAATGTCAAGTGACTGGAGCCTTTACGATACCGTGACGCCAGTATTTGAGAATCCATTGTTGCCTGCTGATGTGATTTTGAAATTGCGGAGAGATTTTTACGATAGTTTTTATTCTCCAAAGTATGTTGTCCGTCACTTGTTAAAAGGTAACTTTTACAGTCGAGTAATGGCTAGAATTGCACTAAATCATATTATCTGGCGGGTAAAATCGCATTTCTAAAACTTAAAACTGCTATTGAGCTACAGGTTTGCTAAAAGTATTTCAGAAAGTTCCTTCACTTATGTTTCGCCTGCTAGGTTAAATGGTAATAATCTATGCGCGTTTGCCTCATTAATCCTCCCCGTATTCAGCCGAAACTGTGGGGGAAGCCAAGTGTTTATCAACCGATTGACTTAGCGTATGTTGCAGCGGTGCTTGAAAAACGTCATGAAGTTCAAATAATTGACGTACCCAACGAGGGTTGGAATCAGCTTGAGGATTTTGATGGAAAATATCGGCAAGGATTATCGAATGAAGAAATAGTTGCCCGAATTAAACGGTTTGCGCCTAGCGTTGTGGTGATTACTGTTCCGTTTTCTGGCTGGTCAAGCACTGCTTTCGATGTTGTTGCTCTCGTGAAAGCTGTTGACAGAAAAATAATTACTGTTCTTATGGGGTTGCATGCTTCGGCGAGGCCTGTCGAGTGTCTCAAACATTCTGATGTGAATTTTGTTGTGATTGGCGAACCTGAAGAAACGGTTTTTGAGTTAGTGAACGTGCTCGAGGCAGGCAGAACAGATATGCTGAAAGAAGTTAAGGGGATTGGTTTTGTCAGAGACGGCGAGACAGTAATCACTGCGCATAGACCGTTTATTCAGGATTTAGATTCTCTGCCGTTTCCAGCGAGGCACTTGTTGCCTATGAAGCAGTTTTTTGAAGCTGCAAAGAAAATGCCGATTAGCGGAAATTTAAGCAAACCGTCAATTAGGATGCTCACCAGCAGGGGCTGTCCATATGGGTGCATTTTCTGTTCCAATCACATCGTTATGGGCAAGCAGTGGCGTGCACGAAGCCCAGAAAACGTAGTTGCTGAAATTGAGCATATAATCAAGACTTACGGTGTTAGGCAAATTGATTTTCTCGATGACAACATTGCGTTTGACAGAAAACGGTTAGAAGCAATATGCGACTTACTTGTTGAGAAACGTTTAGACATTGAATGGTGCACGCCTAATGGTGTTAGGGCTGACAGCCTTGATGAAGAACTTTTAGGAAAAATGCGAAAAGCAGGTTGTGTAAGCATACTGATAGCGCCTGAATCAGGTGTTCAAAGAGTCGTTGACGAGATTATCAAGAAAAAGCAGGATCTGCGTAAAGTAGAGGAGGTTGTGATTGCTGCAAAGAAACTGGGCATTAAAGTAGGCTGCTTTTTCATTATTGGCATAATAGGCGAAACAAAAGAAGACATCAAAGCTACCATAAGATACGCCTATAAACTGCGAGACCTCGGCGCAGACCGCTTCTATTTTAGTTATGCTACGCCCTTGTATGGAACCGAGCTTTATGAGCAAGCTGTTCGCGGAGGCTATCTGAAGCCGACATTTAGTGATGAAGCTTTAGCTGAGGTTAAACCGCTCATTGAGACATCTGAATTTACGTGCGAGGATCTACTTAGGTTTTCCGCAGAAGCTAATCTCGTAAACACGGGTTTTACACGGAGTAAGCTTGCAAGAGCTTTACGTGACCCAAAGAGAGCCTTAAGTATGCTATTAGAGAGAAGGAAATTAACGCGTGTAAAGAAACATTAAATCTTATGTTTCAGGAACCCAAGTTTGCGTGAAGTAGCATTTAGTTCGTTTCTGTTAAGCTGCCGTAATAAGTGCTGGCATCTGCGGCATTGTAAAGTTGACCACAATTAATATAAACAGAATTTTAACCTCTATCAGAGCTGTCTACTCCAAAAGGTGATTCAAGTCTCAGCCATATTAATTGTCATCTGCGCTCTTGTGATGGCAATAATTTTAGACTTGTTTTTCGGTGACCCGGCGCCATGGAAACCTTGGAAAAAACGTTATAATCTCCATCCAACAGTGATGCTGGGTGGCTTAACAAAGAAACTTGAGAAGCGGTTTAGGAATAGTAATCCTAAAATTGAGAAGTTAAATGGCGTGTTTTTGGCGTTAATCGTTATCGCTGCAATTGCAGTTCCCGTTTTTCTTGTTGTATGGTTTATTTTCGTTTTTTTAGGTTTTAACTTGTTCAGCTTGCTGGTCTACGCAGTTTTTGCCGCTGTAATCTTGAAGTTTACAATATGCGTAAAGCTTGAAACTGACGGCTGCATCGCTGTGGTAAAAGCCTTAGAGGTAGGCGATTTGGTAGAAGCTAGGCGGTACGCTCATTTCTCCCGTAGGGATCCATCCAAATTGACTGGTGCACAAATAGCTTCATCTGTGATTGAGTCAATGGTGGAAAATCTTACAGATTTTAAGCTATCGCCTTTCCTGTATTATGCTTCATTTGGTGTTCCAGGCGCCGTTGCTTATCGTGCTATTAATACGCTTGATGGCATGGTGGGTTTCAGAGATCCGCGGTATATCAACATCGGGTGGTTTTCCGCAACTCTTGACACAATTGTCAATTATGTTCCTGCACGGTTAACCACTATCTTGATGATTGTAGCTTCAGCATTTACTGGCGATGATTACAGAAATGCCTGGAAAATCGCTCGCCGTGACCATGCCAAGGTTCCAAGCAGAAATCATGGTTGGCAAATGGCAGCTATCGCTGGGGCTCTTCATGTGCAGCTAGAGAAGCCTGGTCAGTATGCTGTTGGTGATCCTGTTGAAGAGTTGACACCAGACAAAATAATTCGTGCGTTGAAAATCCGAAATATATCAATGGTTTTGTGTTTTCTATTAATGTTGCCTATATTTTTAGCAGTGGGCGTTTACATGCCGTTTTTGTGGGGATTCCCAATTTTACAGTTTAACCCTGCCTCACTCATTTTGGGCTGACGCTTTGTGTGTCGAAACCTTTAAACACTCGCACTTCAGTATTTGCGCAATAAAGTGCTAAGGGAAAGTAATGAAGCAGCATGTTGTCCTTGTGAATCCCCCTTACCGTACAAAGCCTCATCAGCATCCGCCTTTTCCACCATTAGGCTTAGGCTACTTGGCTGCTGTATTGGAAAAAAACAATTATAAAGTTGAGGTAATAGATTGTCAAGCATCTAAATTTTCATATACAGAGTTTAAACGTGAAATCAGTAAGCGGCAACCAACAGTCGTCGGTGCAACTTCAACTACCCGCTTATATAAGTCAGCATTGGAAACCGTAAAAATAGCAAAAGCTGTGCATCCAAACTGCTTAACGTTGATTGGCGGTCCGCACGTTACGTTCTGGGATGAGAACGCGTTGAAGGAGTGCCCTCAGCTTGATGTTGTGGTACGTAAAGAGGGTGAATATACGTTGCTTGAGATTGTTCAGAGGCTGGAAGCTGGCAAAAGCTACGAGGACGTGAAGGGCATAACTTTTAGAAAGAACGGCGAAATAGTGCGGAATCCTGATCGGCCGTATATTGAGAATTTAGATGAGTTGCCGTTTCCTGCTCGCCACTTATGGGATTTGGATAGTATACGGAAGGCAGAGGACATATTTTATTTGACTACCAGTCGCGGTTGTGTTTACTGGTGCGAGTTTTGCGCTGCTGTTAGAATGTTTGGGCGAAAATACCGTATGCGCAGCGTGAAAAACGTGGTTGATGAGCTCGAGTTTCTTTACAAAACTTACGGTGCTACAGTATTCACTTTTTGTGATGACGCGTTTACGGTGGATCAGGCTAGAACCGAAGAGTTATGTCAAGAAATTAAGCGTCGCGGATTAAAGATTAAATGGAACTGTGGAACCCGCGTAGATATGATTACAAAAGATCTGCTTGTTAAAATGAAAAGTGCAGGTTGCATCTCAGTTTGGTTCGGCGTTGAATCAGGAACGCAGCAGGTGTTAGATGAAATGAAAAAAGGCATTTCACCTGAACAAACAATAAGAGCAATTCGCTGGGTAATGGAACTAGGCTTAAAACCAGTGCCGAATGTGCTGTTGGGTTTTCCTGGCGAAACAAAAGAAACAGCTTGGAAAACAATAAAGTTCGCTGAGAAAGTAAGTCCCTACGAAGTGGCTTTTTACAACATAGCGACACCTTACCCTGGAACGCCAATGTATGACCACGTTTTAGAAAACGGTTGGCTAAGAGTAACAGACTTTGATTTGTATGATGCGACAACACCAATTTTTGAGACACCAACACTAAGTATGGAGGAACTAGGTGCACTTTACGAAATGGCTTTTCAAAGTTTCTATTTGCGTCCATCATACATCCTGCACATGCTTGCCAAAGGACCTGCATATGGCTTATCAGCTTTAAGAAAAGCTATAATTTACTTTACAAAGGCTGTCAAATCTGGAACAGTAGTAGAAGTACTGCGTAGACATCTTTCGTAATTAATTGAGGACAATAATTGCCACGTCTTGGTGTGTAATGTTAAATTTAGCAAAAAGAAAAAGAGATGTTTTAATGGTGTCCCCCTGGCATTATTCCGTACCAAGTGAACACTTTGGCGACGATTGGCGCTATTATAGCGAGAATCACCAGCGGCAGTAGTACTTGATAGAACGCGGTGAATGGATCGGCCTGTGCCATCCAAGCTGCAAATGCCACTGTCATGTTTAGAATGAACTGCATTACGCCAACCGTTATTGACGCAGTTAAGCCTGCACCTAGCATTCGTTTGAAACTTGTGGATCTGTTGTTTAAAGCGCCTGCAATGTATCCTATTAGAATTCCGCCTACAATGTAATTTCCTATAAAGCTTGGGTCAGCATAAAGATTATAAGTGTACTCTAGACCGAAATTTTTCATTGAGTACATAATGTTGTAGCCTGCATTTGCGAGATAGTATAATGTGCCCATTAGGAAGCCTGTAGCGCCTCCAGCCCATTTGTTCCATATTAGACCCATTATGAGTGGGACTGCGAAACAGATCATTAAAGCGAAGCCGTGTGTTAGTATGACGGTTATGAATGCGTATGGCGAACCTGGATCTCCTGTAGCCATGTTTGCAGGTGGAAAAGCCGCGTCGCAAGCATTTTTTATTACAGTGGGAAACAGCAAGATTATTATTGCGACAATCACGGGGAGTACCAGTCCGTAAAGAATGTCTTTCAGCTTAAATTTCTCTGGTTCTGTCAACTTTTATCCCTTTTTCTCTATTACGTTGCAGCGGCTTAATAAGTTTAATCCTCAACTCTGAATATTGGGTCTTTTTGCTGATAAGAACTACAAACAAGCTCTCTTAAGTGTTTTTAACTTTCTGCTCTTCAATTTGTGTTCATGGTGTATTATTGGAATTATAGCGCACTCTTATATGTCACGGTTTAGTAGAATGTTCCTTAAAACCAGATGGCATCAAGGGTGTATTCAATGTCTAATGTGGTTGTTTCTCTATCTGGAGGAAAAGATTCGACTTATGCGCTGCATGAGGCGTTGAAAGAAGGGCTAAACGTAAATCATTTATTGTTCATAAACACGGGTAGTAAGGCGCATTTGACGAATAGGTGGATTTTAAAGCTTATTTCTGAAGCAATTAGTATTCCTGCGGTGGATGCCGACAAGGAACTGGATGCGATTCGTAATGTCCTTAAAAAATTGCAGGCAACAATGCTCGTTTCGGGAGTTATGACGACGCCTGAGCATATGGACTGGTATGAAGAACTTTGTAGTCCAATTCGTGTTAAACACTATGCGCCTCTTTGGGGTAAAGACCCGTTGAAGGCTCTCGATGAAATGATGCAGTTAGGCTTTCGCATGTTAATTATTGAGGTAAATGCAGCAATGGGCTCCAGCAAGCAGTGGCTTGGAAAAGAAATAGACACGCACATACTTAGCGAAATAAAGCAGTTGGAGAGCAAACAAAAAATTAACCCTATCGGTGAGTGGGGCGAGTATCACACTATTGTCTTGGACTGCCCAGTTTACAAGAAAAAACTTGTAATCTTGGAATCAGAACTTGTGTGGGAAAACTCAAAAGGTTATGTTGTAATTAAGAAGGCAAAATTAGAGCCGAAACCTTGAGTGTCTTGTCCTATCACTTAAGCTGTGTTATTTTTGTAAACCACTTTTCCCCCTATAATCGTCAACTCAACAGAAATTTTTACAATCTCTTCCGGTGGCACCGTTAAAGGATTATCTGACAACACAGTAAGATCAGCTAACTTGCCTGGTTCAATTGTCCCCTTCAGGTTCTCTTCAAAAACTGCGTAAGCAGCATTAACAGTGTACATGCGCAGGGCGTCATCAACGGATGTGCGCTCTTCAGTGAAAAATTCTCTGGTTACCGCACTCTTAATTCCCAACAGAGGATTTAACGGTTCCATAGGGCAGTCTGAACCGCCGATCACGCATACGCCTTTCTTAAGAAGCGTGTTTATTGGAAAAAGCCATCGTGCCCGATTAACGCCCAATCCCTCAACAGCTGACCACATGGAGAATTCCGAACTTATAACATTAGGCTGCACTGACACGATCACTTCCTGTCTACCTATACGCTCTATCAGTTCTTGGTTAAGAACTGCTGCTTGCTCTATACGACTTCGCAGGTTTTTTCCACAGGCACACTTTGCTGTTTCAATTGCTGTTAATGCCGCATCCACTGCCATGTCACCCATGGCGTGAATTATCAACTGGAGTCCCGCATTCTGTACTTTAATAGCAAGGCTGTTTAATTCTTCCTGTGTAAGGAGCATTTTGCCCTCTGTTTCAGGCTTGTCGTAGTAAGCCTGATATAAAGCAGCAGTTCTCGCGGCTAGGTAGCCATCTGCAAAAATCACAGCGCCCCCAACTTTAATCCTGCTACCTTTGCATGTCTTTTTTAGTTCCGAAAATAAAGGCGTCTCTATGAGGGTTGCCGGAATTATCATGTAAACTCTGAGATTCATCTTACTTTTTTTGCAAAATTTTTGTAGCATTTTAGCTTCTTTATCTGATAGAACTATCCAGTGAATACTCGTAACACCTGCTTCTATTATTCGCTTAATCGCCAACTCGGTTGCTTTAAGAAGTTCCTCTTCTTCAGGCTCAGGAATAACACGCCACAATTGACTCATAGCATCGCCCTGCAAAATACCTGTAAACTCACTTATTTTCTCCTTCCTGTTCGCGCATTTATCGCGCAGATCAGTTTGCCAAAGTATTCCTGCTAATTCAGCAGCTTTACTGTTTACAAGGCACATATTTCCAGATTTATGATAAAACACCACAGGATTACCAGGCGAAACAGCATCCAAATCAAAGCATGTAGGCAATCGTTTTTCCGCAAAATTATTTTCATCCCAGCCCCTGCCAATTATCCATTTACCGCTAGGCGTTTTTTTCACGTGCTCACTCAGACATTGCTGCATCTCAAAAATAGACTTCGTATTTTCCAAGTCAATCCACGATAAAACTTTAGCAAAATCAACCAAGTGAATATGGGTGTCTATCAATCCAGGAATAACAGTTTTTCCCCGTAACCAAATCACAGTAGTTTTTTTACCAATTAATTTGCCAATTTCTTCATTTGAACCAACCTTTATTATTCTGCCACGTTTAACGGCTATTGCTGTGGCACTTGGCTGAGAAGGATTTAAAGTAATGATATTTGCATTAATGAGCACCAAATCCGCTTTTGCCAAAACATCACTCTCAATATTCAACCGCTTAATACAGCTGCTTATACAGTTTAAAACTATTACTTCTACCGCTTGTCACTCATCTTTTATCTAATAGAGGTGTAAACACACTCGTACAATTACCTGTTTTGCTGGGGCATGCGGCGTGCCAGTACAATATACGCAGCTATGATCACACCAAAAATCACTATGATCGCTGTGATTAAAGCGTAAACAGAATAACTTTGTTCTGGTTCAGCTACTTTAACAGGCGGTGGTTCAATATGTGCAATGTAAGGTGCGAGACAATAAACATTCCAATCATTATTACCCACATACAACCTTCCAGCATAAATCGCTGGTGAAGACCAACTGCTTGACGGCGTAGTGTAACATGCCATTTTTTCTCCGTCTGTGGCGTTAAGAATGTAGATGTGGCGTTGGCTAGTAACCACATAAATTTTCCCATCAGAATAAGAAGGTGAAACATAAAGTTCATCACCTGTGAAAAAGCTTCGAAGCATCTGACCTGTTGAGGCGTTAAGTGCTGCAATACTGTATTTGTCTATTATCCATAGTTCGCCATTTACATAAATAGGTGCTGAAACTATAAATTCTGTGGCTGCAGGCTCGGTAAAGTTCCACATTATGTCGCCTGTTGTTGCGTTTATTCCATAGTAAGTGCGCATGTTGGATGTCGCGAAGACCATGCCTGCTGCTACGGTTGGTGTTCCCAGCATATCTGAACCTCCTGTAAATTGCCATTCATAGGGCACAGAAATTTTCCAAATGAGGCTTCCATTTTCAGCGTTCACTTTGTAAATGGCTGCTTCATTAGGTTCTTCTGAGTAGAAATAGACTGCGCCATCTGATACAGCGGGGGTAGACATTACTGGTCCTTCAGTTTTAAAACACCAAGCAACATCACCGTCATCACAGTCAAGAGCGTATAAATTGCCATTCATTGAGCCAACGTAAACTTTGCTTCCTGCAACGGTTGGCGATGAAATAATGAGCACTGCTGAGCCGTATGTGTATTCAGTCTTGCCGTTTATAAATTTCTTCCAGAGTAAGGTTCCATTATATGCATCTAAACAGTACACGTAGCCGTCGTCGCCGCCAGTGAATACTCTACCATTTATCACGGCTGGAGAAGACTCAATTGTGCTTTGTGTTTTAAATTTCCACAGTAATTTCCCACTCCAAGCGCCAAGGGCATAAATGTATTTGTCTTGGGAGCCAACGTAGACTATGCCATCTACTACGCTTGGTGAAGATATAACTGCGCCTCCAGTTGTAAACTTCCATGCCAAACTGAGGTTAACTGGGCCGCCATATGCGTTTGAAGAGTGCACAGCATCTTTTCTGAACATTGCCCACGGTGTAGCATCAATTATCGGTGGATCTTCACCTATAGCCCAGATTTCATCTATTGTTGTGTATTCGCTTCCTGATACTGAGTCAACCGCTGTTGTAACGTTTCCGGGAATTATATATAAACGACCATAAGCTATGGCCACAGATTCTCTCGGCGCGAAGGCTTCAATAGGTAATTTCCAAATAAGCTGACCTGTATACGCGTCTAAGCATGCAAATTCAGAGATGCCTTCTCCGCCACCATACATTGCTGTTTGCCCTGTTGTCGCGTAAACCTTGCCGTCGGCAATCGTGGGACTGCCTGGCCATAATAGGTTACCTGGACCACGGTATTTCCAGACCAAGTTTCCTGTGTCTGCGTCAAGCGCGTAGAGCTGTCCATCTTTGTTCAGTTCGTAGACCATACCATATGCAACTGCACAGCTAGTGGTGAAGTATCCTTCTGTTTCAGGTGTGAATGTCCATAGGATTTTGCCTGTTGTTGCGTTGAAGCAGTACATTGTGTTGTCATCTGTACCGCCTCTGTAGAATTTACCTTCATAATAGGATCCTGTGAAGATCATCGGTCCTTTTGTTGGTGTATCCCATAGGATTTCGCCTGTTCTGGCGTCAAGTGCTATTTGGCGGCTTTGCATGGAGCCTGGAAATACTTTTCCGTCTCCGTAGGTTATTCCTGATCCTACTCTTGTGCCGCCTGGAATGTAGGTTGACCATTTTAATTTCGGAGGCTTTGATGGATCTGCAAAGTCCCATGCTTTGACGTATGATCCAACTTTGGTGTAGAACATTTTTTCTTCTGGGCTGTAGACGTTTGCTGTGAAGATGCCTGTGTCTGCTGTGAAGTCGTTGCTTGTCCAGAGGATGCGTCCTGTTTGTATGTCGAGGCAGCTGCCTTCAACTATCATGTGTGTGTCGTCAATTTTGTAAGCTACTGGCCATGTGCCACGCATTGGAATTGTCGTGTTCCAGATGACGTTTCCTGTTTCTTTATCCAGCGCGTAGACTGATGTATTGGTGCCGGCGAAAACCATGCCGTTGAATGCTGCGATATAGCTTTGTATGCCTGGGACTTTTGCTTTCCAAAGGATGTTTGCTGTTTTTGGTGCTGGTCCGTCTGAGAATCGTGTGAAGGCGGAGTCGCCCATGAATTGTGGCCACTCGTATCTAAGTAGAAGTGTCTCATCGACAGTTTTGTTGGTGGTTTGTAGTGTGGTTAATGTGTCTGCGTTGGTTGTTTGGAAACTGAAGAGGACTGTAATCACGCATGATGTTAAGATTAAAGCTGCAAGAGTTGTTGCATAGAGCATTTTTGGTTTTCTTACTTTTTTGGATTTAAATAATTTGTGCATAAGATAAATTGCATTGTTCATGAACGGTTTTTCTCCGTCATTAACAAATAGGGCATAATCCAACTATAAACTTTACTAAGGTGCCCATTATACTGCCTTGCATAGGCTTGCATTTGGTTTTTCAGGGTTATTTGGATAGAAGGTTTGTTATTGCACATAATCTTTTTTAGGGCGCATTTAACCTAAATTAAATAATGAGTTGTTAAGCGAATATCGAAAAGGGTGGTTTTGGTTTGGCTGGTAAAGGACCGTTATTGATGACTTCTTGGCGGGCTACAGGCGCATGTAACGCTCGTTGTCGTTACTGCAATGTAGATGCAACTGGTGCCGCAGCGCCACGGGAGTTAACCACGAAGGAAGCGCTCCATTTGGTTGATGAGGTGTATGATTTTGGCGCTCGCTGGTTTGGCTTGAAGGGCGGCGAACCGCTTCTGCGGAAGGATATTTTTGAGATAGTAAACTATGCAAAGAGTCTCGGGCTTAATGTATGTTTGTTGACTAATGGCTGTTTTGTTGATGGCGAAATTTATGATAATTTAGTTAGAAACGAGGTTTGGACTTCTGTTAGTATAGATGGTCCTGAGGAAATTAATGACTCGTTGCGTGGCAAGGGCTCATACAAAAAAGCGTTGGCTGCTATTCAGAAATTGTCAAAGGGACACATTCTTAACGGCTTGGCTGCGGCTATAACTTCAGTTAATTATCAGCATTTGGATCACGTAACTGAATTAGCTAAAGAGTATCGCGCGAACTTTGTTTGGTTTAATCATTTAGTTCCAAGCGGTCGGGCTAAGCAGACGATGGAGTTAACTCCGACTCCTGAGCAGTACGAGTGGGCACTTAATCATATTTGGGATTTAACGTTGAAGTATGAGGGCACATTTGATATTCATGTTCATTGTCCGCATTTTGCACGTGTGGTTAAGCAGCGGAATCCGCCGAATTTTCAGGAGTGGTACGATCACAAGTTTCACGGTAAATGCACGTATTTTGCTTTCGGCGGCTACATTAGCGTTACCGAAAACGGCGAGTTAATACCTTGTTTCTATACAGATCTACAACCTTTGGAACCAATGAAGCTCGGCGACATAAGGACAAAAAGTTTGCGGCAAGTTTGGACGGAAATGCGGCAGTCAGATTACTTCAACAGTTTCAGAGACAGAAGTATATTGAAGGGCAAATGTGGCGTCTGCGAGTACCGTGAAATCTGCGGCGGCTGCAGAAACAGGGCTTACGCTTACACAGGCGATATCTACGAGTCTGATCCAGCATGTGCTCACATACCTGAAAGTCTTCGTGAGAAATAACTGTCCCTGCAGCAGGTATTTTTAAGCAAAAAGCCTTTCGCTGAAGGATACAATTCCTCATTTTGCTGTTCTTTTCTTAACTGGTGGATAACCGTAGAAATAAGAAAATTTTTATGATGGATAGTTAAAACTAAGTAAGATTCTTGCACAGCTTAAGTGTTGGTTTGATGGAGCATTTGCTGGGCTATTGAAAAAAGGAGGGTATAAATGAGGAATAAGCTGCATACGGTTTCAATTTTGCTCTTGATAGCTTGTAGCGCAGTTTTTGCTTTTAATTACCTGTTTGTTGCCTCAGAGTCTGAGGCTGATTGGCCTATGTGGCGCCATGATCTTACACATACAGGCAAGTCGTCTTCACGTGCTGTAACTACAAATCAAACTTTATGGAAGTTTAATACAGGCGGTCAGGTTGGTTCACCTGCTGTAGCTGACGGTGTTGTATATGTTGGTTCCTATGATAGGAAGGTTTATGCTTTTAACGTTTCAAATGGCGATGTTTTGTGGCGTTATGCTACAAATGGTATTGTGGTTTCTTGTCCTGCTGTTGCAGGTGGTGTTGTGTATGTTGGTTCTGAGGATTACCGACTTTATGCTTTAGATGCTCATGATGGAAGATATGTTTGGAGTTATGAAACAGGTTATTATGTGGATTCTGATCCTGTGGTGGTTGATGGTGTGGTTTACGTTGCTTCAGAGGACAGAAATGTTTACGCTTTTGACGCGAAGAGTGGTGCGAGGCTGTGGAATTACACGACAGGTGGACAAATTATGCTTTCCTCGCCAGCAGTGTATCAGGACATGGTGTATATAGGTTCTCTAGACCATAAAATTTACGCTTTAAATGCCTCTAATGGTGCTTTCATGTGGGATTTTGTAACGGGTGATAATATTGTTTCTTCTCCTGCGGTTGTAGGCGGCAAAGTTTATGTTGGTTCATTGGACGGGATGATTTATGCTTTGGATGCTTATGATGGTCATCTTGTTTGGAATTATACCACTGGTGCCGCTATCTTTTCTTCTCCTGCTGTTATGGACGGTGTCGTTTATGTTGGTTCATTAGACAGCAAAGTTTACGCCTTAGACGCTTTAACAGGCAAATACAAATGGGAGTACTTGACAGGCGGCAGTGTTGCTTCATCTCCAATGGTCGCTGCTGGTGTTGTTTATGTTGGCTCATGGGATGGAAAAATTTACGCATTAGACGCGACTAACGGTACATGTATTTGGTCTTACCAGACAGATGACATCGTGATTTCTCGCCCCGCTGTCGCTGAAGGTTTGGTTTTTGTAGGTGGCTGGGATGGCAAGCTTTACGCGCTTGATTCTCGTAATGGCACGTTAGTGTGGCGTTATGCAACAGGTGGTAAAGTAGATTCTTCTCCTGCCGTTGTTGATGGTGTTGTTTATGTTGGTTCCTTAGACCATAAGATATATGCCTTAAACGCGACAACAGGTATGGTTGGTTTCGATTGGGAAGAGCATAACAATGTCATCTGGAGCTTTACAACTGGCAGTCAGATCTTGCTCTCTTCACCTGCGGTTGCTGACGGTGTCGTTTATGTTGGTTCATACGATCACAAACTTTATGCCTTAAACGCTACGACAGGCGCCTATTTGTGGAGTTACCTGACAGGTAGCTATGTTGTTTCTTCCCCTACTGTCGCAGGCGGCGTTGTTTACTTTGGTTCACAGGACAAAAACGTTTATGCATTGGATGCCGTCACTGGCGTTTGCAAGTGGAATTACACTACTGGTGGAAAAATTGTTGTTTCATCGCCCGCCGTGGCTGACGGCATTGTTTATATAGGTTCTTTAGATGGCAAAGTTTACGCTCTAAACGCTTCTAATGGTGCTCTAATTTGGGATTATCCAACGGGTGATATGGTTGTTTCTTCTCCTACGGTTGTTGCCGGCGTGGTATTTTTCGGCTCGCAGGATGGCAAAGTTTACGCTGTAGACGCTTATACTGGTGTTTCCATATGGAACTTTACCACAGGCGGTCCAGTTTATTCTTCTCCTGCTGTTATTAATGGTGTTGTTTATATTGGTTCACAAGACGGGAAAATCTACGCTTTAAATGCCGATAGTGGCAAATACAAATGGAGTTATTTGACAGGTGGCAAAGTGGATTCTTCCCCTGCTGTTGCTGATGGTGTTGTCTACTTTGGCTCTTACGACAATAAACTGTATGCATTAAATGCTGAAAATGGCGAGTGCATTTGGACTTATGCAACTGGTGATATGGTTGTTTCATCACCCTCTGTAGTTAATGGTGTTGTTTATTTTGGTTCTTATGATCACATAGTTTATGCCGTTGGCAGTTTACAGCACAATGGGTCGGCAGGATGGAGTATGCAATTATTTTTGGTTGGGGTTTTGGCAGTTGCGTTACTGATATTTGCATTATTAATAGCTGTCCATAAAAGGCGGCATACAGCTTAAACTAGCTGTTGCGTGATCCTTTTTCCAATACGTTTTTGATTAATCACAGAAGAAGGATTTTATTTTAACATGCATTATTGGAACTGTGAACACACATGAAAGTTAAAATAGCTGCTAGTGCCGTTCTGATTTGCTTTGTTTCTTTACTTTTATTAGAATTAAATTACCTGCGCAATGATTCTGCGGCGGGGCAACTGGATGTGTTCGTGGGAATAGATGCTGCGTATGATAACATAGAAAGCATAAAGGCACTAGTCAACGAAATTAAAACATACACAAACTTCTTTGTAGTAGGCAGTAGCGGTGTCACACTTGACCTTGACAAGCTTAATGATGTTTGTCAATATCTAAATGATAGCGGTTTACATTTCGCAACGTACACGCATACAACAACCAAGTTTAATCAATCACAGTGGATCATAGAGGCTCGAGCTAAATGGAACAAATACTTCAGGGGACTCTACACTTACGATGAGCCGGGTGGACACTTAATTGATCGAGATGATCCTTTTATGGTGATAACCGAAGCAAGCAACTACTCTGATGCGGCTGCTAAGTATGTAGAAAATCTAAGATGCATATTATCAGAATATAAGATTCATGATTTCCCACTTTTAACCTCTGATTACGCGCTTTACGAATTTGACTATAGAGGAGGATATGATGTGGTTTTAGTCGAGTACGCTTGGAACCATAGCAGATCAATCCACACGGCTCTTTGCCGAGGCGCCGCCACAATGCATGGCAAAGAATGGGGTGTAATGATAACCTACACGTATACAGCACCACCATACTTGGCTTCAGGAGAAGAAATATTTGCAGACATGGTGAATGCATACCAAAACGGCGCAAAATACATCGTAGTATTTGATTACGCTAAAGACCCTACTACAAACTCCACATACGGCATACTGCAGCAGGAACATCTTGACGCTCTAAAACAGTTCTGGCAGTATGCAAAAACAAATCCGCGAAAATCTACAACGCCAGAAGAACGGGTAGCATACGTCCTGCCCAAGGACTACGGTTACGGATTTAGAGGAACAAGCGATTGGATTTGGGGGCTATTCAACCCTGACAATCAATCAAGCGTAATATGGCTTGACGTAAGTAAATGGGTGGAAAATTGCCAACCAAGAATTGACATAATATACGAGGACACCCTGTACTACGCCACAGCTAACTACAGCAAACTTGTGTTCTGGAACGGAACAATGCTAACAAAATGACCTCCCACAAAACCTGAAAGCGCAAAAACAACACACCAAAAATTCTTCCTTTAAATGTCTTGGATATAGATTGCCACTAACGCAAGTAGCTGCGCTAACTTACAAAAGCAAGCAATAACAATTCAACATGAAAGCTTGCTTCCAAGAAATAGATATCCAAAATTCATCAGCAACCACAGCAATACTCAAAAAAGCGTATCCAACAAAAAGCAAAAACCGCCTTTCGAAAGTCTTATAAACTAATCCGATCGTGATAAACTACGAAAACATCAGCAAGGAGAAAGTGTCACAAAATGTCAAAACCCAAAGAATATTCACCGATGACCAAAGACAAACTAATGCTCTACACATTTATCGCGCTAGCAATACTCACAGCAATATCCACACTGTCATTCAGCTACTACTCACTAATAGTTGCCGCAATATCAGTTCTAGTCGCAATAGCAATCGATCTTCTACTCCACAAAGTAACAGCTGACAGCCAACTAAACATACCCTCAGCAGCCGTATTCGGATTAATAGTAGCCCTCTCCTACACGCTGGGCTTGCCCACAATGGGCGCACAAGCCACATACCCAACAAACATGACAATGCAGGGTACAGGAATCTACATTTTTCCCGCGCTTATATCAATGGTCGGCATGGTACTTTTCAAAAAACTCCAAGGTCTAAGAGGTAAAAAACTCGTAAATCCAGCCGCAGCAGCAAAACTAATTGTCCTACTATTCATAATGTCCGTTGCGCTCCTCCCATCAGAACACAGCGGTATGTTCCCCAGCTTAACATCCTCCTTGTCACTAAACAGTGGTCAACCAATACCCTTTGGACCAGCGTTACAACAATGCTTCGGAAACGACTATAGTGCCTACACACCAGATTGGTCGTCAATAAAAACCATCACAATGACAGAAGTACTCAACACGCTAATAATACAAAAATATCACGGCTGGATCGGGGGAATATCAAGCATCGCCGTAATCGCAGTCGGATTAGCACTATTTGCAGTATGCCGAAGATACATTAAATGGCGAATCACAGCCGCCTACCTTGCAACAGTTGCAATAGTAGCATTCGCATTAGGCTTCGTGTACGCAGATGGTGACCCAATTCTAAGAGTAGCCTTCCACCTGTTTGTGGGCAGTTCAATCTTCTTGGCATTCTTCATGGCAACAGACCCGGCAACCACGCCATTGACATACACAGGACAAATAATATTCGGTGCAGGATTAGGCTTGCTAACGGTGCTAATTCAGACATACATGAACTTCTTCGGTGGATCCATACTCGCATTAGTCATTATGAACCTGACGACGCCATTACTAGACAAAGTTGGCAGACTAAAACCCACCACCGAAACCAAAGAACCAAAACTTCCAAAAGGTAAAACCTTTACAGAAGTGAAAACATACCCGTGCATACGTTGCGGAGCATGCATGCGTGTATGCTGCCATAAGCTAAGCCCAATCCTAATTAAAGAAGCATTTGATAAGCAAGATTTTGAACAACTCATGAAACTGAATGCTGACTACTGTACAGGCTGTGGCCACTGCAGCTTCATATGCCCTGCTAGAATCGACTTAAAAGGCAGCACGCTAAGAGCAAAAGCAATGCTTCGGACACAGCAATAATGAATAATTATTCTCCAATTTTTTCTTTTATCATAATAACACTATAAGCTTGTCCATCATCTTATTCTCTTAGAAACTAAAAACAGATCCTCAACTTCGTTTTCGATGGTTTGAATGTTTCATGTATATCCTAAATTTGGGATTTGGGCCTTTCCGCAAATTCCCATGCAATGTTTCCTTTCCATATGTCACCGAGCTTTGTTATTCTGATTTCTGCATCATCAATTTCTATTAGTCCCTTATTCTTAAGTCTCTGAAGCTGCGGCGCAAAAACTTCTTCCGGCAGCTTTCCAAACTTTTCCTTAAACTCTTTCTTGTTCACCGGCAGCCGCAAGTAAAGTCTACTCATCACTTTCCGCATCATCTCCTCCACCGTGGATTCTGCGAGCTTACAGATCGGGAACCTTCCCGCTTGGACCGCAGCTATGTACTCGTTTATGTCTTCAATATTAGCATACGAGAAACGCTGGAAATACCCCATAAAACACCCTGCGCCAGTGGTAAGCTGCCCTGACCAAGGCCACTCATTTAAGCATGACTCTCTGAAATGCCACTCTTCCCTAGAGAAGCGATCATGCCCAACGGCTCTGTAACCTGCTTCCGTTAAAAGTTTATATGCCGTTAAATACATCTGCTTCTCGTATTCAATATCACCTTGTGGCGGCAGCAGTCCTGCTTTAATCTGTTTTTCAAGAACTGTGCCTGGATACACTTGTAACGCGTAGCAGTCAACTTCTACATCCAGCTCAATGACCTTTTTCAACGTATTTACCCAACTTTCCATCGTTTGACCTGGAATATTATACATAATATCTACACAGACGCAGACACCTAGTTTTCGTGCTGTGCGTATAGCTTTTTCCAGATTCTCAGCAGAGTCTGGCAAACACAATGCTTTTCTGAGCTTGTCATCAAAAGTTTGCGCACCCATATCTATTTGGTATACACCATAGTTTGCAAGCTTGATAATTTTCTCATCATCAAAGCTTTTAGATGAAGCTGTAACTTTGATAAAGTAGTCTTTAGCGGTGTTAAATCTTTCTTCGCAGAAAGAAATAAGATCAATGATCTGTTCTGCTGTTAGAATGCTTGGTGTTCCGCCACCTAGGACTATTTCATCGAAGGTGCTTGTTTTAACGTATTTTAGTTTGGCATACATCTCCAGTTCTTTTTTAAGGGTTTTGAGGTATAGGTCTATCTGAGCTTTGTTTGTGGGCGTTGTTGGGAAATAACAAAATGTGCATTTTGAGTCACAGATGGAAACCCATGGTTGCAATTCCATGAGCTTATTTGATGTGTTCTCAGTTGATAAGAATTTCATAAATGCTCTGTAGGTTTCAGGTTTTATGTCTGGGTAGTCCCTATAAGTGTAAGGTGGCCAATTTGCTCTTGAAAGATAAACGTCTGGAGCTTCTTTGCCCGTAGAAGATTCCTGCATTGTTGCTTTCCTCAGGTTTTCAGGGTTAAAAAAACGTTAGTTACCATAATAAAGTTTCTGCTTTAGCTTTACTGTTTCTCTTTACGTCAAATTATTTTGAAGCAACTCTCGATAATTCAGCTGCGCTTTCGAGCCAGAAGTTCCTATTCATTAAATTTCACTTCTACTTAATCAAATATTCCTAAATTCTTATGACATGTTTTGAATATTAATTAAGTTCTCAACAGTCTAACAAATAATACAACTTATTTCTATTAATTTTATGTATCCTTCTATCCAGTTGCAGATTGGTCGAATCCTAACAAAGTTCTTCTTCTAATAAACAAAATTAGTTAGACTACATGATCAGCGAGAGGACTCTCAACGCGACACCGCCCAATATTATGGCAAATGCTATTTCTGACAGAGTTATCAACAGCGTCTTTTTCCAACCAAATTCTTTGATCAACGCTGCTATGGTCGCGGTACATGGAATATAGAAAATTGCCACCAGCGTAAACACAATCATCTGCACAGGCGATAAAACCACAGCAAAATCTGCTGTTCCCAGGAGAGTCGCAAGCATAATTAACGCCAATTCCTTTCGCAATACTCCAAATATCAACGTTATTCCAGCCGCAGCAGGTAATCCAAGCCACAAAACCGTGATAGGACTAAGCACTACCGTTACATGTTCAAATATGCCTGATAGTTCAGCCAACTTCAAAATCAAGTTACCAGCAATAATCAGCGGGAACGCTATCTTTATAAATTCAGCTACTCTGAACCAAGTTTGCTTCAAAATAGTTTTGGCGTGAGGTAACTTGTAGTCAGGCATCTCCATAATTAGCGCTGTGGGCTCACCAGGTACAACCTTAAACGCAAAACGCCCAAGTATAAAAATAACCAGTAGGTTAAACAAGTAAAGCGCTAATGCCCACTGGAAACCTAAGAATTTACCAACTAAACCCAATATTATAACTGTGCGCGCAGCGCATGGTACCAATGTAGTAGCAAACGCTGCAAGCAACTTTTCCCTTTGTGTTTCCATTATCCTACATCCTAGGCAAGCTGGAACATTGCACCCGTAACCCAACATTAATGGAATAAACGCTTTTCCATGCAATCCTATCTTGTGCATAACATTATCCATAAGAAAAGCAACGCGACTTAGGTAGCCTGAATTTTCCAGAAAATATAGTATGAGATAAAATGGAACTATATATGGCAAGGCTATTGTGACTCCAGCTATTATTCCTTCGATGACACCCCCCCAAACTAGTTCGCCTATTATACCTGTACCAACCGCGTTTTGCATGGTTAATCCAAATCTGTGAAACACTTGATTAATCAGTTCTGAAGTGAAATCTCCAAAAGTGAAAATTGAGTAGAAAACGGCAACTAATAAAATAAATAGCACTATATACCCGCCAACCCTGTGAGTGGTAATATCGTGTAATCTTTCGTTCCATGTGGGTTTCTTCGGTGACACTAACCGCTGAGCGCTTCGCGCAATGCATCCTGCCAACTCGTATCGTTCTGAGGTAATTACAGTTGAGCAAGCATGTCCATGTAGCTTTTTGATTTCGTCCGCAAGTTTTTCAGCAACTGTGACTATTTGCGGACTGTGCCTTTTAACTTCTCTTTCTATCTCTTCATCTCCTTCCAGTAGTTTGATCGCTATGTACCGTGGCGGATACGGAAATGATTGATTATCCAGCAAAGTGGTGAGTTTAGTAATTCTCTCCTCTACTTCTTCTCCATAGCTTATTTTATGCAGGTTTTTTACAGCGGCTTTTTCAACAGTTTCTATAGCCTTTTCCAGAAGTTTGGTAATGCCTACCCCTTTGACAGCAATGGTTGGCACAACAGGTACGCCAAGCAACTTCTCCAATTTCTCTACATCAATTTCAACTCCTTTAGTTTTAGCCACATCAATTTGGTTTAAAGCAATTACCATAGGTGTCTCCAACTCAAGCAACTGCAAAGTGAAAAACAAGTTTCGTTCAAGCACGGAAGCATCTACAACATTTATTACAATGTCCGGCCGCTCAACAGTGATGTACCTTCTTGAAACCAACTCTTCTAAGGAATAAGTAGACAACGAGTAAATCCCAGGTAAATCCACAACGTCTATTGTATATCCCTTAAAATGTAAAGTGCCCTCAGCACGTTCAACAGTCTTTCCAGGCCAATTGCCGATGTGCTGATGCAAACCCGTTAAATAGTTAAAAATAACCGATTTGCCCACGTTGGCATTTCCTGCTAACGCGATAAGCAGCTTTTTCTGTGTCACTCTTTTAGCGTCTCCACGAAGATCCTTTCCGCCATACCTCTGCCCAATGCCAGCCTTGATCCTCGTACAATAACTTCTACAGGCCCATGAAAGGGTGCAGATTTAACCACAGTTACTCTCGTGCCAGGTGTAATTCCCATGTCCATAAGCCTTTTCTCGGCTCCGAATCCCTTGCCTCTCCCCTTTCCTTTACAACTTTTTATTGTTACCACTATCGCCGATTCTCTGTCTTTTAACGCTGTTAAGGGTACCTCACGGTTTTCCATTAGTGAAGCCTCCCATTTTGTTTTCTTTTTTGTTTCACTTGTATTGCCGAGGCTACGCTGCGGCTTATAGCACGGCTAGTTGTGCCTATTTTCACGGTGATCGGTCCATCGAAAGGAGCCTTTTCTGTAATTTCAACTGAAGTATTAGGAACAAGTCCAAGGTCATGTAAATACCGCAGTAATTTCGCGTTCTCGTCTGTTATCTTAACTATTTCGGTCTCTTCGCCTATGGGAAACTCGAGTAAAGGTAATGTTTCTTCTTCAATAATTTCTCCTTCCTCGGTAGGTATGGGGTTTCCATGCGGACATGTTTTTGGGTACTTTAACGCTTTTTCCAGCGGTTTTATCATGTCTTCAGTGATGCTGTGTTCCAGTTTGCATGCAGTGTCATGTACCTTATCGCTTTCTATGTTTAGAATATCCACAAGTAACCTCTCCGATAATCTATGTTTCCTTATCACTTTCAAAGCAATTTTTTGACCTTTCTGGGTAAGTCTTACTCCCTTATACGGCACGTGAGTTACCAAGTCTTGTTTTCTCATAAGCGACACAGTGTTAGTGACTGTTCCAGCGGTTACACCAAGAGCCTTAACGAGACTGCTGGTTCGTGCTACACCGTTTCTCTCTTGCAGTTTGTAAATCGCTTCAAGGTACTCTTCTGTGATCGCTGTAACTTCTTTTCTCCTCATTTTTACGATTACCATAAATAAAAATTACGAATAATCGTAAATTTAAGCTTGTTGCCTGAAAATTTCTTTCCGTAACAAAATATGCCTTCATTCTAATAGCTGCAACCTCCAGTAATAGCTAAATACTGCAAAGATTAATTCGGTTGGTGTTCGAGCGTGAAATAACAATGGACAGTTTCTCAGATCTCGTCCTAAAACTAATAGAAGCCAGCCGCAATCATGAAAACTACCGCGAAATAGAATGCATTAACCTAATTGCGAGCGAAGGCTTAAAGTCACCTGCCGTCAGCCAAATGCTTAGTTTCTCAAAAGACCTGGAGTGCCGCTATGCCGAAGGTGAAAACGACATTGAGGGTCACGTAAAAGCGCGACACTACCAAGGTCAAAAATACATGACCCTTATCGAAAACTACACAACCGATCTAATGAAAAGCCTATTTAACTGCACCTGGGCAGACGTGCGCTTAGTGTCAGGTACACACGCGAACCTAGCTACCTTCAAAGGGTTATCTCAAGCAGCTAAAAACAAAAAAATGGTAGTTACGCCGCTTAGTTGCGGTGCTCACATATCTCACGATTACGCAGGCTTGGCTGGTGCAGTTTTAGGATTAGAAAATATAAATCACGTTTACAGCATAGATGAACTAAATATAGATCCTGAAAAGTCAGCACATGTCATACGCGCTGCTAAACCCGGAATAGTAACGTTCGGCGGTAGCCTTTTTCTTTTTCCGCACCCAATAAAAGAGCTTAAAGCAGTTGCTGATGAAGTAGGAGCATACGTGGCGTATGATGCCTCTCACGTTTTGGGACTTATCGCTGGCGGTGTATTTCAGGATCCGTTCAGCGAAGGCGCTGATTTCATAACTTCATCTACACATAAAACTTTCCCAGGTCCTCAAGGCGGCGTCATACTTGGAAACGCCAAAAACCCGCGTCTAGAAAAAGCAATAAAGGCCATACAATTCGCTGTCTTCCCACTGAGCGCATCTAACACACATCTAGGTAGATTACCTGCACTTGGAATAGCTGCCTTAGAAATGAAAGTCTTCGGCGCTGAATTAGCCCGGCAAACAGTAAAAAATGCTCAAGTTGCAGGGCAATACCTTTATGAAAACGGTGTTGAAGTACTGTGCGAGTCAAAAGGTTTTACGAGATCGCATCAGTTGGCGGTTGATGTCAGTGACTTCGGAGGGGGCAAAAAAGTTGCCCAAGAACTAGAAGAAGCAAACATAATCTTGAACAAGAATTTATTGCCTTATGATGATCAGAATGATCGAGATAATCCTTCTGGTTTACGGATCGGCTTCCAAGATGTGACGCGTCGTGGGTTCAGAGAAGGTGACATAAAACATCTCTGCGATTTGATGATCAGCGTGATTAAAGGCAAGCGAAAACCACAAGAAGTCAAAGAAGAAGTTATTGCCTTAAAGAAAGAATTCCTCGAAGTTAAATATGGCTTCCAAAACATAGAAGAAGCTATTAGGTACGCTCAAAAAATGTAAAACTTGTAAGGAGAGTGCTTGTGAATAATGAAGGTGTTATTGAATGATGGTTTGGAGAAAGAGGGTATACAGTTATTTGAGGAATTGGGCATAAGAACAGATGCAAAAAAAAGAGATCCGAAAGCACTCGTAGCTGATATTGGAGAATTTGATGCACTGATCGTCCGTAGCGCCACTAAAGTTACCCGCGAAGTGATTGAAGCAGGAGCGAAGGGTAATCTGAAAATTATCGGAAGAGCAGGTGTTGGGTATGATAACATTGATGTGGCATCTGCTACAGACAATGGTATACTTGTGAAGTGTGCGCCTTATGGTAATACGAATGCTGTAGCAGAATTGACGCTCTGTTTAATGTTAAGTGTTTCACGGAATATTCCTCAAGCGCATTATTCGCTTAAGAATGGTATATGGAAGAAAGAGCCATTTAAAGGCACTGAGCTGGCATATAAGACGCTAGGTATCTTGGGCTGCGGCAAAATTGGGCGGCGCGTGGCTGAATTAGCTCATCGAGGCTTTGAGATGGATGTTATAGGGTATGACATAAGACCGTGTGCTGAATCAAGCATCAAGTTTCTCTCCAAAGAAGAAGTTCTAGCTCAGGCTGATTACGTAAGTATTCATACAGGTGGAACTGAGGTTGTTGTGGGAGAAAGGGAGCTAAAATTGATGAAGCCCTCTGCGTACCTAATTAATACTTCAAGAGGTGCCAATGTGGATGAAGCTGCCTTGTATAGAGCGCTGAAGGAAAAACGCATTGCCGGTGCTGCACTTGATGTTTATGTCGAGGAGCCAAAGTCGGAGAACGCTGAATTTAGAAATAAACTGCGCGAGCTCGATAATGTCATTTTTAGTCCACATTTAGGTGCATCAACAAAAGAGGCTCAACGGGAAACATCTCTTGAGATTGCACGTGTTGTTTCAGGATACCTTCTTGGCGGCGACTTTACTAGTGCAGTTAATGCTGGCGAAAGTCTTGAAGTAGAAGAAAAACCCGTTTATCCACTGTTTATCCATCACCGTGATGTGCCTGGAGTGTTTGCGAAAATCGACAAAGTTTTAGCTGATAATGACATTAACATACGTGCTAACTACTCGCGGCAAATTGGTAAAAGTGGCTATGCAATTTCGGTTTATGTGCTACATCAGAAGGTTGACGAAAAAATCATTAATACTCTAAAAAGCATAGAAAATGTTTGTAATGTCAAAGTATAGACAAAAAACAGGAAAGGATTGTGCAGTTTTCCAACTTATGCAGGTCTCTGCCTGCAAAAGTGCCTTCAAAGAAGCTGATTACATAGGTTCAAAACGCACGGAATAATATACGGTAGTTGAACGCGGAATGATTATGTTGGAAAAGTTCGGCATCACCGATCAAGCCAGCTTACCGATTGATGCTTCAGTTAAACTGAAAAGATGAAAAAGCAACAGTAGATTATATAAGTGAAATTTGTTTAAAAGTATACAATGAAGCTTGCGGTTTTATTTTCAGGTGGAAAGGATTCTACGCTTGCTTTGCATATGGCAGCGGAAAAGGAAGAAGTAATGTGCTTAATCACTCTGTTTTCAAAAAATCCTGAAAGCTTCATGTTTCACACTCCAAACATTAACCTCACCAAACTGCAGGCTGAAGCCCTTGGGCTGCCACTAGTTCAGCAGCCGACTGATGGCAAGATTGAAGCTGAAATTGAAGACTTGAAGAAAGCTATAGCGCAAGCCATAAACGCCTACAACATTGAAGGCGTGGTTTCAGGTGCTGTTGAATCCGTATATCAGTCCGAACGGATCCAGCGCGTCTGTAACAGTTTAGATATTTGGTGTATCAACCCGTTATGGCAGAGAAATCAAAAGGCCTTGCTTGATGAAATAGTTGCCAAAGGCTTCAAAGTGATTATTTCAGGCGTTTTTGCCCATCCTCTGAACAGTACTTGGCTCGGCAAAGAAATGAACACAGAGCTTATTGCTGAACTGATGCGTCTCGAAAAAGAATTCGGCATAAGCCCATCAGGCGAGGGTGGCGAAATAGAGACTACCGTTTTGGACGCACCGCTATTTAGGAAGAAGATCGAGATCTTAGATTATGAAGTTATTGCGAAAGGCAACACTGGCGTTTTCAACATTAAACGGGCACGGTTGGCTAAAAAATGATTCTGATCACAGACATGAATTACCGAAAGGATTCCTTGGGCTTTTACGAATTTGTCTTACCCATTGTCGCAGCCGTTGAAGGGCTGGACGAATGTGTTGTGCGGCACTATCTTGAAGTGAACCAAGAAGACCTGCGCAACTGTAGCAAGATTATCCTCTCAGGTACCGCGCTTAAAGACAACGCTACTTTGACCCACGCAGACAAATTTCAATGGATAAAAAACTGTGACAAGCCAATATTAGGTATATGCGCAGGCATGCAGACGATAGCTGTGGTTTTCGGTGTACATCTAGAAAAATGCTGGGAAATAGGAATGGTGCAAGTTAAAACGTTAAAGACTAACCCTCTCTTCGCTTCATCATTCAAAGCCTATGCACTACACAATTATTCTGTTTCTCCTTCCGCGGTGTTCGATATACTAGCTGAGTCTCTTCAGTGCGTTCATGCAATAAAGCATAAGGAAAAAGAGATTTATGGCGTGCTATTCCATCCTGAAGTTAGAAACAAAGAAATCATAAAGCGCTTTATTCAAGTGGTTAATTAAACCGAAGAATATAAAGCCAATCACGGATTAAGAGTTAACATTAATGGTTGTTTAAAATTGGAGATCTGAGAAAAATGCTAAGCGAGTTGCCTGTAGAAAAACTCCGAAGAGAATGCGACATAAGCGTTTTGCGCTGCGAAACCACCAAAACCTTAGCACCGCTTACAAGCATAATTGGTCAAGAAAGAGCTGTAAGAGCGCTCAAGTTCGGTTTAGGCATAAGAGAACGCGGCTTCAACATCTACGTGGCAGGGCGCCCAGGCACGGGCAGAACCACAGCTGTGAAGAATTTTGTTGAAGAGGTAGCGCGTGTGGAACCAGCGCCACCTGACTGGTGTTACATTAACAATTTCTCAAATCCGTACGAACCCAAAGCTATCAAATTGCCGCCTGGAAAAGGTAGAGAATTCAGAGACGATGTGAAACGTCTTATCGAAAACGTGAGAATAGCACTTCCTAAAGCTTTCGAAAGCGATGATTACGCCATTAAACGCGAGGCCACTGTCCGCGCAATAGAAAACCAGAGAAAAGCACTTATAGACCAACTTAACGCCAAGGTGCAACAGGAAGGCTTTATCATTCAAAGCACACCAATCGGCATCATGCTAATACCTGTAATAAAAGGAAAACCGCTTACCGAAGAAGAATTATTGGCGTTACCGCAGAAAGCAAAAGAAGTGATCCAGGAAAAGAGAGCGCGGCTTGAACCTGAATTGAGAAATACCATGCGGCAATTCTTGGAGATGGAACAGAAAATTCGTGATGCATTAAACAAGCTGAACCGTGATGTCGCTCTCTATGCTATAGGACACCTTGTAGGCGGGCTATTGGAAAAGTACAAGGCAACACCTGAAGTTGTGGCTTACCTGCAGGAAGTGCAAAGCGACATTTTGGACAATGTTGTTCAGTTCGTCAGAAAAGGTGAACCTCAACAGCAACTTCCCTTTCCGTTGCCTTGGATGAAAGAAGACCCATTCAAGAAATACGAAGTCAACGTGATCGTTGACAACTCAAATCTCAAGGGTGCACCTGTAGTTATAGAATCCAACCCTACATATCCAAACCTTTTCGGCAGAACAGAGAAAGAGGTACAGTTGGGCGCGCTTGTCACCGACTTTACTATGATCCGCGGTGGCGCGTTGCATAAGGCTAACAATGGCTACCTAATTATCCCGGCTGAAGAATTGCTGCGTGATCCATTTGCTTATGAGGGCTTAAAACGAGCGCTTAGAAGTGGGCAAATAGTTATCGAAGAGTTGGAAGCGCGCTACGGGTTCATTAGCACCAAAAGTTTGAAGCCTCAACCGATTCCGTTGAGCGTCAAGGTTATCCTCATCGGAAGCCCTTATCTTTATCAGTTATTGTTTGCATTGGACATGGAGTTCACCGAGTTCTTCAAAGTTAAAGCTGAATTCGACACAACAATGGCGCGTACACAAGAAAATGTACGACAATATGCTGCTTTTGTTTGTACGCTTTGTCAAAAAGAAAATCTTAAGCACCTTGATGGTTCAGGCTTGGCCAAACTAGTGGAGTATAGCTCAAGGCTTGCAGAAGATCAACAGAAACTTTCTACGCGGTTCGCTGAAATAGCAGACATTGTACGCGAAGCCAACTTTTACGCTACGCAAGAAAACTCAAAACTCGTCACAGGGATTCATGTGAAAAAAGCTATAGAAGAACGAATCTACCGCTCAAAGCTTATCCAGGAAAAAATCCAAGAAATGATAAACCGCGGTATACTTTTGATAGATACTGATGCGGAAAAGGTTGGTCAAGTGAACGGGCTTTCAGTCATGGGTTTGGGTGACTTCGCTTTCGGCAGTCCTTCCCGTGTAACCGCAAGCATCGGATTAGGCAGAGAAGGCGTGATCGACATAGAGCGCGAAGCAAAAATGGGCGGCCCAATCCACACGAAAGGTGTCCTAATCTTAAGCGGTTACTTGAACGATAAGTATGCACGCGATAAACCACTTAGTCTTTCAGCGCGTCTTGTTTTCGAACAGAATTATGCAGGTGTAGAAGGCGATAGCGCATCAAGCACAGAGCTATATGCTATTCTCTCGGCGCTTTCAGGATTACCAATAAAGCAAGGCATAGCCGTCACGGGTTCGGTTAACCAGAAGGGCGAAGTGCAAGCAATAGGCGGAGTGAATGAGAAAATTGAAGGTTTCTTTGAGGTCTGCAAGGCTAAAGGTTTTACAGGCAAACAAGGCGTCATGATACCTGAAAGTAACGTACAAAACCTAATGCTTAAGGAAGAAGTAGTGGAAGCAGTTAAAGCTGGACTATTTCATATTTACGCAGTTAAAACCATTGACGAAGGCATCGAGATACTCACAGGTGTAAAAGCTGGACAAAAGCTTGAGGATGGAACCTTTGAGAAGGGAACTGTGAACTATTTGGTGGATAAGTGCCTTAGAGAAATGTCTGAGAAACTCAAAGAATTTCAAACTCTGCAAATAAAAGAAAAATCTAGAAACGAGAATTTAAGCTAGGACTGTTCATGGTTACATACTTAATATCTGTCTTCATTTTTTTGCTACCATCTTTTTTAAGCTTCAGCCTCGCAGATTTGAAAAGTTTTATTAAAGTAAAATCGTAAAATATCATATCAAAGGTGAATTGGATTGGCAAGTAAAAAAGGTGAAAAGTACAAGTGCGAAAAATGCGGTCTCGTTGTTGTCGTTGAAGAGGCATGCGGCTGTGCAGCTTGTGACTTAATCTGTTGCAATGTACCGATGAAACCTGCTAAAGCTACAAAAACTTCTGGGAAACAACAAACCAAAAAATAATGCCAGTGTTCCTTATGCCTTTTTTTTTATTCCACATCAACCGGGTGTATACAATCAACTTTTAATTATCAAGCGCCACTTTTTTGCTTGATTTTTACTGGCTGTTGCTTCTTTTCTCGGATAGTACCTTTGAACTTTCGAATATTATCCCTGCAAATGTCAGGTTTCCACTCGCAAATGCCCTTCAATATTTCTCCAAGGTAATACTCCAATTCCTCATTAGTCAAGTCGCTTGCGCATTCAACACGGTAAATAATTTCGCCTTTTTCTCTGCTTGCAGTTATTGCAACTAAAACTTTCTCGTTGCTCATGTGTACAACCCAATTTTCTATCAATAAAGTTCACTTTTAAAATTTGCTGATAAATCACTATAAAGTGGATATAATCATTTTATCGAACTGAACGATATATTTGCTGCTGGAAGATTACAGCGTATCTGTTTAGCGCGTAAACTAACAAAAGTTAAAAGTATAAAAGGCCAGTTTGCCTATAGTAAAAGTTATGTTATCACAAAAATGCTTTGAAAAAATTATTGTTCCAGTAGATGGTTCAATTTCTTGTCTACGCGCCCAAGAACTAGCAGCATCAATTGCCAAAAAATTTCACTCTAAAGTCATCGTAGTGCACATAGTGTCACATGACTTTATGCATCCTGAACTTAAGGCGCATCACCAATTATCACCTGTAGTCTTGCAAGAATTGGACAAGGTCTATTTGGAAGCAGGGCAAAAAATCCTTAGACAGGCTAAAGAATTCTTTCTTGAAGAAGGCGTAGATGTTGATGCTGAACTTTTCAGAGACGAGGATCCTGCGGAGAAAATCTTGGAAATCGCTAAAGATCGCGGTTGCGACTTGATCGTCATAGGAAACCGCGCAAAAACGCAGAGTGAACGTTTCGCGTTAGGAAGCGTTACAGAAAAAGTTTCACTCTACGCACCTTGCCCTGTACTCATAACTAAGGGCAAAACTGAACTACGCAGGTTGTTGGTTGCCGTTGATGGCTCTGCGCAGGCAAACAAGGCAATTGATTACGCAGTAGCAATAGCGAAGAAGTTCGAGGCGCGAATTACCTTGGTACACGTAGAAGAATCCAAGCTTTTTAGTCTAAAGCCTGATATCGCAAAAAAAATTGGCGAAACCATTCTTCTGGAAGCGGAAAAGAAAATTGAAGGCATAGCTTTCGACAGGATTTTAAAAACTGGGAGCCCGTCGAAAGTAATATCAAAGATGGCTTTGGCTGAAAATTTTGATTTAATCGTTATAGGTAGTCGTGGAATGACCAGTGTAAAACGTTTTTTGCTTGGTAGTGTAAGTGCTGATGTTAGCATGCATGCACGGCGCTCAGTGCTAATAATTAGATAAGACCTGAAAACCTCTCAACCCCGCTAAATCATTGAATTATTTAGTACGCTTAAATCAATTTGTGTGTTCCTAACAGGATATACGTTGTACCTACAAAATCTGGACTGTAACAACTATGTATTTAAGCTTCTACAGGCACTACCTTCAATGGCTGAGAGGATGAACTCAAAGAGTGCCTCGCTAATAGCTTATAATGGCTTAGAAAAGAAAATCATCAATAATGGCTTCTGTACCCTCTGTGGCGCATGTGAAGCCGCGTGTCCTCTGGGTGCAATTCAACTGAAAGGCGAAAAAGTTCAGCGCTTGTTTGATTGCTCCAAAGAAATAGATCTTTGTCCAATCTGTTATGAAATCTGCCCTCATTCTGAGGCGCTGCTACTAAGAAGTTTACGCTTTGTCTCGGATACTCCAGTTAGAAATGAGGCTTTAGGCTATTACCGCAAAATTGTTCTTGCTCAAGCAATAGATTCACAGTTAAGAGAACAAAGTCGCGGCGGCGCAGTTGTCACTGCCTTGCTAAAATATGGTGTAGAAAGTAAAATTTTTGACAGTGCTATAGTTTCGCAAGCTGAACCTCAAAATCCTGCCCAACCCAAGCCTTCAGTAGCATTAGTGCCGGACGACATTCTCTCAGCTGTAGGTAGCAAATTCTTCCCGTCATCAGTTGCTAAAGCTTATGGCAGCGCAGTATATAGTTACGGAAAATCAGCAATAGCTTTCGTAGGAGTGCCCTGCCACGTTTTAGCGCTCAGAAAGCTGGAAGCATGGCAACATAAGATAAGCGGCAACTTGAAGATAACAATCGGTCTATTCTGCTTTGGCACTTTCTCAATGAGCTCCATGCTGGAGTATATAAAGAAAGCTTACAAAACAGAGCCTTCGGAAATTAGGCGCATGTATCTATCTTCAAAATTCATCATTCAAACTCAAAAAGATACCTTGGAAATCCCGTTTTCCGAAATTGAAAATCAAGTTCTCCCTAGCTGCCGTACGTGCACTGACTTTACTTCAGAATTAGCCGACATATCCATCGGGGGTGCATATCCGCTGAGCGATTGGTCAACGGTTATAATCAGAACCAAAGTTGGTGAAGAATTTTTCTACAAAGCAGTTGAAGACGGCGTAATCAGCACATGGGTTATGGCGCATGAACCAAAAGTTTTCGAACGTCTAATGGTTGCAGCCATGCAAAAGAGAAACGCCGCATTGGAAAAGGCTAGAGAAATGGAAGAAACATATGGGTATCTCCCTGCTTTGATGCTTAGAGAATCTGATACATTGGCAAAGGTTAAGATTGAGGAAATAATGACTAAAAACGTCCAGACCGTGCCGCAGAACACCAACCTCGCTGAGTTCTTAGACGTGGTAGCGAAGCGTCATCACATAGCTTATCCTGTAATAGATGACAACAACGAGCCAGTTGGCTGGGTAACATTAGAAGAGGTTTCAAAAGTGGAGAAACACATGCGAAACGAAATCAGCGTTGGTCAAATAGCGCGGCGGAAATTTGTCGTTGTTTATCCCGATGATACTGCATTGGATGCCTTCAAAAAGATGAGCGAGTCCGAAATGGGTCGTGCGCTTGTTTTTGACCGTGAAGACTCCAAGAAACTTTTAGGAGTTGTCACAAAGACAGACTTGATGCACGCGCTAATAATGAGTTCATAGGTTTCATTTTCGTGATTAATGAGAAAATTGTGCGCTGTATCGTCGGTCTTCAGCCTTTATATGCGTTATTTGAGAGTATTGGCTGGTCATGATAATTCTCTGAAGTTCATTAAAACCTAAGGCTTCCTGTGGCTAACACTTAAATCTGTGTACCTCATTTCTAACAAAATTCAGAATGAGAAAGTATGCACAAGATTGAAAAATCACCTTTGCTACAAGCTAAGTGTGATAGTTTGTGCCACAAATGGGGTTTTACCTAATTTGAATAAAAAAAGTATAAACATGAACGAGGCGAAAATGCACGTTAGCTGAATCTGCAGTGGCATTTGCGTTAATCGTAGGAGCTACGTCAGTAATATACTTGCTGGGGCGCAGAGCAGCACCTAAACCTGTCCAAAGCGAAAACCGCCAATCTGCATACGCTTGTGGAGAAAAAGCTACATTTCATGGTTTAAAAGTCAATGTTTCACTTTACAAATTCCTCATATACTTCGTTATATTCGACTCTGCAGTGCTCCTGATCGCATTTGCATCATTATCAGCGCAAGGAACTAACATACCCTTGCTAATTCTTTATATGTTTATGATTTTGGTTTCGGGTTTAATTTTGCTTGAGGGAGGCAAAGATTAACGACCAGCATAGCAACATGGGCACGGCTGAAATCTCCTTGGGTACTTCACTTCAACTCAGGTGCATGCAACGGCTGCGACATCGAAGTCGTCGCTCTCCTAACACCACGCTACGATGTGGAGCGCTTCGGCATCAAACTCGAACCTTCGCCGCGGCATGCTGATGTACTCTTAACAACGGGCGCTGTGACAAAACAGTGCGCTAAACGATTAAAGCGTATATATGAGCAAATGCCCGAACCCAAGTTTGTGATAGCCATAGGCGCCTGTGCTTGTTCAGGCGGTGTCTTCAAAGGCAACTACACTGTAGAAGGCGGGGTTGACAAGATAATCCCAGTCAATGTTTACATTCCAGGTTGCCCCCCGAAGCCTGAAGCCATTATCGATGGTGTTGTAAAACTGCTTAATTCGTTGAAAGAGGCGAAGCAAAACGGTAACTAAACAAGACATAATTCTCATGCTACAGAAAAAATTAGGAAGCACAGTAGAAATCATGCCTAACTGTCTTGGTCATGCGGTGATTCAGTTCGAGGCACAACATAACAGAGAAGTTCTCAAAGCGTTAATGGAAATCGATAGCGGTGTGGGTGTTTCGGCAATCAGCGGTCTGGATCTTGGCGAAAAAATCGGCTTATTATACCACATGCGCACTAATGGTGCAATAGTCACGCTTAGGACTGAAGTCCCAAAAGAAAACTCTCATATTGCCACGATGACGGATCTCTTGCCAAGCGCAAGCTTTCACGAAAGAGAAGTAACTGACCTGTTTGGCGTAGTATTCCAAGGACATCCGAACCCAGGCAGGTTGGTTCTGCCCGAAGACTGGCCGGAAAACGTATATCCGCTAAGAAAAGATTCGAAACTCAATGACGCCGTAGTTAACTGCGCAAGTGGTTGTGCAGAGAATACAGGAGTTCAACCTTTAAGTGATGCGAAATTCGTCAATGTTATTGTTGGTCCTCAGCATCCTGCATTATTAGAGCCAGAGAAGTTTTCTTTAAAAGTCGACGGTGAAATCGTGAAAGATGTGGTTCCACGCATAGGCTACGTTCACCGTGGTGTTGAAAAAGCTGCAGAGCAGCGTACTTATTTGCAAAACGTTTACCTCGTGGAGCGCATCTGTGGCATATGCAATTCTTGTCACGCTGCAGCTTTTGTTGAGACAGTGGAGAAAATCCTTCAAGTTGAGATACCTACCAGAAGCAAATATCTACGCACAATAATTCTGGAGTTAAATAGGCTCCATAGTCATATGCTATTATTGGGACATGCAGGCCTCGAAATCGGCTTTGAAACGCTGTTTCAGTATATGTGGCGAGATCGTGAACCAATAATGGATTTGACTGAACTGCTTACAGGTAACCGTGTTATATCTTCAGCCATGACTGTGGGTGGTGTGCGCCGCGATTTAAAAGAAGCCCATATTCCAAAAATTAAGGCACAACTCGCTGATCTAAGAAAGAAGATAAACTTTTACAAGGACCTCTTTGAAAATGAGTCCACGCTGAAGGCACGAACCATAAATGTTGGGATATTATCAAAGGAAGATGCACTCAAGCTCAGTGTGGTCGGTCCAGTGGCTAGGGCTTCAGGAGTCAACATTGATGTGCGCAAAGACGAGCCGTATGAAGCCTATGGTGAAATTCCCTTCAAGCTTATCACTCGAAATGAAGGTGACACTTACGCGCGGTTTATGGTGCGCTTGGAAGAAATTACTGAAAGCATAAATATCATTGAATACGCGTTAGAACATATGCCTCAGGGTCCTTACAGGATCAAAGTGCCAAGGGTCGTGCCTGCAGGCGAAGCCGTTAACCGTGTGGAGGCGCCGCGGGGTGAGCTTTTCTATTACGTGAAAAGTAACGGTACAGCATATCCTGAACGCGTTAAGGTTCGTACTCCAACCTTCGCGAATATTCCAGCTTTCCTCAAAACAGCCATAGGCGGAAGCATAGCCGATGTTCCAGCTAACTTCGTGAGCTTAGACCCATGTTTTTCATGCACTGACAGGTGAAAAAGATGATTGAGGGCTTATCACTGGTGTTTCGCGTGCTCGTGTTTCCAGGCTTCACTTTCCTACTCTTTTTAACCATGTTTTGTGACTGGGTGGAAAGAAAAGTTGAAGCCCGAATGCAGAACAGGGTTGGTCCAAAATTTACGGGCACTTCAGGTGTTCTTCAACCTTTGGCTGACTTTATTAAACTGCTCACGAAAGAAGACATAGTGCCAATGGATGCTAAGAAAACTGTTTTCAGGTTTGCACCAATTCTTGCTTTTTCAGTCATGATGTTTGCAATGTGCTTCTTGCCTGTAGACGGGGAAAGCGCAATACTTAATTCGTCTTTTACAGGCGACTTGATCTTTGTCATGGCGTTAGTTACGGTCGCAAACTTCCTTCTGTTCCTTTCAGGGTGGGCTTCTGCAAATCCATATGGCGCTATAGGTGCAGCAAGGGTTCTTGTTCAGTTTCTTGGCTATGACATACCTTTATTTCTGCTTGCGTTAGCACCTGCTTTCCTTGCAAAAAGCCTTACTATATCAACTATAGCTTCAAGTCAATATCTTCCTTTCGTTTTGCTTGCGCCATGGGCGTTTGTGTTGTTTCTAATAACGATGCAGGCGGAATTAGAGAAAGACCCTTTTGACATTCCACATGCAGAAAGCGAACTGGTCGGCGGAATAGAAACTGAATACTGCGGTGGCAAACTAGCATTTCTGCATCTTACTCGAGATGTGCAAATAGTCTTCGGAGCGGCACTCGTTGTTGAACTGTTTCTAGGCGGACCTTACGGTCCAGTGTTTCTGGGTTCTCCAGAGTTTTGGTATACCCTCTGGTTCCTGCTTAAACTGTTGGTGGTCGTTGTAGCTTTAGAGTACCTAACGTGTTTGTTTGCACGGTTACGTATCGACCAAGTGCTGAAGGTTAACTGGAAAGTGTTGCTTCCACTTTCTGTTTTATCACTAATTCTGACTGTGGCATTGGCTACTTGGGTTTATCCACTGGTGGTGTAAAAATTGAGTAAAAAATTGTTTGCACCCATGATGAAAGAAGTCATCTCACAATTATTTACTAAGCCTGCTACAAGCAAGTACCCCTTTGTAAAGGCTGAAGTGCCGGAAGATTTTAGAGGCAAGCAAGTGTTTGACATCAATCTGTGCGTTAGTTGCGGTTTGTGCTCCAGAGACTGCCCTGCCAAAGCAATCGAAATGGTCGAGGTTGATGGTAAACGGAGACCTATGTTTCACCTTGACCTGTGCATTTTTTGTTATCAGTGTGCAGAGAGTTGTCCGCGAAACGCCATAAAGAGCACGGCTTTCTTTGAGCTAGCCTCAAATAATAAATCTGACTTGATCATAAAGCCTCAGTCAAGTACCCAAAGCGGGAGTGGGGACAAGCATTGATCCTTGATATACTTGCAGTTGGTTTAGTGGTTTCAGCTTGTTTGGCAGTATTTCTTGACGAGGCTGTTTACTCTGTTTCCGCATTAGCAGGCGTATTCTTCTTCACAGCGCTGCTTTATTTGATTAACGATGCCATTTACGTAGCTATTTTCCAGTTCACGGTGGGTGTAGGTACATTAGCAATTCTCTTTTTGTCAGGCGAAATGTTGAGTGACAAACCTAAAAAGAAAACTTCACTTCGAAAACTGCTGACAGTAGTCGTGATAGGTGCTCTGTTGTCATTGCCAGCTATTTTCCTTTCTATTCCGAAACCTGCTAGCGTCGGCACTTCAGTACAATTTGAGGAGGCACTGTGGAACCTGCGAGCCGCGGATATTATATTGCAAGGTTTGGTCGTAATGACTGTAGCTTTAGGAACCGCCATAATATTGTATGAAAAAAGAAAAGGCGAGAAATGATGGAATCCGTTATTCTATCACTGGTTGTGCTTGCCGTAGGTATTTATGGCTTGCTGACCCAGCGTCATTTACTGAAAATATTCATATCTGTAGAGATGATAACGCTAGGTGCGACGTTAAATTTTGTGATGCTTTCTTCGGCTCTTGGCAGAGATTTAGGTCAAACATTCCTTATTTTGGCTTTTTCTACGGATACTGCTGTTAGTGGCGTAATTTTGGCGTTGTTGGTGATGGCTTGTAAAAAGTATGGAACAAGCGATATTGGCGGAATAATGAAAGCAATGCAAAAGAAAAAGGACGCTGAGGCGAACGCATAATGTTAACTGATGTTTCATCCTGGCTTGTTTGGGTTCTCCCGTTAATTTCCAGCCTGTTTGTTGTACCAATCGCGCGCGTTAGCTCTAAAGTACGAGACTACTTCGTTGTATTAATCAGCTTAATAACTGCAATTTTAGCGTTTTCGCTCATACCTGCTGTTTATTATGGCTCTGAGGAAGCTTTGGGTTCATCTGCGGCATGGATTACGTATTCAGGCATAGAAGCAGGCGTATTTATTGATCCGCTTAGCGTCTTGTTCGCAGTTCTCGTTGCCTTCTTCGGTTTGATGATAGCCATATACTCATTGGGGTACATGAAAGGCGAGGAGGGCTTGGCTCGTTATTACTTTTTGCTTTTGCTTTTCATTGGTTCAATGATCGGTCTTGTTGTTTCAGACAATTTCCTTCAAATGTTTATTTTCTGGGAAATGGTGGGTCTCTGTTCTTATTCGTTAATCTCGTTCTGGTATAAGCGCCCGCAATCAATTCGTGCAGGCGTTAAAGTTTTCATAATGACTCGTATAGGCGACATAAGCCTGCTCGGAGCTATTGGGCTTCTTTATGCTAGTTTAGGCTCGTTTTCCTTTAGATACATAATGGCAAATATCAGCGCGGTACCTATGTCTACATTGACAGCGGTTGCTTTCCTTGCACTCGGTGGTGCAATCGCCAAGTCTGCTCAACTTCCTATGCATACATGGTTATATGGTGCCATGGAAGCACCAACATCCGTTAGCGCATTACTGCACGCTGCGACTATGGTGAAGGCAGGTATTTACTTAATTGCAAGACTTATCTTGATTTTTGGGCCATTAGCTTTCTCGCTTTCTGGCTGGTTGCCAACGGTTGCATGGATAGGTGTCTTAACCGCTTTTGTAGGTGCTACATTGGCGTTGTACACGCCTGACATTAAGGGTGTATTAGCCTACTCCACTATCAGCCAGTTAGGCTTTATGATGGCGGGTTTAGGCGCAATATCGCCTCATTCATCATTAGGCTGGTTTGCCAGTCTTTTCCACATGATAAGTCACGCTTTCTTTGAAGGGTTAGGCTTCCTTTTGGCAGGCGGCATAATTCATGCACTTGGCACTCGCGATATGCGACTGATGGGCGGGTTAAAAAAAGCCATGCCGATAACCTACGCCCTAAGTTTGATAATGATGTTGACTGCAGGTGGGCTACCGCCTTTTGCGGCTTTCTTTAGTAAGGGTCTCATAATAACGAGTTTAAGTGAGACAGGCAGCATCCTGCAGGTGATTCTGATTTATGCTACTGCTACTTTAACGTTCGCGTACATTCTGCGCTTTATTACGCTCATTTTTATTAAGCCTGCCTCGGAACATGTGGTGAAAAGTCATGTTCATGAGATGCATAAAATAATGCTGTTCCCAGCTGTGGTGTTAGCTGTGCTGTGCTGTGTTTGGGGTTTTGTTGGACCATGGTTGAGCGGCTTTATGCATGTTGACGCAGAAGTAAGCTTGCTTGGTGCGTTTGTGAGCTTGGAAACTCCGATTTTCTTCTCCATTCTGGTACCAACCGCATTAATTATTTATTTAACTTATTATAGAAATTCAGGAATGCTTCAGAAAATTCACGGTGGCTCAAATCTGTTACTAACCATTTTGAAGCATGGTTACTTCTTTGATGATTTCTATGAGGCTGTTGCTGGTTCAGGTAAGGGCCTTCTTCGATTTGCTAGTGGTGTTCGAAGATTTGAAGAAAAAGTCTCTGGAGCTTTTCCTCAACTTGTCGCTTCTGCCAGCATCCATTTAGCTCATGCTATTCGTAGATACTTTGATGTTCTTGCGGATGAATTGCTAAGTATCGTGGCGTATAGAACTTTGCGTTCTGCATCACACATTAAACGCGTGCCCTCAACTTCTTTGCAGCATTATATAGCCGCTGCAATGGTTGGTTTTATATTGATTATAATATTACTAATACTCACTTTGGGAGTGTAAGAAAGGATGTCCTTTGCGTTACTGTTGGTATTTCTTTTACCTACACTTGGAACACCCTTTGTTTACTTGACTGGAAAGAAATCTCCAAAAGCTGCTGCACTTTTTGTGGCCTTAATTGCCATGGCCAATATGGCTTTAATTTTATCCACAGTCCCCACGATTCTGGATAGCCCAGAACATCAGTACATCGAATCTTACAATTGGATTCCAATGTTGAATTCGTCTTTCACGCTTTTCGCAGATGGCGTCAGCGTTTCAATAGCCATAATATCTTTGGTCCTTATTTTGGCTGCGGCTGTTTATTCAATAAACTATATGGAAGGAAAGAAAAACATAGCTGTCTATTATGCACTACTTGCTATGCTTTCCATAGGGCTTGTCGGTGTCTTCCTTACGTCGAACCTGCTGCTTTTTTACTTTTGCTGGGAACTCATGCTCGTCCCAGCCTACTTTATCGTAGGCGGCTGGGGTTATAGGGAACCATACCGAGCAGCGTTCAAACTCTTCATATTTACACATGCGGGCGCGGTTTTCGTTCTATTAGGCATAGGCGCTATTTTCATGCTTACTGGAGCAACGGACATGTTCCAAGCACAAGCTGCACTAATGTCCATTAGTCCTGATATCGTACGCTGGGTTCTCTTGTCATTTACGGCAGGCTTTGCTGTTAAGATGGCTGTGGTTCCAGTTCACATGTGGCTTCCTGACGCCCACTCTGAGGCGCCATCAACAATGTCTGCACTTTTGAGCGGTGTCATAATTAGCGCTGGCGCATACGCGATACTGCGGTTGTCATTGGGTACAGTGTTTCCAGCAGTTATGGGCACCGAGTTTGGAACTATATTCCTTCACGGCTTGGCAGTTTTTGGCGTGCTATCTGCTTTCTTCGGCTCGTTCATTGCGCTAGTGGAAAATGACATAAAGCGGATTATTGCCTATTCCAGCATAGCGCATATGGGATATGTGTTGTTTGGTTTGTCACTGTTTCCTTTTTCAGAACCTACTACTGGTACAGTGTTGCATTTAGTGAATCATGCTGTTAGCAAAGGCTTATTCTTTCTTTCCGCAGGAGCAGTAATGCATCAGCTTGAAGAAAGGGATATACGAAAAATGGGTGGGCTAGCTGGGCAACTTCCGTTTACAGCTACCGTTTCGACAACTTCAGCATTAAGCATAGCTGGAACTCCACCTTTCGCGTGCTTTATAAGCGAGTTTCTGATATTCGTAGGAGCTTTTCAAGTAATAAACAGTGATGGCTTTTATCTTTGGCCTACAGCGTTTATGCTTGTGGCCACGGTTTTATCGCTAGCTTACTCTTTGCGTTTTGTCTCTACCGTTTTTCTGGGGCAGCCGAAAAATGGTAAGAAAGTGCAGGATGTACCGATGTTCATGAGAGTGGCTATGGCGCTTCTAGCTGTTCTAGTCATAATTCTGGGAGTATGGCCTACTTTCTTTATTAACTTGATTTCAACTGTAAGTTTTGTATGACATGGGTGTAGCCTGATGGTTGAGCTATTTGATATTGCTTTGCCATTAATCAGTTTGGTTACTTTCGCTTTCCTCACGGTGCCAATTTTACGATTTAGCCAAAAAACAAAGAGGCAATATCTTCTTGCGATATGCTGGTTTGCCATGGTTTTTGCTGTCTCAGGGGCAACCGTAGCCAACATCGCTGTAAAATATTACAGCTTGCCATCACCGCAACGATTTCTCAATATTACCGTGACGGATTCTCCCTTAAAAGAGATTTCAAGCAGTTTCATGGTAGATACTATATCAGTTTACATGGCAATAATAATTTTAGCTGTGAGCGCTGTAGTTTTAATTTATAGCTTGTTCTATGTGAACTCAAGGCAGAGACCCTCAGAAAGATACTTTGCTGTTATGCTCATGCTTACCGCGGCTTTGATTGGCGCCGTGTTTTCAGGCGATCTTCTAACGCTTTTCATTTTCTGGGAAGCTGCAGCCGCTGGATCCGCCTTTTTGATGATTTATAGAAAAAACGCTGTCTCCTTAAATGCCACGTTGAAGTATTTGGTTATGATAATTATCGCTTCAGCGTTCATCGTATTTGGGCTATCAATAGTTTATGGTCTAACTGGTTCTTTGAATTTCTGGGCTGTACGGCAAGTTCTGATGACTCTTAGCGATAAGCATCTGCTCGTGATTGCTTTCATTTTCATAGCTTCTGGCTACGCGATTGAAGCAGCTATTGTTCCGTTTCACTTTTGGCTTCCTGACGCTTATACTGCCGCACCTGCTTCTTCAGCCGCTTTTCTTTCAGCATTGATTGATCAAGGTAGCTACTACGTGCTAATACGTGTTCTCATATTCATTCTAACACCGCCAGATATACTGGACTGGACGTTTATGTTGGCTGTTATGGCAGCGTTGACTATGATTGTGGGCAACTTGTTTGCGCTGATTCAAGATGATGTAAAACGTTTAGTGGCAAATATTTGTGTAGCAGATGTAGGCTACAATCTTGTGGGCATAACTAGTTTAACAGCGCTCGGTCTCATGGGTAACCTCTACTTTTTCCTTTTAGGCGGTATCACAACAGCCCTTTCTTTCATGGCTGTTGGCGTGATTAATCACTACGGATTCAGGACGTTAGAGGATTTTTCTGGATTAGGCAGGAAAATGCCTTTCGTAAGTTTAGCGTTAGTTATAGCTGCCCTCTCTTTTGCTGGTGTGCCTCCTCTAGGCGGTTTCACTGCCAAGTTTCTTGTGTTTACAGCTGCTATTAAGGCGGATATGAGTTGGCTGGCAGTTATAGGTGTTCTAACAAGTGTTCTGCAAACCGCGTACTTAATGCGGCTAATTAATTACATGTACGCTCGGAAACCTGCGGATGAACGCAAAATTAAAGAACCAAAAAAGTTGTTGGTACCCATATTTATTCTAGTCGCAGCAATAATTATTTTGGGCGTATACCCGACTATAGTGTTTAACTTAATTCCTCTCTCAACACAACAAGTACCATTTATTCCTTAACTTTCAAGAATCTATTTACACTCTTTTGCAGGTTTGTGCAGGTACGTAGTGATGATTAATGTGAAATATTTTATTTAGGCGCAACGCCATTTCAAAAAAATAATTATTCGGACTTTTCAGAAAATGCTAGTTAAAGCGTCTTTAGATAATTAGCAAATTGAGTTCTTCAAACAAATCTGTTTGTAAGCTTTCAAGAAGCTAAATTTTCTACACTGCAAATCGGTTCATATAATCAATTAATGAGGTGAGACGCAACTTTGCTCGTGGACTTCAAAATTCTACAAAAAAGTTAATAAAAAGGTTAAAACCATAATTTTAATTCGCTCTCCTACTAATATATCTGTGCGAAGACTATTGTTACGTTTGATATTCGTATGCGGAGTAATCGCTGTATCTTTTGGCAAAAGTTTTATTATGTTGCCTCGTTGCTGTGTGTTTAGGAAAAACATTTCTTGAGGCTATTGCTTATCCTTAGTTTAAGGATGTGATGTGAAATGAGTAATTATGTTCCTACGGGCTTTCCTGAACTTGATAATTATCTGCGAGGAGGCTTGGTTAAACCCGCTTGTATAGGACTTTGTGGCGAACAGGCTACGAGTATATACCCGTTTCTATTTAAACTCATTCAAAACTTTTTAGGTGTTGGTCTAAGAGGAATATATGTTTGCCTAGATTGTTCTATAGGGGACATAAAAAATTATATGAAATATTTAGGTATTGATATAGAGCGATATGAAAATGACTACAGCATTTTTTACCTTGATTTATTTACTGAAAGCCAACAGGCTCTGATAGAACAAGGTAAAATTGGAATTTTAAACTATGAACCTGAAGAAACTTTCACAGCTATAGCTAAGTTCTTTGACTGGATTAAGGATGGTTTTCTAATAATAGATTCTATATCTACATTAACGTTAAATATGGATTCAAAAAAAGCCTATGAGTTAACTAGAGCGCTTAAACTTTTAACACGCCCATTTAATCTAATAACTATCTCAGTAATGTATCCTTCTTCATTAGATTCGGCTGTTTTTAGTTCAATATGCTCTAACGCTGATGGAAAAATTGTAATAAACAAGGAAAACCTTAGCATAAATTTCCTTAGCGGAAGCGTCGTAAGTGGCGAGGACTTCCTCATAGTCCGTGACCCGAAAGGATCTATATCTGTTAGACCAAGCCTGCCCAAAGAAGTAAGCAGAGACGTTATCCTTGAAATTTTTAATATATTCGAGAAAACAAACTTCATAAGCGTTAATCCCATGTTAACATTGGATGTTCCTTGGAGTAGCGCAGACCCACAGGCGTTGATATCTTCCATGGAAAAGCTCAAAGACGCCGGCGTTCTCAGATCAAAACTGCACTGCTTATCCATAGCGTGTCCATATTGTGAATCGTATGCGTTGATTTTCCATTTGAAATGTCCGCAATGTGAGAGTTTAATTTTTGATAAGGGCAAAATGATTGAGCATTTTAATTGTGGGCATATAGATTTTTATAATAACTTTGAGCATGGTGAGGATTTGCGGTGTCCTAAATGTCAGAAAAAGCTCCGACTCGTTGGTGTTGATTATAGGAACATGCCTTTAATGTACAGGTGCTCTAATGGCCATATTTTTTCCAGTCCTGTAATAAAATTAACTTGCACCAAATGTCAAAAGCCATTCAATATAGACGAAGCACGTATAACTTACCAGAACACTTACGAATTAACTAATTATGGACGAGAACAGTTTCAGAGAATTAAAACAAAACAATCTCTACCATAACCCGTCTGGACGAGTTACCATTTCGTCTTTTTTTTCGAGGCCCATCGAATATAAGCCTCAAATCTCACCAAAGCATATAATGGACGGTAAAATATCACAACAATGGGGACAAGATATATCTTTTTTAAATCTTGCTTTCGCGGTGAAAGAGCTCCTGCGGTGATTGCTGAGAACATCTCCAGTACTGTGTAAACTATGATGCTTAGGATGAGGACATTAAAGAGCTGTTGTTTGAGCATTGTACATGCAAATATTAGCCACGTTATCCGTACAAAAAGCAATATAAAATCCATAAAGAGCATGTCATAGATAGCTAAAACAAATGTCAAATCAAAGTTTTCTTTTCTGAAAACATTTCTATGTTTCCAAAGGGTTTCAATCTGCCCTATTGTCCATCTTAACCTTTGACGTCTCCAGTCTCTCCAACGTTCTGGTACAAAGGTCCAAGCAAGGGCTTTTTCGGCAAAAAAAAGTCTATTGCCAAGCTTTCGCATTTTAATAGTTACATCAAAATCCTCTGTCATGGTGTCCTTATCATATCTCCCTAACGATTCCACATATTTTTTCCAGAATACCCCAAAAGCTCCTGATATCATTAGCAACGTTCTGAAGATCGAGTTAAGGCGCCTGCCAAGTTCAAGTGACAGCAAATATTCATAGGCCTGAAGTTTAACTAGAAGGTTGTCATTTCCATGTTCTCCGCGCAATACCCTCACGTTTCCAGATACAGCTGAAATTCTAGGGTTAAAAAGCGGTTTAACGGCTTCCTTTATTGCTCGATGTTCCAAAATCGTATCAGCATCGACAGTAACAATTATGTCGCCTGTCGCAAACATTAGCCCCAGATTTAACGCGCCACTCTTAGAGCCGCTAGCAACCTTATTGTGAAGCAGTTTTATCAAACCCTTTTCTGCATAGGGATAGGCTAACTGATATGTTCTATCCGTTGATCCATCATCAACGACTACTATCTCCTTGTTTGGGTAATCTGTATCAAGGGCTGACTCTATGGATCGCTGAATCACTTTCTCCTCGTTGTGGGCAGGAATCACTATTGAAACCTTGGGTGTGAAGTATGCAGGATAGTATACTTTGTGAATTTTAGAATACAATGCATGAAGACCTACAACTGTTACTTTTAGCAATGTGCGAAAGAAATCAATCGATAAAAGCGGCCAAAAAATTAGTATGAAATCAATCCATGTTAGTCTCTCAGCCCATTCTATGAAGTTACTGAGTATTTCCAGCAATTGTGAAAGCACGCCCACTTTGACATAGTAGAAATTAAGGCTATTACTATTAAAAACTTTAAATCTCACAGTCTTAACGTTGAAGAATTCATAAATCAGCCTTTATGATTTACGTTGGTTTTGATACACTTTGATATTGTGTTTCGTAATTATTTCTGCTTATTTTGCTGCCTTTTTGCTTTGTTTAAAGCGTTTTAACGTTTATAAAAGCTTAAAGTCAATTGGTGTTAACTAGTATGTTGCTTTATAAGAGCTGTGAAGGTGTGACTATGATTCAGTTTTTGCTGATTAAATACAGATTTGGGTGAAATTGAAGAAATGGCTCTTTAGTAAAAAATATTCATTTATTTTGTGTTGCCTAACGAAGATCCTAAGCTGACTATTTACTTCTGAATTGTTGTTAGAAACGCTGAAACAGCAGGAAACTTTTACAATATATACATCATTTTATGCATCTTTTCTTTGCTTCTATGTCTATTTTTTCCAAAAATTTCAACACTTTTTTCCCTTTTCTGACAATTTCCTCGCTGGTTAAAGTATTCCGTGCGCAACAAATTTCATCTACAATTATTCCTTTTGTCTCATCAAATATTACAGGGTAAATGCGGCAACCTATCGGTCTATCTGCATAAACTGTACAGCGCTGCTTTTCAATATCATAAAAGACGCAGTAACCGTGCTTATTCTGTAGCACTGCATATCCATTTCTGCAAAACCGCGCGAAATAATTTTTGCTATATCCTTTCCATTCTAATCGCTCAATATCCGCATTACTCAACAGCATCTCTGTGTTCCTGCAGCAAACGCCACAGCGAAAACAACGCATAAATATGTCTCCATTCAGCTGCTATTTTCAGTTTTTGCTCATATTACGCTTAAAACTTCATTGAGCAACCCTATAAACCAGCGAAGTATACCATTTATCCCACCCTGCATATCTTCGCAGCTTAATTAACGTACTTATCAATGTTGCTAAGCATGGTGTATACATTTCTTTTCCACCGATAATCGATGAATCATCAAATTAACTTCAGATGTAGATTCAAAAGTTACTCAAAATTCTCCACTTTCAGCCCAGTTTGTTCTTCATGTTTTTTCGAAAGTAGCAAGCAATCGCTTCAAATACACATGGTTAACAACAAGATAATAATGTTCACTCTTTCAAATATCAAGGTATCATTTGGTGGTCTCTCGTTAAGCTTAAAGTCATTTTTCTCTTTAGGTTATAATTCTCCATATTATTAGTTAAAATACTACTTTGATTATGCTGGAGCTAAATTAAATGATCCTCTGCAATATATTTTCCGGCTCGGTAAGGTAAAGCCATTTTTTGTTCAAAAACTTGTAAGAGAACAATCCCCGCTTATGGGGTTGTAAATTATAACTTTAGGTGGCATTTTTCCTTAATCCTATTATTTGACATTTCTACGTTTTGCGTTTTCTTCAGAAAAGTAAATGATATGTGTTTAATCATGTTGAGTGCAAAAAAGCCAAGGCTGAAAGCGATTCAGCCCAAGCAACACTTTGTAACGGTAGCTCGTTTACCTTAAAGTTTCCAAAAGGCACGTACTCAATAAAGCGTTTTCTACCCGAGGTGTGTTTCTTAATTCCTGTCAATCGTACGTTAACAATAACAGAGCCATCTTTTAGATGCAAATTTACATTTTTACCAAGAAATCCCTTGGCTACGTTCAAACCAAAACTCATTATCAACCCTCCCAGTAGACTTCTGAATCAGCTAACTCGCTCCAGCAGCGTCTGCAAACAGGCAACTTCTCACCCCTGAGCAAAATATATAACATAATATCTTCGCTGACACATTTGTTATTCCAAGGATTTTTACAATGCTCCAATTCGTCCATCTCCAAAATTACATACAAACTCAATCCTTTTTAAAACCAACTTTGAAAGTACCCTGTGATACCGTGGAGGGGTGAGTTAAAGTGAACCTTTTGCATCAATAACAACATTCAATCATGTATGTAGAACGCGCATTAAACTTGCATCAGTTTGCTATTTCTGGAAGAAGCAGGTCGATCCTAATGACCTTTTAAGAAGGTGGGATTCAAATATAAATTATTTGAGGCATTATAGCCTCATTAGTCACTTTCAACAGTGCGACTGAAGGTTTATTTATAAACGCGGGAACAGGGTTAGTTGGGCTTCCAGGATTTATATACAGGGTTTTTCCTTCCCACTTTATACTGGCGTTATGCGTATGTCCATAAACAAACACATTAAACCCGTTTTGTTTAGCAACTTCGCGCATTTTATTCATACCGAACAAAATATTTGGGTCATGCATTACACCTATTTTCCAATTAAGAACTTTCAAAGAGTTAATTTTAGGAAGTGCACCGCTGACTTGCGGTGTATCCATGTTACCATGGACTGCTAAAACAGGTGCAAGCTGCTCTAAATCGTCAATGACAGCAAGTGTCACTAAATCGCCTGCATGCACTATATAATCGACGTTTTCAAATGCCTTGAGAACTGTTTTTGGAATACACTTCGCTCTAACAGGTACATGCGTGTCTGATATTAGACCCACAGTTTTAGCTGGTTTCAGGTTAAGCGCTTCATTTGTGATTTGTGTTTGCTCGCTCGACATTAAGCTCATCTTGCCTGTTGTTGTGTGTTCTATACTTTTAGAATTAATAGTTAAGAGATAATAAATATTCACGTTTGTTATCTAAAAAGTTTTAGTTATACACTTTTTATTTGAGTATGATAGGTGCTATTAGATTTGAGAGAGCATGTGTTCACTGAAAATTTAGTAGTAGAGTCATTAGTCATTACCGTGTTAACCTTTTGAAACCTAACTTGTTGATGGTGAATTGTTGAATTAGTGGGGCAAAACGAAGAGATTTCTACTTTTATTGCTTTTTGTAATAAACGCAAGGTGGGCAGAAATGGTAATGACATGCGTTAATTGCATTTGGGCTTTTGGTAGCGTATAAACTTTGTTGTGTTTTCCTATTTTGACACCTATAAACAAAAAAATAATTTAGCTGGAGAAGTAAAAAACGTGTTACTGAACAAATCTGGTTGCTTAGTTATTTGAGGTCTGCGAGATATTTTAAGCTGAAGGGTTTTATTATTACGTCTGGATCCAAGTCAGCGGTAAAGCTTTGGCTTTCAGTTATTGAGTCTGCAAGTTCTGAATTGTGCATTCTTATGAATTTTGCATAGTCCGTGTAGTTCTTATGCAGTGAAACGCATATAGTGTCCCAGCCCATTCCGCGTCCATCTAAAACAAGGACTACGTTAGGTTGTTTCATGTACCAGTCTTTCATTTTTTTTGTTACTTCGTCTTTTTCTTTTCCTGGCTTCTGCAATTTGCTTTTAGAGAATGTGAATGCTGCGAGTTCAAAACCAATTTTCCCAAAAGTTGGCGTTATGGTGTAGCCTTCAATGACGTTTGCCTCTAGCATTGTTCTTCTTCGAGTTACTGTGGGTTGTGATACATCTAAAGCTTTTGCGAGTTGCCTGTCGCTTCTGTGCGAGTCTTTCATTAGCTCAAATAGGAGTTTGTAGTCTATTGCTTTTAGTTCCTTCATTTTTGTCACCTTGAATTCCGAGTTATCTGTATAGTTTTCATATATAAATATGTCGTACTCAAATAAGCTGATTCTTCAAAAATTATGAGACTGTAATGAATTTTAGGCGAATATTTCCTGAAACTCTAAGGGTATTGTGATGGGCAGAAGTTCAGTTAATAAAAGTAATTTTCACAGGGATTAAAGGTATTTTTTAGCGGCCCTGCAGGGTTATACATTTAATTCTTAAGTGCCAACGGACAACTGTTCTGTTGTGTCAAAATATCATTAGGCTATCTTTTTTGCATAGGGCTATGTTGATTTTATTTCGGGGATAATCTAACGAGGTGAAGATCTGTTTTATTATTTAAAAATGCTCTTTGTGCTGTCTGCAATGCACCGTTTTTCTACTTTCACTTAGCATTTGCAGTGTTAATTGTTTTTAGACCGCTATCCATAATAAGTGCTATATGGTTTGTCTTCTATGTTAGGTTTAATGCAATGTTTAGAGACCCTGTTTGTGGTATTGTTCTTGATAATAATACTGCCAAGTTTAAAATTACTTACGAGGGTGAAACTTATCATTTTTGTAGTTTGACCTGCAAGAAACGGTTTAAAAGACATCCTGAAAAGTTTGTCAAATGAAAAAGTGAATTAAAGAAACCGGGTTGCACGCTTTTATTATGGTTAAATAATGGTTTTAGCCTAAAGTTGTTCATTTGGTGAAATATCCATCATCATTAATCCTGAGACAGGTTTCGGATAGAAATTTGTGGATTTCTCAGGTAATATCTGACGTTTTAATGCGAGTTTCCAAACGGTTTCTGGGCCTATACAACTGACTATGAAAGCCACTTTTGCTGCGCCACTGTTTACTTTCTCCATGGCGCTTCGTGTTGAATCCGCGTATATTATGTCTTCTTCGATTCGTAGCTCGTTTATGCGCATTATGTTTTTGAAGACAAGATCGCGTAGTATTGTTACAACGAGGAGCTGTATATTTTGTTGATTTTTTTCTAAGCTTTTTCTAATGGTATTTTCGTCCTTTATTGTTAACGCATATGTTTTTGAGCCGTTGTAGATGCAGAAGGCGTGTTTTTGTTTGTGTTTTTCTAGAAATTGATCAATTTCTTCAATTTTAGATTGAATTTCTGAAATCTTGAAAAACTTTGCAAGTTCTTGTAAGGTCTGGTCTGTTACTTCGTGCTTTTTCAGGAGTCTGTGAGTTGGTAAAACAATTAGTCCTTGGTCTTGGAGTGGAACTATGTAGCTCATGTGGAAGTTGAAAGCTGCGTCTTCTGTACATGTTTCTTGCATTCGTCTCTCATTTCGGTAGGCTAGGGCACTTTCGTATCTGTGATGGCCGTCAGTTATTACAAGTGTTTTATTTTTGAATGTGTTCTGCAGTTTTTTAATTGTTTTTGTGTCAGTTATGCTCCAGACTATGTGCTTTACGTTGAATTCGTCTTTCACTTCTATTATTGGTGTTGTTTTTTGTGTGCTGATTAGTATTTTTGTTACTTCGTTTTCGTCATCTGAGAAAATGAGAAATACGGGTTCTAAGTCCTTTTGGACTTTGCGTAACATTTTTAGTCTGTCTGCTTTTGGTGCGCTGTGGGTAATTTCGTGTGGAAGAATTTTGTTTTCTTCATAAGCGTGCAATCTTAAAGCTACTATTAAGCCTGTCCTGTTGAGGATTTTTCCTGAGAACATGAATGTTTGTTTATAAACGAAAAATGCGGGGGTATCGTCTTTTTTTAGTATTCCTTCTTTTAGCCATTGCTGAATGCGTTGGTTTGCGATTTCATAGGCGTCTTCTTCTAATGGCAGAATTAATCGGCAATAGTTGTAGGATGATTTTTCATAGTAGCTTTTTTGTTGTGTTGCATCAATTTTGTCGTAAGGCGGTGTTATCAGTTTTTCGATGTTTCCGGCTTTTTCCGTGTACCGTATTGCACGGAAAGGTTTGATATCCACCACAATGGGTCACCTTGTCGCTTGCTCTAATGCCGAGATCACATTTTCGGCTATTTGGATGCTGGTTCTCAGTTGGGCTTCGTGGGTTTGTGCGCCAATATGTGGTGTGGCGTAAACATTGTTAAGTGTAAGGAGTTTGCTTTTCTTGGGTGGTTCTTCTTCGAAAACGTCTAATGCAGCGGCTTTGACTTTGCCGGATAGGAGGGCTTGGTAAAGGGCTTCTTGGTCTACTACACCGCCGCGTGAGCAATCAATGAGGATAACTCCGTTTTTCATCATGTTAAATTCTTTTGTGGATATCATGTGGCGTGTGCAAGGTGTGAGGGGTACATGGATTGTTATGAAATCTGCGTTTGGTAACATTTTCTCTAGAGGCACTGATTCGTGTTCTACACAAATGTCAACGCCTATGGTTTTCATGCCTAAGGCTTCTGCGAGTTTTTTTACTTTCTTGCCTATGCTTCCGCAGCCGATTATGCCGAGTGTTTTTCCGTTTACTTCTGTTCCCATTAGTTCTTCTTTTGCCCATTTTCCCTCGCGTAGAGTGATTGTGCCGTCGACGATTTTTCTTGCGATTGCTAGTAGGTGTGCGATTGTTAGTTCAGCGACGCTTGTGGCGGAGACGTGTGGAGTATTTATGACGGTTATGCCCTTTTTTTCTGCTGCTTGTATGTCTATGTTATCTGTGCCTTCGCCTGCGCGTCCGATAACTTTGAGTTTATCGGCTTTGGCGATTAGGTTTGCGGTGAGCTTTGTTGCGGAGCGTACGATCACTGCGTCGTATTCGCCTATTATGTTTGCTAGTTCGGTTTTTGGAATGTTCCAGCCTCGTGTGACCTGGTAGCCTTTTTGTTCGAGGAGTTTGATGCCTTCGTCGAAGATTTTGTCGCAGATAAGGATTTTGTGTGCCATGCTCTATAGCTTCCAGATTTCGTCTATGAGTTCAAGGACGTGTTTTATGCCTGCAAGGTTCCACTCGCCCATGTGGCCGATGCGGAAGGTTTTGTCTGCTAATTTGCCATAGCCGTTGCCTATCACGTAGCCTTTTTCAGCGAGTTTTTCATTTAATTCCTTCACGTTTTTGCCTAGTGTGTTTTTTATGCAGCTTACGGTTATTGATTCGTAGCCTGGTTCTGGAAACATTTCGAAGTGTTTTTTTGCCCATTTTTGTGTGTATTCTGCCATTTCTTTGTGGCGTTGGTAGATTTTGTCATAAGTTTCTCCCAGCATTAGTTCTAAGCGTTTGTTTAATGCGTAAAGTAGTGGGATGTTTGGTGTTGAGGGTGTTTGATGTTTCTTTTCGAACTCGAAGATTTCGACGAGGTCAGTGTAGGCTCCTCGGTTGGGTACCTGTTTTGCTCTTTCTATGGCGCGGTCGTTTACAAGGGCAACTGCTAATCCTGGCGGAAGCGCGAAGCATTTCTGGGTTGAGGCGAAGATTACGTCGCATCCTATTTCCGCTGGCAGTGTCTTGTCGCCTCCCATGGCTGAAACGCTGTCGATTGCCAGCATAACTTCTGGGTAGTCTCGGCGTATGAGTTTGCCGATTTCGTTGATGGGACTGCGTGCGCCTGTTGAGGATTCGTTATGGCATACGGTTACGGTGTCGTATTCGCCTGTTTCGAGTTTTTCGGCTATTGCATCAGGTTTGGGTACTTTGCCCCATTCTACTTCGAGGCAGTCCACTTGTTTGCCGCATGCACGGATGGCTTCGGCGAAGCGTTGGGAAAAGGCACCGTTGACGCAGCTGAGGGCTTTGTTTTTGACGATGCTCCTGCCGACTATGTCGAACCATAAGGCTCCTGAGGCTGTGGTGACTGTTGGTTTGTAATCTGCTGGTAGTTGAAAGAAGCGTGCGAGTTTTTCTGTTATTCCCGCGTATAATTCGGAGAATTCTTTGCTTCTGTGCCCTATGAGTGGACGTGTTTGTTCTTGGAGGATTTCTGTGCCTACTTCTGTAGGGCCTGGAATCAGGAGCTTTTTATGCATTTTTCTTTGGCCTCTTTTGTGATTAATGTTGCTGTGGTTTGAGTTTATGTGTTGATGTTGTTGTCTCGTTTATGTTTTTCCTTTTCGTTTTTCTTACCGAAGTGTTTAAGGATTAATTTTTTTTAGAATATGTATTGTTGTGTGGTTGTTTACTGTTTGGTGTAAAGAGGGGCGGTTATACGTTGGGATTTTTCCTTTTGAAAACCGCTAAAACGCAAGCTTCCATTGGAGCATTCACTCTTAACACTGCTGAAAAACAAAATCAAACATATAACACTCGTTAAGCCAACCAGCCCTGCGATATAAATTAAATCTTTACTTGTGTAAAAAGCTAAACAAAAAAGAAAGGATAGTCACCTTCAACCTGCGCAAGGTCCAATTGTCTATTGCGGCGGCGGAATCGGCGGAGTAACAAACTGTTGCTTTGACTTATTTCGTCGGCGTAAAAGCAAAGCCACTGTAACGATTACGATGACTATTACCGCTACAAGCAACAGTAGGAAGGACAAACCTTTAATTTCAAAGCTGAAGCTAAACAACGGCGACTTAATCTGAAACGTCCCGAGACTTTCCACGTAATCGCCAAAATACCTGTCATAGTTTGAAGGCCCAGCCACGTAATTAACCTGATACAACTTGCCATTTTCAACAAAAAGCACCGTATCTTGCTTAATCGCGCTGTTCCCACTCCGAAACTCAACCTCCAACTCGTATCCGTTACGACCATTAACGTTAAGGTTGCCCTCTGAAATTAACACATAACTCGTAAGTGTTGAAGCCCACTCTTGCTTTGTTTCAGAAACAACGCCTGCAAGCGTTAAAGAAGTATCTACGACATCAACGTTAATGTTAACCGCCCCAACATCAGGATCAGAAGGACCTAAAAACTGCACAACTACGCCCTGAACATTCTCCTTGATATTCCAACCAGCAGGCGGCGTAATCGAAAAATCATACATAGCATTATCATAACCAAAAGCCAAAGGCACAAATAGCAAAGCAAAAGCAAAAACAGCAACTATATACTTAAACACAATTTTCATCCATTAACCCTACACAACTTTAATAACCTCAAAATACTATATAAATAACTCCCTTTATCTCACGCCTTACCTATCACCCTCAACCCCATATAAGTCAAATTTCTAGCACCTTTAAGACCATTGTGGTGGGAATGAAAGGAACCGTTAAAACTCCTAGAATCTCTAGCCAATGACACTGCAAAATCGCCAAAAGTTATTACTTTCTGCTTTTAGCAAAGTAATAACTTTTAATCTAAACCCCACACCCATAGAACACTAATTCAGAACGCGCAATCAAGTAGACAACAGCTCAATTCGTCTAACAGCAAAAGTAGTAGTCGCAAATGCTAATGCCGACTACAACTACCACAAGAAATTCAGCTGCAAAAGGCGTCGGAATCGGAAGGGTGAGGCCAACCAGCAGCTTATCCGCAGCTTTTCAGTCTTCCTTTTTAATCTTGAAAACTCCACACGATCTAATTTTCCTACGCACTGCCTGAGCAAGCAGCTCGCAGGCTAACGCTGTATTTATTCTGTATTCGTACCTAACACTTCGGCCATACGCCACTATCAAGCCTGCATCGAGTTTTTCTCTGAACCCTAAACTATTGTTTTTTAGGAATTTGTGCCGAAACAGCACTAGCAAGGACGCTTAGTAGGCTTCAAGCATATAGTGGAAACGAGGCAAAGATTCCTGTTGTGGTTCGTTTCACAGGTTTGCCTAAACCGCAAAATGGGGACTTAATAGAGATAGCTTGGTACAGTTGAATATTCTAGTTTGGAGAGTGGTTTCTACTTTTTAAATGCAACTGCGTGGCGAATGCTATGCGATGTGGCTACGCCGATGCCAACTGCAGTTGCGCCGCAGCCTTGTTCACCTACACCGCAGGTGAACAACCTTGGTGACGCAATAGATGATTCGCAATTAGCGCCACAGACACAGCCAAAAAATGTGGGATCTTCTTTAATGTCTCCTTCTCGCGTGTCTGTTGATGTTGGTTTGACAACTTTATCAGCTTTGGCGCTCGTTACTGGAATTTTGCTTTTTTATGTTCTGAAACGACTCAGGTAAGCAAAACATCTGAATTTTTTATTATGATTTAAGTTATAACTATACGCGTTTTTTAGGTATGAAAATTTGCGTATGGCTAGAAAACCCGTTTCACATGTTATGTCTTGTTTGGTTTTTAGGTGGGTTTTTGTGTTGAACATATGAACCGTGCTGCTTATTAGGTGGTAGTATTTAGTTGCAATGTATACTGTTTGTCAATACATAATAATCAATATTTTGCGTGGGGATAAATAAACAATTAACACAAAAAAGCCGCCATATCAAAATTTCACGTTCCCAAAGTCTTTGCCGTCAATTTAAATTTAATCCCCCATATTCCCACAATCGCATTTATCAAATACCAAATTATCAAAAAAACCTCGCTTAGAACGTTTTAAACCATGAAACCCAACTGACACTTCACACTGAACAATGCGATCTGCTTAAAATATAACACCTATTCTCAAAAGCAGTGGAAGATCATCCAGCAAAATCTCCTGCAATTCAAAGATCTTCTTACTTTTGAGAACCCACAAGCCAATTTATGCAAGTTTACGCCTGTCGCTCTTCACTTTCTCGATAACTCTAAACAATAATCAAATGCAAGAGAATATATACAAATATGAGATGCAAAACCGATAAAAAACACAAATAGAAATGAAAAGCTAAAAAAGACGCTATAATTGATCCAACTAAGCAACAAGTTCATTGAAGAAATCTATCAGAAGCCGCGCCACCTTTTCCCCAAACTCGGTAATTAAATAATACTTCTTCAACGGATCAATACGTTCACTCTTAGCCAAGCCTAAGTCCTCAATCTCCATCATACGCGCTCTGAAAGTGCCATCGCTCAACGTCAACTTATTCTCCCGCATAAAATCCTTAGCCTCCTTCCACTTGCCTCGATTCATGTACAACAACAAAATACAGTCAATCGCATGATCCTTCTCCAACATAGCCTTAATCGCTGAAAGTTTAGGGTCTGTCAAGATGCGTTTCGCCTTCTCCTCTTCTCCACTCATCAACATTTCACCAACCCGCATTTTTGCTCTGAATATATGCAAAATAAGCTTAAAAGATTTAACCTATATTACGAAACATGACTTATTACAATTGAGAAAAGACTGCACAGAGACTTCTCAAATGAGCCGCTTTTAGGCAAACATCAAACTACTAAAATAACACAAAAAGAAAAAAAGATGCAAAGAAACAAGCAATAATTTCACTTAATAAAATCGTCAAACTTCCAGTAATGTTCCTCTTCTTGTAAAACAATATCCTCAAATAATCGCCGCGTAGCCGTGTCACCGCGCTTAAACGCCTCCGCAATTATAGCTCTATAAAGAACAATAGCCGTATTCTCAGCTTTATGATCCAACTTCAAGAAGTCATCAGCCGTTTCGCCCACTTGCGGCAGCGGATCTGGAACCACAGTAGCTTCACCCTCAAGCAGGTAAATACGCTCAGAAATCTTCTCCAAATGCTCCATTTCCTGCATAAAAATACCCTTCAACATTTCACTAACAACCTTCGCCTTATTAGCTTCAGTCACAACCTCGAGCGCTGACTCCTTCTTCCGCAGGGCAAGTAAACTTGCCTTTTCATGCTGATTAGTATACTGGATAATTGCGGAGATTTCAGCAGCAACCGCCTTATTCAATAAAGCGAAATACTCATCAGTGAAAATTTTGCGCCACTCTGACATGGGTGCTTCGTTGTTTCCGTTTTCGTCTCTTACGCCTACGTATTCCTGAAACTTGAATAGATGCTGTTCCTCTTCACCATAAATTTTCTCAAACAACTCACGAGTTTCCCAGTCGCTAAGTCTCCCAGCTGCTTCAATAATCTTGCGATAAAGCACCAACGCTTCCTCTTCAGCCTTGACGCCTAACTTGGCAAACTCGCTTATACTGTTACCAATCTTAGGCTTATCTGCCTTAGTAGTTGCAGAACCGCCAAGATAGTAAATTCGTTCCATAATTGCTCCAGCATGCTTCATCTCTTGAATCGCGATTTCTTTCAGGAACTTGCCGACCACTTCATAAGTGGTCTTATCCAAGAGATAGTTCTCCGGGATAACTCGACGCATCAGCTTTTCCATTTTCGTGTGCTGTAGTATATACTGTATTGAAACTTGAATTTCGCGAGCAACCGCCTGATTCAGCAAACTAAAATACTCAGGTGTCACCTGAACAGACATGGTATTTCACCACTTAATAATTTAGGATAAAACATGTGAGTTATACTATAAAAGGGTTCTTTTAAAGCCTATTTGAGACTGCCCGTATAGTATGCTTAGTATGAAGTCTACGTAAAAATGGAAATAAAAAAAGAAGGTTATGGAGAATGTTTTATTTCTTTCCGCCCTTTTTCTTCTTTCCTTTAGCCGCTTTAGCCACTTTATTACCCTCATAGCGTATTATTGTCTCAAATTCATATTTAAAATTTGCTAAAACTCAGAGTTGTGTCGTTTATCCGCAAAATAGGTAGTAAACTGTTCTGCTTAATGAACGAGATATTTTTAATTGCAATTTCCGTAAAAAACCTACAAGTACGCATTAATTTTGGACATGTTCGCTGATTTTTTGTGTCGACTCAGCGGGTTGCAGTTATGAGTGGGTTGAGCGCTTTTACTTCAGGAACTTTTTTATACTTGTTATGTAAAAAACTACATATCAATGAAAAAATTTACAAAGAGGAATGGCGCTATTGAAAATCACCACAAGACAAATCGCCCTAATAGCAATATTCGCCGCATTATACTACATACTCTCGCTTGTAAGCCCGCACATCCCAATAGGGATAGGCGACGTGCACATAAACCTAGAAGCACTAGTCGCCACAGTATTCGGGCTAGTTCTAGGACCGTATTTAGGCACAGCAACAGCGTTCCTCGGAGCCCTTGTCACGTGGACACTTTCAGGAATGAGCCCAGCAAACTTCCCATTCCTACTATCTCCCCCTATCAACGCCCTAATCACAGGACTAATATACTACAAAAAATGGAAATGGAGCTTCCTAATCTTCAGCGCTTTAATAATCGCGTTCTTGTTTACTCCCCCCGTGCAGCCTCTCACAGAAAACGGAATAGTAGCCGCAGCAGTAATATTCGACAAACTCATTGCCCTATTACTAATATTGCCATGCGTCAAATTTGCCACCAAGCTAAACGTCGGACGAGGCGCAGCCTTCTACTTTCTACTCGCCTTCATAGGCAACGAAGCTGATAACATGTGGGGCTCATTCATCTTTGCGACGCCAATGGTATATGAGGGCATCTTTGGCATGCCGGTCGACGTTACCCGCTCACTGTTCTTAGTAAGCCCATTTGCATACCCCGCCATCAGACTCATTCAAGCCTTCATAGCCATGCTAATAGCTGTTCCACTCATGAAAACTCTCAAGGACACACCATGGCTATGGCAAAAAGAAACAGTGCTAACTCCAAATCAACAGAATTAGCCGTAAGCCAAAATTAACAGCAATCCAATAAACCATTTTTCTTTCCATATTCTTTACGCAGATTCTTAAATATGGCCTCTGACATATTTTCTGCAATGTACCGCAGTAAGTAGGACTATTTTCATGAAGAACAAATTCTGCCCAGTAATCCTTCTAATCCTAACCGCAACGCTATTCTCCGCTATAGCTATATTCAACCCGAACAAACAAGCACATGCAGAACAAGCCCACTTGGAATGGCAATTAACAGTAACTGGACTAGTAGAACACTCGTTGAACTTGTCTTTAACTGAATTAAGCGCCATGCCCAAAGCCACGGTTAACGCAGCCCTAATCTGCGTCGGACTACCTGACATCCCCCTCGCAGAAGGAAACTGGGTTGGCGTCAAACTAAGTTCTCTCCTAGAAGCAGCTGGCGTTACTTCCAACGCTGTCAAAATTGCCTTTCACGCCAGCGACGGCTACTCCACAGACCTACCAATTGAAACAGCGAGACGAGAAGACGTAATCATAGCATATGAAAAGGACAGCGTACCATTAAGTGAGACATTGCGTTTAATAGTACCTGGCAAGTGGGGTTATAAGTGGATAAGCCAACTTGTAAGCATTGAGGTTGTTGATTACGACTTCTTAGGTTATTGGGAAAGCCGCGGCTACCCCGATGATGCTGAAATTGCAGAGGGCACAGTGCCAGAGTTTTCATTCATCCTCGCTTTCATAACGCCGCTGATTATCGCCGGACTGTTTGCGCTAGTTTTAAAGAATAAATTAAGAAGAACTTTTAAAGCATAACACCGCCTAAATAAGTATGCAGCTGTACAAGGCGTTTGTCGCAACTTTAAGAAGTAAAAGGTTTTGGCTGTGGGAGATAGGCGGTGCAATAATCTACGCAATACCCGTGGCAATACGTTTCGCTACCAACAGCATAATAATACCTTTCCTGAATTTCCCAGGGTTCTGGATTGACCATTTCATTCCAGGCAACTTTGCAGAAAAGGTACTTGTTAACGCCTTCTTTCCAGGTGGAGCAGGCAGTGTCGCCAGCGAAGTCTTCTTCAACAATTACAAAAATAACCCGTCCAAACGAAAAATCAAATATCTATACCGACTTTACGGCGCGATATTACAGACAACAGCATGGTCGATCTTCCAATTCTGGGGTTACTCACTAAACGTTATAGGTCCTTACGGCAGCAACATCTTCGAATCCATATTTGTATTCCCAATCAATTTCGTGTTAGCTGCATTTTCCATATTCACACCAGATGTTATTCAATTCGTAAAAACAATAATGCAACACTTGCACCACAAAATTTTTTCAAAGAATTAATTGCTTCATCTCAGAAAGTAAAAACAAACTTTTCACCACAGAATAAACAATACCCAACCCTTTTAGAAACCACACAAAAATCAACCTCCATCTCCACCTTACATTTATAAAAAGGGGTATAAACTACCCGCATGCAAGGCTTAAACCACTGTAGATGCATGCCGAACAAAAAACTTGCGCACTTCTTCGGCGAAAACTACGACTAAAGCCAGCAAAACCAAAAAGCTCCAATCTGCAACACCAAGCGCTGTTGTACCAAAAAACTGCTGCAAAACAGGCACATAAACCAAAAGCGCCAAAATCGTCAACTGCGACATAATTCCAACAACAATCCACTTATTACTTGAAAGCTTAGTTTTGAAAACAGAAACTTTACTAGTCCTACAAGCGAGAACGTTACCCACCTGCGCCACAACGATACCCGCAAAAGTCATAGTTACGCCTTTCAGGTAAATAGGGCTATCAGCAGGCAAAGACATACCAAACCGCCAACCACCCGCGATCCATGCACTTATGCAACCATACATAGCACCAACAGCTATTATGACACCAATATAAAGCGACCGCAAAAACACCTTGGAAGTAAATAACCGCTCCTTAATACTTCGCGGCGGCTCCAACATAATACCAGCTTCAGGCGGTTCACGACTCAACGCTAAAGAAGGAATAACATCAATAGCCAAATCTATAGCCAAGACCTGCACAACAAGCAAAGGCAAAGGAATACCCAACAACGCGTAAAGCACATAAGGAATCAACTCAGCCCAATTATGCGAAAACACGTATACAATAAACTTCCTAATATTCTCGTAAATAGCACGACCCGACTCAACAGCCCTCACAATAGACTCAAAACTGTCATCTAACAAAACAATATCCGCAGCTTCACGCGCCACATCAGTCCCAGAAACACCCATTGCCACGCCAATATCCGCTTCCTTCAAAGAAGGCGCATCATTCGCACCATCCCCCGTGACAGCAACAACTTCGCCGCTTCCACGCAAAACCTTCACAATACGCAACTTCTGCTCAGGAGAAACACGAGCAAAAATCACATTACCCCTTCTAACAGCATCCACAATCTCGGTATTACTCAATTTTTCTAAATCCACACCGCGAATTATACTGTAGCCACCCGAATCAACAATACCAACTTCACGCGCAACCGCCTCAGCCGTAGGACCATAATCACCAGTAACAATCACAACTTTAATACCAGCCTGCTTAGCCTTCGCAATAGCATCCCGAACCTCAAGCCGTGGAGGATCATGCATAGCCACTAAACCAATAAGCGTCATGTACTTCTCCAAAGCCGAGGTTTTTGAGTACACGTTTTCTGGTAATTCCCTAAAAGCAACAGCAATTACACGCAACCCCTCATCAGCGAACACACGAATTTTTTCTTCCACCAAAGCCAAATTTTCACCAGCCAATTCCTCCACTTTGCCATCAACCAGTACCTTATCGCATACAGATAGAACACTTCTAGGTGCACCTTTTGTATAAACAAGAAAGTCACCACCAAACTTGTGAACTGTACTCATCATCTTTCTCTCAAAATTAAACGGCACAACATCAACAATAGGTTTCTCAGCCAGAGCCCTTTCAGCGTTAAAGCCATACTTCAACGCAGCAACAAGCAACGCCCCATCAGTTGGATCACCAATCACACCCCATGCCGCATTTCTATCCGATGGCGGCTCAATCTTCGCACTATTACATAAAGCCGCAGCCTCAATAAGCTTCTCAACAGCAGCATCAGAAGCCTTCAAAACTCTGCCATTCAACGTGAATTCGCCAGTAGGATTATAACCTACACCTGAAACATCCACAACGCGGTTCTTAACCCACAGCTTCTTAACAGTCATCTCGCCCTTCGTGATTGTACCCGTCTTGTCAGTACAAATAACCGTGACACTACCCAAAGTCTGAACCGCAGACAAACGCTTAACAAGAACATTCTGCTTCACCATCTTCAAAACATTAATAGCCAAAGCACTCGACACCGTAACTTGCAAACCCTCAGGAACACACGCCACCATAACCCCAATCATAAACAAAACACTGCTGTAAAAAGGCAAATGCAACCAAACCATACTCGCAACAAAAAAAGCCACGCCCACAACAACAGCGATAACAAAATCATACTTCGCCGTTAATGCGATCTCTCTTTGCAGTGGACTGTACTCTTCGCGAATCGCCTGAGTCAAATTAGCAATCCTGCCAAACTGCGTGTCCATGCCAGTAGCATACACGACGGCCTTCCCACGACCACGAGCAACACTAGTGCTCATGAAAACAAGATTAGGCGAATACAAATACGCCTTTTCACCACCATTAGCAGACACAGCGGTTCTTGGCTGCGGCTCAGACTCACCAGTTAAAGGCACATTATTCGTCCACAAATCAAAAGCCTCAATCAAACGTGCATCAGCAGGTACGCGATCTCCCTCCTCCAGCACAATAATATCACCTGGAACTATCTCCTTAACCAAAATCCTTCGAAGTTCGCCATCACGAATAACTTTTGCAAACTCTGGCATCCAATGCCTCAAAGTCTGCATAGCCTTCTCAGCACGAGCCTCTTGGAATAAACTGAAAAAAATATTAACCAACACAACACAGAGAATAATTAAACTAAGTTCCCACATGCCCCCAACAGCAGACAGAACACTTGCAAAAAGCAACAGTATACTGAATAAATCCTTGAAATGCACTATAAACCTAAAAAACAAAGGAGTTGTTTTCTTCTCAATAAGCGTGTTAAATCCGTACTTTTCAAGTCGACGTTTAGCTTCTTCGCTTGTTAAACCTTCAGGCGATGTATCCAACGCATCAAAAACTTCTTCTAGACTCATAGAAGCAGCTTTTTCCAAAAGGATCCCTTGCCAGTGTTTGCGAAGCAATTTTGTGTTATGAACCAAAACTATTCTCTAGTGAAAGTGGCGTTGACGCTAAAGTTACGCGGCGTCGCGAATTATTTTCTCGTATTGTAACGGGTTGAAAGGGCATTTAAATCTCCAACTATCGCTCTTTTGTAAATAAGCAAACTTTTGCTTTTTAAGATACTGTTTTTGCCTAAAATATAGGCAGTTGCATTTAAACTAATCGATTATAAAAACAATTTAAACCCATACACTGCATCTAACTATAATGCAGTTGCGCATTGAAACAGATTTGCGAATTTTCTTTGACCTTTTGGAAATTTCACTAAAAAGTGTTTTAAGCCAAAAAATAATGATAAAAATTACGGAATCGGTTGTAATATACTGCAATCGTTTCTGGAACGATGCTCTTGCTGGTTGCTGTAGTGATTTCCAAACGCTAGGTTCTTTAAAACTGCTGGAAGTGGCATTACGTTTAATTTTGCTCAAACTACGTTTTCTAAGCAGTTCGCTTTGGAAGTTATCAAGCATGTTTTAAATGTTAGCTGTTACCTTTATGTCAAACAGTTTATGCAATCAACCATTCCTGAAACAATCGCCATAAAGTTAATAGGCAACAGTTTTTATTTCCATGTAGCTTATCTCTTTAAGCGAGAATTAGCAAAAATGTTCCGATACTTTAAACCAGAATATAGCATTGAAATCGGATTCGTTAGGCATCATTTATTAGGTTTGGGAAGGTTTAGTTTATGGGTCGATACAAGCAAGTTGAAGATATCGTAAAATTAATGAATACTCCAGAAATCATTAGAAACACAAGCATAATTGCTCATGTTGACCATGGAAAAACCACGTTATCCGACAGTCTTCTAGCGGCTGCGGGAATAATTAGCGAACAGACTGCAGGCCAGAAACTGTTTCTTGATTCATGGGAGCTTGAACAGAAGCGTCAGATGACTGTTTTCGCCTCAAACATCAGTTTAACGCATACCTTCAAAGGCAAAGATTACCTCATCAACCTTATCGATACCCCTGGACACATTGACTTCAGCGGTGCAGTAACAAGGAGTCTTCGCGCAGTTGACGGAGCGCTTGTTGTTGTTGACGCTGTTGAGGGACCAATGACACAGACTGAAACAGTGTTAATGCAAGCGTTGAGGGAACGTGTGAAACCAATCTTATTTATCAACAAAGTTGACAGGCTCATAAAAGAGATCAAGTTAACTCCCGAGGAAGTTCAACGTAAGTTCGCGAAAATTATTGTGCGCGTGAACACGCTTATCGAGAAATATGCGCCCGCTGATCATAAAAAAGATTGGCAAGTTAAGGTTGAAGATGGCCGTGTGGCTTTTGGTTCTGCGCTTCACAAGTGGGGTTTGAACTTGCCACACATGAAAATGAAAGGAATATCATTCAAGGACATAATTGACGCTTATACTGGCGCACCTGAGGATGTTGGGCGCAAAGTTGACGAGTTAAGCAAGAAAGCGCCATTGTACGAGCCGATTTTAGACATGTTCTGCGAGCATCTGCCTAACCCATTGCAGGCTCAACCGTACAGGCAGAGTCAAATTTGGCCTGGTGATCCTGAGAGTGTTACTGGTAAGGCTATGGCAAAGGTGGATCCGAATGGTCCGTTGCTGATGTGTATTACCACGATTGAGGTTGATCCGCATAGTGGTGTTGTTGCGATTGGTCGTGTCTTTAGTGGTTCAGTTAGTAAGGGCAAGACGGTGCAGCTTTTGACGAGTCGCCAGAAAGGCACTATTCAGCAGGTTTACATGAGTATGGCTACTGACCGTGTAATCGTGGATCGTGTTCCTGCTGGTAACATTGCTGCGCTGTCGGGTTTGCCTGCCATTCACGTTGGCGAAACTGTGGCTGAGGATGGCGTGGAGGCTCATCCGTTTGAGGGTTTGAAGTATGTGTCTGATCCTGTGGTTACGGTTGCTGTGGAGCCTGAGGATGTTAAGGATTTACCGTTGTTCGACAAGGTTATGCATAAGCTGACAACTGAAGATCCGAACCTGCATTTCAAGATGGATAAGGAAAGTGGCGAGTTTCTGCTGAGCGGTATGGGTGAGCTTCACTTGGAAATTACTGCTTACCGTATGCAGGAAGCTGGCTTGAAGGTGAAGCTTAGTAAGCCTATTGTGATTTATCGTGAGACTATTAGTCATGATTATCGCGGTGCACCTGTGATGGGGAAAAGTCCTAACAAACATAGCAAGCTGTGGATTTCAATGGAAAAGTTGCCTGAAGCGGTTATCGAGGCAATAAGGTCGGGGAAAATCACTGAAATGCAGACTCGTGATGAACGCCAGAAGATTTTGAAGGAGTTTGGCTGGTCAACGGATGATGCACGTAACGTTATAGCTATTGAAGAAACCAATATCCTTGTTAATAGGATAAAGGGAAGACAATATGTGGAAGAAGTTTTGGATCATATTAAATCGGGTTTCCGTGAGGCAGTTCATGCGTGCGTTTTAGCAAAAGAGCCAGCTTATGGGTTGAAGATCAACCTTGAAGATATTACTGTGCATGAGGATCCTGTGCATAGAGGTCCAGCACAGATTTTGCCTATGACTTGGCGTCCAATATGGTGCGCTTTCCTGCTGAGTGATCCGAAACTTTTGGAGCCGTTGATGAGTTTTGAGTGCAAGGTTCCAAACGAGTTCGTTAGCCCAGTTATCAGTTTAGTGCAGAAGCGTCGCGGCAAAATCTTAGATATGACAAATGATGAGGACATGGTTGTCGTTAAGGCAGAGATGCCTGTTTCAGAAAGCTTCGGTATTGCTGATGAGTTGCGTTCTTCTACGCAGGGTAGAGCTTTTTGGGCTACGCAGTTTAGCCGCTGGGCACCAGTGCCAGAACAAATGCAAGCCGAGACTATAAGGCAGATACGTGAACGTAGAGGCTTACCACCAACGCCGCCAAAAGCAGAGGAATTCTTCGAAGCAGAGTAGGCGGCAGCCTTCGTTTTTTCTTTTTAATTTTTCTGTTTCGTGTGTTTGCACGTTTTTTGGATTTATGTGAATGTGTTGTAAGTAAATGTCCATTATTATAATTTGGGCTAATTGTATTTTGACGTATGTGGTAATTATTCCCTTCTTAAGGGGTGTGGACGGCTGTTGCTGGTGTTTTATGTTACTATGCCCATTCGCACTAATTCTTCTTTAAGGCTGTTTTTGATGTGCTTTAGGTTTTGTCTTCTTTCGGTGTATTCGTCGCCGTTTATTTTTTCGTTTTTGAAGTCTTTGTCTAATTGTTCTAGTTGTGCGTCTATTTCAGCTATTCTTGCTTTTAGCTGGTCGGTGTATGATACTGCTTTTTCTTGTACTATGACTTCTGAGGGTGTTTGAGACATTTTTATGACACCGTCTTCTATGCGGAGTATTCTATGTGCTGCGCGGGCGACGCTTGGGTCGTGAGTTACCATTATTATTGTTTTGCCGAGTTCGCGGTTCACTTTTACAAGGTAATCTACCACGATTTTTGCGTTTGTTGTATCAAGTTCTCCTGTTGGTTCATCTGCTAAAATGACAGGTGCGTCGTTTGCTAGGGCAGCGGCGATGGCTACGCGTTGCTGTTCGCCTCCGCTCAATTCTTCAGGTTTGTGGCATGCGCGGTCGGTCAATCCGACTATCTCTAGGAGTTCTTGTACTCTTTCTTTGCGCTGTTTTCTTGGGACACCTGAAGCTATCATGGCGAACTCAATGTTTTCTTTTGTCGTGAGTGTAGGTATCAGATTTAGTGTTTGGAATATGTGTCCAACCATTTTTCTTCGGAAGTCAACGAGTTGCGTGACTGTTAGAGTTGTTACGTTTGTGTCGCCGACAATCACTGTTCCCGCTGTTGCCTCGTCTAGGCCTCCGATTATGTTGAGCAGTGTGGTTTTTCCGCTTCCGCTTGGTCCTATTACAGCGACTAGTTCCCCTGCTTTGATATTCATGTTTAAGCCGCGGAGGGCTTGCACCTCGATTTTGCCTGTGCGGTAGACCTTAACCAAGTCTCTCGCTGTTACGTCTAAACCTTTCATCTTAACCTGATCATCCTCTCAAGTTTGGTTACATATTGTCTAGCCAATATCAGGATAGATCCGATTGCGGCAACATATATCACAGTTATGTAAGAGGCAATTGTGATCATGAAGTCTTGGGAAAGAACCAAACGCCTCTTAACAAGCGTTGATATAGCAGCGTTAGCTGAGTTTATGTTGCCGTAAACTATTATTAACCCAACGCTTATGCCAAGTGCAATGGAGAAAGTTATTGCGGCAATATTCTCGGTAAGGAACAGCCATACCAACTGCCCATATGATAAGCCTCTAACGCTCATCAGTGTTGCTTCACGTCTCCTTTCTATTAAACTGACAATACTTATCAATGCTGTCCCAACTGAGGCAGCGAGAACAACAAAAACTAAGCCTAACCGTTGCGTATCTGCCACTTGCAGGCTGCTATAAGTATATATGTTGCTCATTTGCTGCGACCTTCGCCACTGCTCATCAATGGAATCAACCCCGTAAATCTCTAAGTCAAGACCACGAATCTGCTCTGCAATAGCAGTCCCGTTTACCCCTTCTTCTAGTTTTAGCATTATCTTCGTTTCAAAAGACTCCAATTTATATGCGTCGCTATAAGGGCTGCTCATGTTGAAAAGATCTCTGGGCGCGTACGACCACGTAGGCACAGTATATGCGGCTCTAAGAATTCCACCTGACGACTCAGCAGGCTCTGGACCGAAGAAACCTACAATCCTCAATTTTCTTGGACCAGAAGGAAAATCTATGCCTATACTATCGCCTACTTTCAGGTTGTATTGATTTGCAAGTCTGCGCTCCAAGATAATAGTCATGTTGTCAGCTTTTAACTCGTCAAATATTTGCTTTACGTCAGAGCCGCTGAACCATTCTTCCTCATAATAGGCTGTTTCAAGCCAAGAAGCTGGATCAACAGTTTTAACAACCGTTCCAGCGTTATTCTGTCGAAGCGTGTACTCTATGGTGGCATTCTTTATTCCTGTGATATTCACCAAAATACTCTCTGTTATATTGGTAGCTTTAGTGGCATTTATAACGCTAACCGTGACGTCTGCACCAACCTGATACTTAACTTGTCTAACAGCGTAATCCTGTTCACTTGCCAATTGTGCCGTGACTTGAACGCCGTATCCTATTATAAACGCTATTAGAAACGCTACTGCTGCCAACCGCGCGGGTTTGCGTCTAACGTTCTTTGATGCTAAAGCAGTTAAGTCGCCCATAATTACTGAAACTCTCGTGGTTAACTGCTGGAATTTGAGCGAAGTCTGGATCAGCAGTTTTGTGATTCCCCAGAAGAAAAGTAATGGTGCAATATAGTTGAGCAGTTGATCAATTATTGCGAATGGTGTGAGCAGCAAAACGACGAAAAAGTTCCCAGAAAAAGCCAACTCTGCTATTAGTTGAGACACGTTTAAATTTACAACGTAAGCTGTGATTTTGTATGTACCGAGTATAAAAGCTATCCATGGCCATCTTTTTTTGTAAGTTTTCTCGACTTCGATAGGAATGTAATCCCTGAGCGCTTCGACAGTCGGCATTTTTGCAGCTTTTCTTGCAGACCTAAAAACTGAGAAAAGAGATAGAACCACGCTGAAACCAATTGTAAAGATTATCATGTATGGGTTAAACATTTTAGTACTGAACAGTTTGTTCCAGTCGAAGTTGCCAGTTAACACTTGATTTAGAATTAAACCCCCAACTACTCCAAAGGCGCCTCCAATGAAGCCAACGAGGAGCGCTTCGGTTAGGAAAAGCCGCTGTATTTGCCCGCTTGAAAGACCCTTCGTTGATAATAATCCAATTTCACGCCTCCGCATATTGAAGGAAACATCTGAAACTGTAGCGCCAAGATACCATGCTACAAAGAAAACTGGAAGCGAAACCAAAACCAAATTAAACAGTGTACCTGAGAAATTGTATTGAAAATTGGTTAAGGCAAAGCCTATCATGTTGTTTACGTAGCCGTGTGCCTCAAAATGTGCGAGAATGCTGTTTTGTATTTTGTCGGCTACCGTTTGCAGGTTCTTAGCCGATGCTTGTGTATCCCATGGACTTAAGAGTTTATCGCGGTCGACATAAATTGAGAAAGTTGTGGAAGTCGTCCCATTCGGCGCGTTAGCCCAGAGTTTTTCCAATGTGTTTTCCCAGCTTATAATTAGCATGTCCTGTCTGTAATGGTAAATCTCTCCTGCTTCCATAGGTGCAAGTGGCGAGATGTAAAAGGTTGAGCCTGACAGCAGCGAGTAGCCAACTTCAGTAAGTTGCGCAAAACCTGCAACCGTGAGATTAATGTAAACTGTGGTTCTGTTATCCCATTTCGGAGTTGGAAACTCGATTACTGTTGAAATGCTGTCACCTACAGCGACTTTTTTCGCTAAAGGCGTACCTTCCACGATGTATGTTTCATTTTCCTTTATTCCTTCTACAGGCTTGTTTAGCCACTCATCATAGATCCGTGAGGAATTGGGCATTGAAGCCATCGAGGTATACTGCGTAGTAGTGTAGTTGTCGCTGGAGAGTGAAATCGGCAGAGAGAATCTGGCGACAACATCAACCTTTTTAACACCATCAATGCTGGAAATATTTTCTCGGGCAAAAGCAACATTTGTAATGTTAAGATAAGCATTAAACTCCATATCTGTAACGAGACCGCTAAGCTGCTGTTCCAGTGCCTGCTCAGCTGCAAGGTTGGCTTTTATGTTGATGCTTGCGAAAAAAGTTGAAGCAAGAAATATACCGATGAACAATGCAGCAAAAAGCGACCAACTGCGAAAGACGCGCTTAACCGGATATAATAGAGGCATCAAATCGCCCTTTCACAAAGACTGACAATCATTAACATTAATAGCGCTTTTTTATAAGTTTTTACCAAAATCAAGATAAACAAAAATGCTGTTTTCTCTGTATAGGCAGCAAAATCAACTGTTTTGATGCCTCAACCACTGACTGATTCTTTATTAATGACAATCTTTATGTAATGGAGCCTTCACTTCTTAATAGCGCATCCAAAAGCAAGGTGTAGCCATTCTGATCCAGAACAATAAAGGCATGTACCACAATTTTTATCTTTGAAGGCTAGCTGTCCCAAATTATGAGCTCTAAAGTTCCAAGCATATCAAATTGGTTAATAATAATTCTTTTGACATGTTTAGCTTTAACCTTAAAGGTTAACGATGACCAACGGAATGACGTCTTGTTAAGCAAAATGTTAAATGAAATTTTGAATCTAGCTACGTCTTATTTACAGGATTCTGACAATATTTTACGGGGTATCTGTTGCTTTGCACTTGTTTTCGGATCCTTGTAGCAATTCCTGCATCTATAAGATTAACATGGTGGGCGCCTATCATTTTGAATAGTTTGTTTTAGTAATTTTTGGTTTAAAGTTACATGGAAAATTTTGTTTAATGGGTAAAAGCATATATTTCTTTAGAGTTGTTTAGTGGTTACGTTACAGGCGAAAGCATGAGTTTAATTGACAAAATTCAGAAACTCAAGAAAGAGAAGAAAGCTGTCATTCTAGCGCATAATTATCAGAGACCAGAAATTCAGGATATAGCGGATTACGTTGGCGACAGCATTGAACTAAGCCGTAAAGCCATGCAAGAAACTGACGCAGAAATTATCGTGTTTGCTGCTGTTGATTTCATGGCTGAATCTGCAGCTATATTGAATCCGACAAAAAAGGTACTTTTGCCAACGCTTGGTGCACGTTGTCCAATGGCACAGATGCTTACTGTTGATGAAATTAAACGGTGGAAAGTAGCTTATCCAGATGCTCCTGTTGTGCTTTACGTGAACACTTTGGCTTCTGCTAAAGCCTACTGTGATGTATGTTGTACATCAGCTAACGCCGTAGAAGTAATTAACTCTCTTGATGCGGATACCATACTGTTTGGTCCTGATCACAATTTAGCTGAATATGTTGCGGAAAGAACAGGAAAAACTCTAATATCAATTCCTGAATGGGGTTTCTGCCCAACTCATCTGCTTTTTCAGCCAGAAGACGTAACCATACTAAAGCTGCAGCATCCTGATGCTATTGTAATGGTTCATCCAGAATGTAGCTCTGAAATGCGTAAAGTCGCAGATTTCATCGGCAGCACTTCCAAAATGTGTCATTTCGCTAAGGAATCAACCGCTAAGAAGTTTATCGTGGCTACGGAAGAAGGGTTATTGCATCGCCTGCGGAAAGAGAACCCGGAAAAACAGTTTTTCACGGCTTACGCTGACGCTGTGTGTCCAAATATGAAGTTAACCACGCTTGACAGGCTTTACGCTGCCTTAAAAGAGGAAAAACACGTTGTACGTGTTCCAGAACCATTAGCCAGCAAAGCCAGAGCAGCACTTGAAAGGATGTTCAAGATAAAAGGCTAAAAAACGTTTAAGCATGAAGTTCATGGCTTACTTGTGTGTTGGTCGTAAAGTACGCAACACATGTTTGTTTAAGGCTTTAAGGACTAAACAGTTCTACCGATGTGTTTATCTCGTTTGTTTCTGCATGAACCATTTTGCCGATCGCTTTTTGTAGCAGGGAAATTCGTACTCAAACAATGGCACTTTTTTCAATTTCTGCTTCTCCCCCACTTACGCAGCAGACCGTTACTGTTTAAAAATTTTTCTGCCTAAGACTTTTGTGCTGCACGTAAAATTTTTTCGTGTTCTCGCTTAAGTGTGCGCTATGTTAAGGTCACCAGAAGCATGGGATGCACTCACGTAGCCGGAAATTCACGTTCAGAGCTTCTGCTGTTTCGCGCACCCTGTGTAAGTCAACTTCCGGCGTGGTCACTGCTGTAACTTCCACTTCTAACTCTCCTTTTGCGTTGCGAATAAAATCCAATACTGCAGCGTATGCGCCAGCAAATTGAGGTTTACAAACTTCGTTGTAGGTTTCTTCGTCGCCAGCGTTCAAGCTGACGCTAACCTTGTTTACTCCAGCAGCTTTCAGTTCCCTAGCCACGTTTCTGCCTCGGTTAAGCATGTTGCCGTGTCCATTGGTGTTAACGCGGATTGCGATAGATTTGCTATAATGCTGTCTTATCCAACGTGCAATTTCTATTAGGCAGTCAAGTCTAGCGGTTGGTTCGCCAAATCCACAGAAAACAATTTCCTTCCAGCGCCTCCTACTAAAAGCTTCTTGCAACTCAGCAATAATCGTGGCTGTTGTTGGATCATCTTTTAGCTTAAGGTTGAAGCCTGCTACTCCCTGTTTAAAGTTTCTAAGGCAAAAAATACAGTGATTTGAACACTTGTTTGTTATGTTTAGGTAGAGGTTATCATCAAGCCAGTAGACTGTTCTAGGCTTTTCTTGGTGAACCATTTAGTTTCCAAACCCTAGATAGTGTTGATTTTTAGTATTAAATGTTGTTTGGTGGAAGAGGTAAGCATGTTGGCGAATGGTTTTTGTTGGTCTTCATCAATAATAGGTGCTCAGTGAAATTAAGTGCCGCTAATAGTGCGTTTTGATCCGTGGCGTTCCCAATTATGCACGTGCCCGCCAAAATTAACACTCAACCCATATACAGGGTGCGATCACGAATGTTTTTACTGCTATGCTTCAAGTTATGTTCCGCGTTTTTCTGAATGCAGGCCAAAAAAAGCGTTGCTGCAGAATCTACAGCGTGAAGCTGTAAGGCTAAAAGGTGAAACCGTGTCAATAGCCAATTCTTCTGATCCGTATCCACGTTTAGAGGCTGAATTAGGTTTAACTCGAAAGTGTCTTGAGATCCTTTCACGAAGCAGCTGTCAAATTCAAATAATCACTAAGTCATGCTTGGTCACACGGGACATAGACCTGCTAAGTAAGGTTCCTTCCACTGTAGCCATGACAATCACCACCGATGATGACGCTAAAGCGGCATTGATTGAACCGCATGCGCCATCAGCAAGCGAACGTTTGAAAACCATTGAAACGCTAGTTCGTAAAGGTATTCCCGTTTCAGTGCGCATAGATCCTATAATTCCATTCGTGAACGATAACCCTGAACGCTTAATTGCTACTCTTGCAAGCTCGGGCGTTAAACATGTAACAAGTTCCACGTATAAAGTTAGATCTGATAATTGGCAACGTTTCGTAACGGTTATGCCTGAAACCGCCAAAAAATTAAGACCACTTTACTTCAGCGAAGGCGAGAAAACTGGAGGTTACAGGCTCTTACCTAGGGCCTTTAGACTTAAACTCATGACTACAATACGCAGTTTAGCCAAAGCGAATCGAATGAAGTTCGGCGTTTGCAGAGAGAACCTTAGTTACTTGAACACTGCAGCATGTGATGGTTCTTGGCTGCTACGTCATGTAGGAGTTTGAGTTGCATGCGTACGCGTGTTGTGATGCTTGTAGATCTGGACTATTTTTTCGCGCAATGCGAAGAACTGCGTAATCCTGCTTTGAAAGGTAAGCCTATTGTTGTTGGTATGTATTCTGGACGCACAGAAGATAGCGGTGCTGTAACTACGGCTAATTATCTAGCGAGAAAATACGGTGTTAAATCAGGTATTCCATTGTTTTTGGCAAAGAAACTGTTGGAAGGTGTGGAGGCGGTTTTCTTGCCTGTAGATTTCGTATTTTATGAGCAAGTTTCGAATAAGGTGATGCAGGAACTGCGGAATTACGCTGATGTTTTGGAGCAGGTTAGCATAGACGAGGCTTACTTGGATGTTACGCAGAAAGTTGCTGGTAGTTTTGAGGTTGCAGTCGATTTGGCACGTGAAATGAAGAACATAGTGAAGCAGCGTGTTGGGCTTAGTTTCTCAGTGGGTGTGGGACCAAACAAGCTTGTTGCTAAGATAGCTTGCGATAGCCAAAAGCCCGATGGTCTTACGGTTGTTAAGCCTGACGAGGTGTTGTCTTTTCTTGCGCCTTTGCCTGTTGGCCGTTTGCTTGGCGTTGGAAAAAAAACTGCACTGCGAATGGAGCGTTTAGGTATCAAGTCTGTTGGGGATTTGGCGCGGTTTGATGTGCAGCGGTTAGTAGAAACTTTCGGAAAAACTTTAGGGATATACTTTCATAATGCTGCTAATGGTGTGGATAACGAGCCTGTTAAGGAGACTGGAGAGGCTGAATCTATTAGTAGGATGGCAACTTTGAAGGAGGATACACGCGATTTGGAAGTTATAATGGAAAAAGCCAACCAGCTAATTGAGGATGTATGGCGTGAACTTGTGAATAGAAAGCTTTTCTTCAAGCAGGTTGGCATAGTTGCTGTGATGACTGATTTGAGTGTTCATAGTCGTTCGCTGACATTGGAAAGGTACACGAGTGAGGTGGCGCCACTCAGGACTGTTGTGGGGCAGCTTTTTGAAAAATTTTTAGGTGAATCTGAATTGGCAATTCGCAGGTTGGGCGTGAAAATCTCTCGTTTTAGTAGAGAGCAAGCCCACCAGAAACAGTTATTAAGCTACTTCTAGAACACTTAGCATGTTTGTTATGCTTTAAAAACGCGTGCGCTCCTGCTTGGTTTAGTCTTTAGCCACCTATTTAAAGCAGAATCGAGGTTTACTGTTTTTTCTTGGGACTCTGTTGTATGGTTCCCTTTTCTGGTTCGCTTGAATGAAGAGTTTTCTCAATTCGCTGTCGCTTGCGCCTCGACGTATGGGTGTCAAGATGTCTGTTAGGTTGTCGTTTCTCATTAGGCATGGCTTGAGTTTTCCGTCGCTGGTTACTCGCAGTCTAGTGCAGTGTCCGCAAAATTCTCCATTTTCAATCGGATGCACAACTTCCACTGTTACATCTGGCAAGTAGTAAATGTGACGGTTATGCATAAATCGTCTGGTTTCCACTCTTAACGCTTTTTGCTTCAGTTTTTCTTCTTGTTCCGTTAGAAACTGGTGGTATGCAGCGTAGTATGTGTCGTCTACGTTTACGGGGTCAAGTTCTATTAGCTGCAGTATCGTGCCTGTTTGTCGTGCGAAATTCATCATTTCTTCAACTGAATCACTGTTCACGCTGTTTAGGACCACCATGTTAAGTTTAACGGGGTTGAATCCTGCCTCCACAGCAGCTTTAACGCCGTCCAAAACGTGCTCTAGTTTGCCTTCGGTAAGTTTAGCGTAAGTTTCAGCGTTTAAAGTTGGCAGACTAATGTTTACTCGTTTCAGCCCGCAAGCACGTAGTTCTTTCGCCAGAAAACCAAGTAAAACACCGTTAGTAGTCATTGAGATGTCCTTCACATCTGGTATGGCGGCTATCGATTTGACAATTTCGCAGATATCCTTACGCATTAGAGGCTCCCCTCCCGTCAGTTTTATCCGAGAAATCCCAAGGCTTACAGCTACTTTTGCTATTCGTGCGATTTCTTCAACCGTCATCTCTTCTATTAAGTCGCGTGTGCAGTTATCCTCGCCCTCTCTGTGACAGTAATCACAGTGAAGGTTGCACCGTGAGGTTACGGCTATTCTCAAGTTTAGAAGTGGTCGTCCATAGCTATCCGTTAACATGTCGTTATTCCCGTGCGTGCCTAACGATGTGAGGCGCTTCGGGCAAGATAAGCGTTTCTACCGCTAAACGCGCAGCGTCAGGAGATCCGGGAATGCAAAATAGTGCTTTGCCTTTTGCTACGCCTGCAATGGCGCGGGACAAAACTGCTGCTGAACCCAGTTGGTCATAGCTTAGGCGCCTAAAAATTTCTCCAAATCCGGGCAGGATCTTTTCCAAGAAAGGCGAAACAGTTTCTATAGTAACATCTGATGATGCAATGCCAGTTCCACCACAAAAGATTGCAATATCCACGTCTACTGATGACAAGGTCTCTTCAACTGCAGCCTGAATCTGTGCCCTGTCATCTGCAATTATTTTTTTAAAAACCACTTTATGCCCTGCATTTTCCACTAAAGCTTCTATTAGGTCACCTGAGGCATCACTGATTTTTTCCCCTCTCTGCAATTGCTGATACCGTGATGAACTACAAACAAAAAGTGCAAAATTCAACTGCCGAGGCGCCGTCGCCTTGTGCTTCTTTGTGCTCTCGCTCAAGCGTATACCTCTCCTTTAATTTTTAAGGTAACATGAATATCCCTGATTGCTGTAGTTGGATACTGCCCTGAGGCGTCTTTTTCATACTGCTTAGTCATATCCCAGATCGTAAGTAATGCAGCAGACACTGCTACCAACGCTTCCATTTCTACACCTGTCTGAGCCTTGGCTTTAACAGTAGCTGAAACTTTAACTACCGTGTCATCTACAACTTCCGCCTGAACATCCACGCTAGTCAACGGTAGCGGATGGCACAATGGTACTATACTGCTTGTCTTTTTAGCGGCAAGTATTCCTGCAACTTTAGCCGTGTAAAGTGGATCACCCTTCGCAATTTTCCCTTCGTTAATAAGTTTGATTGTTTCAGGCTTTAGCAAGATTGTACCTTCTGCAGTTGCCTGCCTAAAAATCTCTGATTTATTTGTCACGTCAACCATCGACACGCGCTTCATCCCCTAAATGCATCAATTGCTGTCTTCACGGCTTATTTACTTCTTCCCATGCCTCTATAAGATTTTGTACAGCCTTAGCTTTAGACGAGTTTTCATTTAACCTATAAATACGAATTCGCCCATAAGTCCTTTGCTGGATTATGCCCTCTGCTTCCAACAATTTCAAATGAGCATTCGTTTTAATATAATTTAGATTGGTGCGCCTGGCAATATCTGAAATGTTAACTGCACCTAAACGGGCAATAATCTTTAAAATCTTTATTCGAGCCCGAGAAGAAAAAACATCCTCTATATTCATAATACTCTCCCCATATTGGTTAATCTTCTAATATGCGTGCTAATTCTTTCTCCAGCTCGCTGGCAGGCACAGCAGGTAAAGAAATTCTTGTCGATCGCCCACGCGTGCCCGTTCCTGAAACTTCTGTTTTTAGGATGCCCAATGCAGAAAGAAAGCGTGCGTGTTTCCAAAGTTGCGTATGACTATGCGTTTGTTCTCCATATTCTTCGCATACAACAGCATATGCTTTCTCAGCTTCTGCAAGCGATACGTATGCTCTCTGATTTTCCTTGAAAAGCCGTGCTACGCCAAGTAAAAACAGTTTCTCGTGAAGTCCCAACGAAGTTAACTCGCTCCTACGAAAAGTCGGGATAACGCTGGAAACAGCTTTACGTACGCATTCAGGCGTAACTTCATTCAAGCCTTCTGCATCAGCATATTTTCCGGCACGCCATAACAATTCGATAGCGAAACGTGCGTTGCCGCTTTCAGATGCTGCTAACTCGGCTACCATGCTGACAACATCGTCCTGCACGGTGGAGGGATTAAAGGCTAATTGAACCCGCCAGTTCAAAATGTCTACAAGTTGCGGCTGAGTGTATCTTTCAAGACTAATTACATTGTGTTGCAAAGTACTTTTTGTGCTCTCGTCCAGTCGTTCAATTGCCTTTAGATCTCGCGTAATACCTAAAAGCGAAAGCCTGTGCGGTTTATTTACGCGTGTTTCCTGTAGCCGTGTCAATTTATAAATGGCCTCAGCACCTTCCCGCTCAATGAGTGTATCAAGCTCGTCTAAAGTAACAATCACATAAGCTCCTTCTTCATCTAAAACCTGCATAAGTATGCTGAGCAGTTCTTCTGCAGAATAACCACGTTTCGGAAAAGGCCGAAAATTAGCTAGCAATTGTTGTGCTATAAAAATAAGTTTGCCGCGGTACTCGCGGCAGTTAATATGCACATAGCGCAATTTCACACCTGTCTTGTTGGCTTCAGCTGTTATGTCAGCACCAAAACGCTGGGCAAGAGCTGTTTTTCCAGTGCCAACTTCGCCTGTTATTATGACACGTTGACTCATCTTTTCAGGAAAACGAAGCAGGAAATCAAAAAACTCCATCAGCAAACGGTGTTCCTTCTCACGGTGAGGCAAACGGCTTGGAACATAGTTAATGTCTAGTTTGGCCTCATCTCTGAACACGCTCTGACGGAACTTCAAATAGTATACCCCTGACAATATTACGTTCGGGTTTGTGTTATTCTTTTCGAATGCTACTCCGTATTTTTGAAACAAAAGGCTAATAAATGCATACTGCAATTCGTATTTCCGATACGAAAAATGATACCACGATACTTCTTCCTAACCAAGGGAGTCGGACGACATAAAGAGCAACTGCAATCTTTTGAGCTTGCGCTGCGCGACGCTGGTATCCAACACTGCAACCTCGTGAATGTCTCAAGTATAGTGCCACCAGGATGCAAAATGCTTTCACGGGAACAAGGCTTAAAAATGCTTCAACCAGGCGAAATCACTTTCGTGGTTTTAGCCCGTAACTCGACCAACGAACCACACAGGCTGCTTGCTTCGTCAATAGGAGTTGCCATTCCATCAGGTAAGAACCAGTATGGCTATTTGTCGGAGCATCATTCCTATGGACAGCCTGATGACAAGGCTGGAGATTACGCTGAAGATTTAGCTGCAACAATGCTTGCGACAACAATGGGGCTTCAATTTGATCCTGAAGTTGCATGGGATGAAAGAAAACAGCTTTTCAAAACGAGTGGCTTGATAATTAAAACAACCAACATTACCCAGTCAGCAACAGGCGACAAGAACGGCTTGTGGACGACGACTGTAGCTGCGGCTGTTTTTGTACCAGCAAAAAATGGTAAACTGGTTAAAAAACAACCCGCACAAACGTCTTAATTTAACCAACCATCTGCATTTTTATTTTTCCCAAGAAACCTTTTGATGTAACCACAAAATCTTTAACGCGATTTTTGAGGCATCAAGCATCACCCCGTATTTAAAAAAAGAATTGGGGAGTCCGTGATTAACGGTTACAACGAACTTCAATCAAAAATTATGGCAGTTTAAAAGGTTCTTGCATGTTTAATAAGTTTAGGGTATGCCCCTTAAAGGGGCATCGCTTTAACCAAAAGCCTTAAACCCGGTCAAAGCTCTGAATGCGAAGACAACGTGATGCTTCTTGCATGAATCCACATCGCCGAAAAGCAAGAAAAAAGCTTTACTGTTAACAGGCATAGCTGGCTTCTTGTGGGGGACATCATTTCCCGCGATAAAAATAGGCTTACAATATATGGATGCCTGCACTTTTGCGTTTCTTCGCTTCCTTACAGCCTCAGCAACAATGCTCTCCATAGCGTTGCTCACAAGAAACGTTAGCTTCAGCTTCAACAAGAAACGCTTAGTCTTGCTATTAGGATTAGCAAACGGCTTGGCGTATCTGCTGCAGTACATGGGCATGGTTTCAACAACAGCTTCAAAATCATCTCTATTCATTAACCTCAGCGCCGTGTGGGTTGCGCTGCTAAGTCCTCTACTGCTAAAGGAACATTTAAACAGAAAAAGAGCAGTTGGAGTTGCCACAAGCCTGATTGGCGTAGTATTTATGACAACCAACCTAAATTTTGAATCTCTAACCCAAGGCACAATTATAGGGGATCTGCTCGTCATAAGTGCAGGCTTTTTATGGGCGTTGTTCATAATTTATAATAAACCGTTGATTAAGGAAACTACAAACACATTCCACTCCATGCTATGGCTTCTACTTTTCACTTTACTGCCCCTGTTGCCTGCCGCGTTACTTTTAGGCGTAAACTTCAGGGCGCTGTCCATAGACGCTTGGTTAGCTATACTCTACACGGCAATGCTGTGTTGGATAGTTCCATACTACCTGTGGCTAAAAGGCTTAAAATACCTCTCCACAGTAACCTCAAGCATAGTTCTCCTCATCGAAGTGTTAGTAGCCATGCTAATTGCCACAATACTACTCGGCGAAGTGCTAACAACAATTACAGGAATAGGTGCTATCTTCATAATTATCGCAATATTACTAGTTTCCTAAATTTAGCAAACCTTACATTTACCGTTAACCAAAAAATAGACAGTAACAAGATTTCAGGAAGTAACAAAAATGAAATTCAGTGGCAAAACTGCAACCGCTATAATACCGTTTCAGCCCAGCAAAATATTGCTCATTAAAAGAGCCACGGTACCTTTCAAAAGTCACTGGGCACTACCCGGCGGTAGAGTTGAGGTAGGCGAAACAGTTGAGCAGGCAATAATTCGCGAAGTGAAAGAAGAAACAGGTCTCGATGTAAAAATAACTTGTAAAATAGGTGACTATCACGAGCAAGGCATCCAAGACGGCATAGAATACAATTATTATCCCACATGCTTTCTCGTGGGAGTCATTGGTGGTGAACTCAAAAAACAAGAGACGGAAATCGAAGATATCAGCATCTTCAGCCTAAACAAACTACCATCAACACTTGCATTCGAACATGCAAAAATGATCAATGATTACCTACTCACCACTAAAATATAAAAAAGGAAGAGCAATGCACATCACCGAGTAATATAATTGAGCAATGAGATTCATAGTGCGAAATGTAAACAATTATTAACGTTTGGCACTACACTTATGCGCGGTGAACTACAGCTTTGAAGCTTCAGACCCCCATTATAATTGTGAATTTTAAAGCATATCTCGAAGCTACGGGAAAGAGAGCTGTTGAACTTGCCAAGAAAGCTGAAAAGGCGAATAAAGAAACAGGCATCTGCATCGCAGTTGCCCCTCAATTTGTTGACATCGCTGAAGTAGCAAGAAGTGTTGAAATCCCTGTTTTCGCGCAGCACCTAGATCCAGTAAAGCCGGGCAGCTACACAGGACATGTACTTGCAGAATCAGTTAAAGAGGCAGGCGCTGTTGGAACGTTAATTAACCACTCAGAAAGACAACTTAAACTGGCTGATATCGACGCAACAATAAGGACTGCTAACGAAAGAGGGTTAATCACATGTGTATGCAGTAATAACCCTAGCGTAAGCGCTGCCACCGCCGCCTTAAAGCCAAACATAGTGTCTATCGAACCACCTGAACTCATAGGCACCGGTATAGCAGTGTCGAAGGCTCAACCTGAAGTAGTCACTGATACCGTAAACCTTGTGCGGCGCATCAACTCCGACGTTATTCTGCTGTGTGGCGCAGGAATAAGCCACGGTGAAGATGTTGCCGTAGCCCTTAAATTAAAAACGCAAGGCGTACTCGTTGCAAGTAGCATAGTGAAAGCGAAAGATCCATATAGCGTACTATGTGAATTTGCTGAGGCAACAAACATTTAGCTGTGCGTGGAAAAGTGAAAGTCGAAGCAGAATGTGCACCTTGCTTACTCACAAGAGCTTTGGCAGAAACTTGTGAAGCCACAACAAACCCCGCCTTACGTTTTAGAGTGATTTCTGAGGTTATCAGACTGCTAAACAGAGAATTCAAACCAACCGCTGTAGCCGCAGACTTGGGCACCAAAAGAGACCGTTTGATAAAGCAACTTACAGGTAACAACGATCCATATAAGCGGAGCAAAAAAATCAGCAACGAACATGCCCTGCGGCTGTTACCTAAAGCAAGAAAATTTGTTGAAGAAGGCTGTACCCAGCAAGACCGATTTAAAAGGGCCTGTCTTTGCGCAATGGTAGGCAACATAATGGAGTTTGATATTCCAGGACACAAATTTACCTACAACGCATTAACTAAAAGCTTCAGAGAGGCAGCTAAGGATCTCGCAATCGACGATACAGATAAGGCATATGCACTAGCAAAAAAGGCACGCGAAGTATTATATTTGGCAGATAACGCAGGCGAAATAGTCTTCGACACCTTGCTGGTTGAGCAATTAAAAAATATGGGTTTAACTGTGATTTATGTTGTAAAAGGCGGACCAGTAATTAATGACGCCACGTTGGACGATGTGGTTTTTTCAGGTATGGATAAACTTGCGGATAAGATAGCAACCACTGGAACAGACGCCGTAGGACTTCTGCTTAAGGAAGTTTCGCCAGAATTTCTCAAAGTTTATGACACGGCTGAACTTGTATTTGCAAAAGGTATGGGCTACGCTGAGACCTTAACCGAATATAAGCTCACAAAACCTCATTTCCTACTTTTTAGGACAAAGTGTAATCCAGTCGCAAACTATTTCTGTGTACCGCGACATAAGAATGTCGCTAAGTTGATGCCTTAAATGAGTCTGCCAGTGATCCGCTTAACACAGGATGTACTTTCACTTTTTGACGAAGCATTACAAAAAGAGTGGCTGGTAACGAATGGTCTAGGGGGCTATGCTTCCTCAACAGTTTTGGGTATGAACACGCGAAAATATCACGGTTTGCTTGTGGCGGCGTTGAATCCGCCTGGCAGACGTACTGTTTGCCTCTCAAAACTGGACGAAGAAATAATCATAAATGGTAGCGTCTACATGCTAGGCACAACAGAGTTTCGCGATGTAATCTTTCCACAAGGCTTTAAATTCTTAAAAGAGTTCTCAATTGCGCCATTTCCACGGTACATTTACCATGTGCAGAGTATCGAGGTTGACAAGACACTTTTCATGCCTAAAGGAAGAAATGAAGTTGTAGCTGTTTACACTGTTAGAAACCACGCGAAAAACAGAGCTTATTTTAGAATTTACCCTTTGTTCAACTGCAGGCACTTTCATTCAGTCACAAACCGTAAACTGCAACCGTTAAGCTTTACTCAACATCAAAGTAACAACGAAGTTGAAGTGGCGCTTGATAGTCCAAGAATCACAGTTAAAACCAAAATCACCAAAGGCGAATTTATTGTAGCGGCTAATTGGATAGACAACATTTACTATCGAGAAGAAGAGAATCGCGGCGAAAGCAGCAGCGATGACTGTTATCAGGCGGGCTACTTCGAAATTCAACTAAACCCTGAGCAAAAAGCCGAATTTGCAGTAGCTACTGCCGCAAGCGAAAACAGCAGAGAAGTCAATGAAACTTTAAAGGAAATCGGCACAATTGAAGAAGTTAAACACCTTTTCGAATCTGAATTGAAGCAACGTAGCGATATGCTGTCTCACTTCTACAGCGTCTACCCAAAAGTTCCAGTGAGCGACTGGTTAAACTGGGTTCTCTTGGCAGCTGATACATTCATAACCAAAAGTATAAACAATGCTATTTCTGTTATCGCCGGCTACTATTGGTTCGAAACATGGGGCAGAGACACTTTTATTTCGTTACCCGGCTTAATGTTGGTCACGAACAGATTTGAAGATGCCAAAAATATTCTCTTGAGCTTTACGCGGCATTGCAAGCAAGGCTTAATTCCTAACTATATCGATGATCAATGCGGTATATCGTTTTACAATACTGTTGACGCCACATTATGGTACGTTAACGCCATCTTGCAATATCTAAAATATACAGGTGACTTCAAATTTGTCGAAAAAAATCTCTGGACACACCTAAAGGCAATCATTCAAAGCCACGAAGAAGGCACAGCCTTCGGTATACATGTAGATAGCGACGGCTTACTCATGCACGGTCCACGACTAACATGGATGGATGCCGAAGTAAACGGTACAGCAGTTACGCCAAGAGCAGGAAAAGCCGTCGAAATTCAGGCATTATGGTACAACACATTAAAAACTCTACAGTTGTTAGCAAACAGATTTCACGAAGCCAGTTTGGCTGATAGGTACGCTGATATGGCGGATAAAGCATATGAAAACTTCAATCTCAAGTTTTGGAATGCTGAAAAACGCTGCCTCTTCGATGTTGTGAGCACCGGTGGCTCTGATGGCGCAGTGAGACCAAACCAAATAATCGCCGCCGCTTTAGATTTTACAGTGCTTGATGAATCCAAAAGTGCCGATGTTGTTGCAACAGTCCAAGCGCAATTACTTACCCCATTTGGTTTGCAAACACTTTCGAAGGAGTGCCCACAGTACAAAGGAATATATGCCGGCGACAGACGAAACAGAGATATCGCTTATCATAATGGAACTGTGTGGGCTTGGCTGTTAGGCCCATTCACAACCGCGTTTCTCAAAACAAAACGTTACAGTAGCAACTGGCGACAATATGCACTAGAAACTTTTATCAAACCTTTATTCACGCAGCAAATAGCTACAGCAGGACTAGGCACAATCAGCGAAATCTTTGACGGTGACGCGCCTCATATAGCCAGAGGATGCATCGCGCAGGCTTGGAGCGTTGCAGAACCGTTACGAGCTTACGTAGAGGACATATTGCAGATTAGACCAAGCTACGAAAAAGAAGTATTGCAAACTTAAGGTGCTACAGCTTTTCTGAGGGCTTCAGCAGCCGTTTCAGGCTGAACTGTATTTATATACAATCCTGTGCTTCTTTCAAATCCTGCCCAAATGGCTAATTGCGGATAAACTTCTAAGTGCCAATGATAACAATCTTTATCTTCCCGGCTAAGCGATAGGTGAAAACCAAAATTATATGGTGGATCGTTAACTACATCTTTAAGTGCTCTTAGGCTTGCTTTTAGCGTGGATGCAAAGGCAACCTTTTCGTCATCTCTCATGTCCATCATGTTTGCATTATGTCTCTTCGGTAGTATCCAAAATTCCATCGGGTGAACGCTAGCGTAAGGAGTAAAAACCCCAAAGTAATCGTTATCCAAAATTAATCTTGGTCCTGTTATTTCGCGCTGCATTATATCGCATAAAATACACTTGCCGTGCTCACTCCAATAGTTTCTACTTGTCATTATCTCTTTTTCTATAGTTGTGGGCACAAAAGGTGTAGCGATTATTTGGCTGTGAGCATGCGAAAGTGATGCGCCTGCTTCTGGTCCATGATTACGAAATATCGAAACATAACGCACATACGGTTTAGACGAAAGTTTTCGCAACCTATCCACATACGCATTCACGACATGTGTTAGTTGATGCAGCTCAGCATCTGCAGGGTGTTCATTGTGATTTGGCGATTCAACGAGCACTTCATGATGCCCCACCGCATAACCGAAACTGGTGGTACTTTGTATGGTGCTAATCTGTTCATCTTGTATTTTTGGCGGGGAAAAAGCTGGATAAAGATTAGGAACGCACCGGATAAGCCAATCTTTGCGGCGCGCATCATCCCTGTCTCGATCTTTAGTTATTCCGTCGTCGGATTTCAAGTAAAGAAGCACAGCTGGAGGAGTCATGTTCTCGTTGCCCACGCAAAGGGGACATGCATTGGTTGTAGCTTGGCTGCTTCTTTTTTTGGCGAAATCCGTAGGTCTTCTACCACGTTCAGTGGCAATGACAACCCAACGATCAAGCAAGTAATCCTTTCTAAGCTCATTGTAAACCATTAGGACAAACTTCCTTGCAGTCATACCCTAATAATCATGACGCATTTTTTAGTGTTTCCACAGCAACAATGATTACTAAATGGCTTTTTGCAATGAAAAAATCTTCATATATGTTGATAGTTTCTGTTGTGTTTGCTGCTAATTCACATATTATTGGTTTTATCTAATGCGTTATGGACAAACTTTTTGCCTTTAATCTACTTGCTAGTCTTTGCTCAATTGATTTTTCGTAAAACAAGTAGCGCCCGTATCTAATTCAGAAAATTATCTAAGCTTGGTATAAGGCTGTTAACTATTTTTCTGTTATCTTCTGTTAGAGTTTACCGCGTGGTATTTTTTTAAGTAGTCCTGCTCCTAAACCAACAAGTGCTACTGGCCAAATTTCAACTAAAAGTACCGAATTTAGGTTATTAGTAACTGCTGAATAAAGAACAAAAATTGCAAAATGCAAACTTAATGTTAACAAAGCTATGGCAAATAATTTCACGTCCTTTTCTTTATTAGCTCTGTGCAACAAGACATGGGTTCCGAATATTGCGAAGATAAGCGACAAAGTCAACATAACAATAGAGTTGAAAAAGCCAAGTAATTCCATCTCGCTGATCACCCATTCTATTCTTCTATTTGCTGCTGAGTTAACCCAGCGGAGTACACCGTTAATCCATATACCTATTAAATAACATAAACCAGCATTCGTTGCTAATTTAAGTGTATGGTCTTTTGCTTTTTCGCTGTAACTCCAGATTTTTAGGCTAAGTGTAATTAGCGCTGGTGAAACTAACATGATTTGTAATAAGTAAGCAATCATAAGTACGGATGCTACTCCATTAACAAATGTTATCAGCGTAATAGGCAGTAGCGTCAAGAAAAATGCGCCTTCGCAGAAAACAGCTGCTCCGAGTTGTCTTTTAACATTTGAGTATGACTTGGTTTTTATCCATATTAAGTAGAGCGAAATCAAAGCGATACCTGTTCCTATCGAGCGTATGACGTTGCCGATTAGTCCTGTAAGTACGTAATCAATCCAAAATCTCCACCATGTAACCTGAATATCCTTGCCCGTAGCTAATATACGGTACACGTTTACAGAAACGCCACATAACCAGTAAAGGTTATATGTCATCAAAGCGCAGAGGGTGATGAATACCCAAGTTTTGTTCCATCTTGCGAAAAACATTTCATTCACAAATAAATTTATAGAAGACATATATTTTTTCCTACTTATCTCATGGTAGCCTTTTGTTACGCGATTCTCCAATAAAGAGTAGCGTAGACGAATCGACATGATTAAGTAATGGGTTTTACATTTCTATGGGCATCAAAAAAGAAAATAACTATGGAGTGTGCATCTAAATCATGAAAGTTCTCGTAACATCCGCTTGGCCTTATATCAATGTCACACCACATTTAGGCAACTTGGTCGGTTCAGTATTATCCGCTGATGTAGTGGCGCGATATTATCGATCACGCGGTGATGATGTGTTACTGGTGAGTGGTTCAGATGAGCACGGTACGCCCATCGAAGTTGAAGCTCTAAGACAAGGAATAACGCCAAAGGAGCTAACGGACAGGAACCACGCGCGTGTAGCTGAATTGTTCAAGCGCTGGGGTATATCCTTTGATAACTACACACGTACCGAAAGTCCTGTACACAAAGAATTTGTACGAGACTTTCTGATGAAAATCTACAGAAACGGCTATATCTTCACTGAAGAAGCAAGAATGCTTTACTGTGAACGTGATCAGCGATTTTTACCTGACAGGTTCGTTGAAGGCAAATGCCCATATTGCGGCTTCGAGCGTGCACGTGGAGATCAATGTGACTATTGCGGGCGGCTTTTGGAAACAACTACCCTTATAGAACCTCACTGTGTAATCTGCGGTGGCACACCTATTGAAAAGCCAACTAAACATTGGTATATTGACCTCTCACGTTTAGCTTCACCGCTCAGTGAATATGTAAAAAGTAATAAGCAACTCCCAACTAACGCTAAGAATTTCAGTCTAAATTGGATATGTGAAGGTCTGAAACCACGCGCAATTACACGTGATGTAGAATGGGGTATTCCTGCGCCATTTCCTGGTTCTGAAGGTAAAACTGTTTACGTTTGGGTTGAAGCTGTTTTAGGTTATATCTCAGCAACCATCGAATATTTCAAACGTACCGGTGAACCTGATCGTTGGCGTGACTTCTGGTTTGACAGAAATGCACGGACGCTGTTTTTCGTGGGAAAAGATAACATACCTTTCCACACGATTTTGCTACCTGCTCTGCTCTTAGCGTCTGGTGAAAATTACAATTTACCTTGGAATGTTTCAGCAACAGAATTCCTACAATTTAAGGGTGAAAAGGCGTCAAAAAGTCGGAAAGTAGGTATATGGATAGACGAGGCATTGGAGCTTTTCCCAGTGGATTATTGGCGTTTCTTTTTAATTGCAACACGCCCTGAAACCAAAGATGCAAATTTCTCATGGGAATTTTTCACAGATAAAATTAATGCTGACTTGAATGATACATTTGGAAACTTTATACATAGAACATTGTCGTTTATAAACTCACGATTTAATGGTGTCGTTCCAGAACGCGAGGAGCTTACAGTTGATGACGAAGTAATATTAAATGGCATACGTGAAAAAGTCGAAACAATAGGTAAAGAAATTGAAATGGCAAAACTTCAATCTGCTGCAGCTACGCTGGTCAGTTTGGGCCGTATGGGTAATCAGTATCTAAACGAGAAAGAACCTTGGAATATATTTAAAACTAATAAAGCCAGAGCAGCTACCATTCTGAACGTGGCTATTCAGGTAGTGAAAGCCTTAGCAATTACGTCAGCACCTATTATACCCAATACTGCAGAACAATTGTGGACGGCGCTTAATCTGCCTAGCAGCATCCACCAATGCAAGTGGAACGATGCTTTGTTGCCTCTACCTCCAGGACACAAAATCGCTAAGGCAACACCGCTGTTTCGCAAAATAGATGCTTCCGCAGAACAACTTGACGAATCATTAGCTAAAGTTCGAGAGAAAATGTCGAATGTCAAATGAAAACTGTGCATGGGTTAAAGTGGATTTGCATGTCCACACCATTTGCTCACGTGACTCTCTTATCTCGTTTCAGGAGATTATTCCTTGGGCTAAACGCCGAGGTTTAAATGCGGTTGCTATTACAGACCATAACACTATCGACGGATTATCAAAAATCTCTAAGGAAGCAGATTTCATTATACTTCCAGGCGTAGAAATATCCAGCTGTGACGGGCATATAGTTGCGCTTAACGTCAGCCAAAATGTTCCTCGCGGACTTACAGCGGAAGAAACTGTTGAGCGCATTCACGCTTTAGGCGGCATAGCCGTTGCATGTCACCCATTTGCGCCATTTAAGGGTAGTTTGAGAAATCATGTCAACAACAAGTTTGACGCAGTTGAGGTTATCAATGCTTCAGCTTTTCCTTTCAAGCGTAGCACTAAAAAGGCTGAAGAAATTGCTGAACGCTTTAAATTACCGCAGGTTGCTGGTACCGATGCGCATTATGCGCCTGCTATTGGTTATGCATATACCGTTGTGGATGCCGATCTAAACGTTGACTCGATTATTGATGCTATTATCCATGGGCGTTGTAAACCTGCGGGTACGTCTCTGCCGGTTACCTTGAAACTTAAAAAGCAATATTTGCATGTAGTTAAGAAAATTGCTGCCATATTCCGATAGGCATTCGTTATCAAAATTATAAACGTCAGCGAATAAACGCTTATTCGTTTATTTTTTCCAGTCGGATTGGAAAAAGTTTAATGTTTGTGAATATGTATTAAGTTTTGTTGGTCAAAGTATGATTGTGGGTATTTGTGGCAGTCCACGGCAGCAGGCTACTGAGCATATTTTGCGAAATGCGCTGCAAATGCTTGAAGAATGTGGTTTTAGCACGAAGTTGTGGTCAGTCAGAGGAAAAGAAATAGGCTACTGCATACATTGTGATTACTGTCTAGAAAAGAAATCCTGTTTTTTGCAAGATGACATGCAAGAATTGTACGCTTTGTTAACTGAAGCAAAAGGCGTTGTTTTGGCTACACCTGTATACAATGGTGGTGTCAGCGCACAGATGAAAGCAATAATGGACAGGTGTCGTGCTCTTGTGGCTGGGGACAAAAGTAGTCTCAGAGGAAAAATAGGTATGGGTATAGCAGTAGGTGGCGATAGAGCTGGAGGTCAAGAACTTGCACTAATGCAGATTCATACCTTTTTCATTCTGAATGGAATGGTGCCAGTCAGTGGCGGCTTCTTCGGCGCAAATCTAGGCGCCACTTTTTGGAGTAAAGATACATTGGATGGCGCAAAACAGGATGAAGAAGGGTTTAGAAGTTTAAAGAAAACAGTAAGAAGATTTGCTGAACTTTTTAAAGAGAATGAACGTTAATGGAGCGCTAATTGATCATGGATGTAGGGAAGGTAGAGAGCAAAAAAAGGAAAGTAGCTTGGGGCATTACAGGCGCAGGCGATAAAATTGCCGATTATATCGAAGTTATGAAGGAGATAAAAGAGGAATATGCAAATAAAGTGGAAATACATGTTTTCCTTTCTAAAGCTGCTGAGATAGTGCTGAAGTATTATAAGCTCGAGGATGAGCTAAAGCAAAATTTTAGGAATGTCTCGGTTGAAGTAAACTCAAATGCGCCTTTTCTAGCAGGATGGATGCAAATGCACAGATACGAGTTTCTTCTAATTGCCCCTGCTTCATCAAACACGGTCGCAAAAATCGCTAATAGCATTGGAGACACGTTACTTACAAACGCGGCAATAATGAGTCTGAAGGCTTTCGTGCCTGTTTACATTGCACCTACTGATTATGAAGTAGGCGTTGTGACAACGGTATTGCCTAGTGGCAAAGAAATGAAATTGCGTGTCAGAAAAGAAGAAGCAGAGCTTGTTCGAAAGCTTGAGCGCATGGAGGATGTTTTTGTACTCGATGGTCCCCAGAAGATCCGAGATGTCTTCCAGAAAAGGTTCAGATAACGATTTACATGTTAATTTGCATACCAAATGGTATTTTGGCGCGTTAGCACTGGCAACTTTTTTGTTGTTTGTACGAGGTATGATTTCAGTTTGTATATATTTAGCGACTCTTTTAGCAAAGCTTTAGCTCCGCAAAGCGATCTTATTTGCCGTCATTCTTGCACAATTAATCCGTTCGGTTTTGGTAATTGTAATCTTAATCCAAGAACATTACAAATTCCCATTACCCTGATGAAAATCATTCGTTAATGTGCCATTTTTAATCAGTGATCACGCTGACTCAGAAAGTAAGAAAATAACCTGTTTTTCTTAAAGGGGGGGGGAAAGGGCACTATAGATTCCTAAGTCAAGGTAGACTTAGATATACCATCATGCGGCTTGTTAATGCAAAATGCAAGAGTAGCTTTTTGCGCAATATAAAGTCGCTTTGAGATTACGTGCTGAGAACAGCAATTTTCTTAATGGCGCCCCAACTAATGTGCACTATGCTGCTGCACTCTATATTTCTGTAGTTTCTTGCTTAAACAATTGTGACCAGAAAACCGCCTGCTAAACCTAAGAAAACTGGCAGAGGCAAACCGGGAAAAATCCCCTTTCTCTCCAACATTACAAAAGTCAAAAGGGATCCAGTTAAAATGCCAACTAACGAAGTGCTATAAGAAATCCAACCAAAATTAAAAAGCATACTACTACTAAGCATAGAATAAAAAACTAAATCTCCTAAACCCATTTGAACATCCTTAAACGAAAAACTCAATCCCTTAAGTTGATCTAACCCTACATGCGCGATTTTTCCAACAGGACCCTTGTAAACTGCAAAAACATCATATACAGCCAAGAAACAAAGAATCAGCACCGCGCTCAGAAACGGAATAGAAAAACCGAAAAAAACACCTAGAGCACCACCTAAACAAATCACCACACCGTTTCTGATTCCACCGTCTAAAACGAAAATAGAAACATCAACCACAATTGTTACAACTACAGTCAAACAAATCAACAGCATTTCAGAGTTCGGCATAAAGACCAAAACTGCTGAAAAATAAAATAGCGACAGTAATATGGAAGCGGCTGTCAAAGCAAACGCCGTCAGGAAAGTTATCAATTTGCGATTTTTCCATTTAAGAAGAATATACAAAACAAACGCTCCTGTCGCTACCAGCACAACAAAATAAATGGCATTACCCAACGTTGCAGAAGTCGTGCCCTCTTGGAATGGTGTAACAGGAACAGACGATACAGGCTGCGACAACAATAGATAAGCACAAGCTAACCCAAATAGTAGACTTGCCACCACAGGAACCAAGTAAACAATTTGAGAAACAGCCTTCGCCATAAAACCTACTCCAAGCCATTAATACTCAACACAAGCTGCATATAACAGTCATCGCAGAAAGTCAAATGTTTTCTGTCAGTATCAAATATAGAATTCGAAAAATGCATAACACAAAAAGTTCGCTCGCAATGCTTCAAACCAAAAGTGTGCCCTAACTCGTGAACTGCTTCTTTTAGCACTCTTTCAGCAAAAAGCTCTCTGTTACTTAATGCACCGTAAAACTCGGGCTTCAGCCGCCACAAAGATATTAGCGCCGCTTTTCCAGGACAGGTTGCCTCGCCAAAAACGAAGTTCAATTCTGGCACAAAAATATCCACGTCTACAACGCCTAGAACGCTGTTCAAGTTCTTCCGCTTATCAGCATAAAACTGAATCTTGCTTAAGATAACGTCAGAACGGTACTGCATGCGACGCTTATCAAGAGACTTATCAGGTATGGATAAGCGTGCGCAAATAGCAATATGCGCTATGTCTGGGATAACCTCCTTTAATTTTTCTTTAAGCAGGAGCAGTAATGCAGTATCTATTTGGCCAATAGGTAGAATCCCGATTTTTACAGTCACGCTTAGACCTCGAATGCATCTCCAGTTCGTGGTGCAACAGCGTTCAATCCCAACTCAGAAGATGCCCAGCTTGCAAGGAGTTCGCAGTTACCTTCAGCGCCATGAACAACAAAAACCCTTGGCTTTCCTCCCAACTTCTTTAAAGCCTCTTTAAGCTGACTTGAACCACAATGCGAAGAGAAATCAAAATGTTCTACATGCGCCTTGACTTTCCGTATCTTCCCATCGATGTTACATATGCCTTTTTCCAATAACTCTTTTCCAGGGGTTCCAGGTATTTGATAACTAACCAGAAAAATGGCATTGTTCGCCTTTTTACTAATTTTCGACATGTAGAACGCGGCGGGACCACCCTTCAGCATGCCTGCTGGTGAGACAATAACGCTTGGCGTTTTAAGTGCTCTTCGGCGGTCACGCCATCCATCAACCCATTCTGCTGAGTGTATGGCTTCAACAAACAGTCGTGGGTCTCTTAGAAATTCCTTGTAGTTAAGCATTATTCTGCTTACTTCGCGTGCCATTCCATCTAAAATAATTGGGTACTCAAAGTGGTGTGCTGTTAGTACGCAGGCAATTTCTTGAGCCCGTCCAACACCGAAGGCAGGTACAAGCACGATTCCACCGTTTTCAACGATGTTGGTGGCGGCGTCTACAAAGCGTTTTTCCAGTAGAGAGCGTTCCGTGTGGTCTTCATTTGCGTATGTGCTTTCGATGATTACTGCGTCCAAGTTGCCGTAGTCCATGGTTGCGCCTGCCAAGAGTCTGCTATCGGCGGTGTTGAAGTCGCTTGTGTATAGAAGGCGTTTTCCTTCGGTTTCGATTAGCACGTGAGCGCTTCCAGGTGTGTGTCCGGCGTTTAGAAGTTGGATTTGCATGTTGCCTATTTTTTCTTTAACGCCGTAGTCTAAGTGTGTGTTGCAGCGCATCATAGTTTTTAGTTCGAGAAATTCAAATGGTAAGTAGTAGCTTGATAGGTGGATGAAGTCTTGGATTAGTAGTTGTGTTAGTTCCAAATTTAGTTTGTTTGTGTATAATGGTGGTTTATGGTCTATGTAAAAGATTGGTAAGGCGCCTGAATGGTCTAGGTGACTATGGGTTAGTATTATTGCGTCTACTTCTTTAGGTGGTATATGCATTGGAAAGCCCGGTTCGTGGTCTAGCATGACACCGTAGTCAAGTAGAACTTGGGTGTTTTCGGATTTGACTGCTATGCCTATTCTTCCAACTTCGCGGGTTCCACCTAAAAATTTGATTTGCAATGATGACCAAATCCTTTTTGCAAGCTAGTCCGATATTCATGGGTTATAGTCTTTTAAAAATGTATTGACTTCTGTGGTGGTGGGGTTCTAACCAAGCCTTTCTTGATTGCCCTTAAAATTTCGTCTATGTTTAACCCTGCTTGGATTTCCGTGTATACTGTGCAGAGTTCTGCTGGTTGATGTGCGTCGCTTCCTGCAACACCAGGTAAATTCATAAGTTTTGCTAAATCGTGTGCTTGTTTATTGGCTGTTGGTGCAGAACAGCCGTTGAAGACTTCTACTGCGTCGAATTTGAAGTTTTTTGCTAGGTCACCCATGCCGTATTCTCTGTAGGGGTGGGCAACTATGGAGACATAGTCGTTGTCTTTGGCGAAGTCTATTATGTTGGTTGGGATCCATGGTTTTGGTGGTGTTTCTTCTGTGCCTAAGAGTAGGATGTCGCCGTTTGGTGTGCTTATTTCGACGCCTGGAATTATTAGTATGTCTGAATAGGCTGCTGCTAGTTGGCGTATTGTGTTTATGCCTTGTGTGGTATCGTGGTCGGTTATAGCTGCTACTTTGATGAAGTCGTGGGTTACAAGTTGTTGTATGAGTGTTTTGGGTTGTATTGACGAATCGGAGGAAAATGTGGTGTGTACGTGTAGGTCTGCCTGGATCACGGTTATTCGCTCAAGTTTTTCTTCAGAATCTTGTCTATGCGGGTTAAAATGTTTTTGGTGCTTTTTGCTTTAATGTCTATGTGTTCAAAGGTTACTCCTTTTTTTTGGCATGTTCGGTTTGCTGTTTTTTTGATATTGTTGCCCCAAGTTTGTGGATCATGGAGTAGAACTACGGTTTTGTAGTGTGTACGTTGAATGTATTCAGCTACTTGTTTTGCTACGTATTTAATAGTTTCATTATCTAGTGGGAGTGATGTTTCGTGTTGGGAGAGTGGGTAAACTTCATCAAGTTCTGAAGGGATCACTCCAAAGGGCGCCGCGTAAAAGCAGACATGTACGTTGGCAATGGCGGTTTTGCTGATTTTTTTGAATCCTCTGGCTTTGTGGAATGGTTTAGTGCGTGTTTGTGGTGCAAGCAAAAGTGTTTTCGCCTCTAGAGGTGGATAATAATTTTTTAATAACTGCTTTTTGTAATGAGTTACTTCAGGTCTTGCAAGTCCAACGGTGCTGTAGAAGAACATTCCACTTCTTTTGGTTGTTGGACTGTGTTTTTCGATGAATTCGGCATAGTTCTTCAGTTTTTTAACAGCTGTAAACAGTGCTGGGTGTGCATGAGCGCGCATTTCCATGTGTTCCCAGAGTCTGCCATCTCTGATTGCTTGTTTTATGCGGTTTAACTCGGCTTTGCATACATGTAGGTTGTGTTCTGCAAGAAAGGTTTCGCGTTCTTTTGGCGGTTTAGCCATAATCTCTTGTGGTTTTTGATTGCTGCATTTAGGGCATTGACAAGGAAAATAGTCCATTTCGTCTAGGCGCCATGTGCCGTTTTCCGTCATGTAGCGGTTTTCGCGTGCGTACAAGGCGTATGCTGCTGAGTCGAACGTGTCACATCCTAATGCAACGGCTAATGCAAACATCATTGGGTGTCCTGCACCGAAGAGATGTAGTGGTCTTTCTATTGGAAGGTTCATTTTTGCGGTCATTATCATATCGACGAGCACATCGAAACGGTAGTTTTCCATGACTTCTGTTGGGCTGCCTAGAGCGTGGATGTGGAAGGGTAGTTTTCCCATGGCTTGTGCGGATTTTTTGACGAGGTTTAGGTGGCGACCGCCTTGTACTGGTCCAACCCAGAGTATGTCGTCTCGAGTTTTTGTTTGCAGCAGGGCTTTTGCGCGTTTTAGGGTTTCGTTTACTGTTTTTGCTGCTTGTTGTTTGGTGATTTTCCAGCCTGTTGGTATGTCTAGCATTGTTGCGATGTCGGTGTTTATGTTTTCTTGGTATGCTATGATCTCTTCTTGGTTGATGTCTACTTCTCCATAGATGAGGATTTGGTAGGCTCCTGAATCAGTCATTATTGTTCCGTTGAAGTCTAGGAATTTGTGTAGGCCTTGTTGTATGGGCGTGTTTTGATGGCGTTTTTTGAGGATGTATGCGTTGGTTATTACCGCGTCAAATCCGAAGGTTTCTTTTAGTTTCCGTGGTGTTATGGGTTGGATGTTAGGGTTTATGACTGGGAAAAGGAGTGGTGTTTCTATTATGCTGGTTTTGGTTTTGAGTCTGCCTATTCTAGCGAGTAAGTCTTTGTCTTTTATTTCAAAGTTCATAATTGATTAACCTATACCATCTTTTTGTTGCGCTTATAAAGAACATTCTCGTGATAAAAATGTTAATTTTTAACGGTTATGTTCATTTGTAGTTGATTAGTCATGCTTATATCGCTTGGAAGATAAATGTTTGTTGTAAAAGGGATGTTTAGGCTAAATGGTGTGTGTAATTGAATTTTCGGAGAAACCGCAACTTAATAATCCAGTTTTAATCGAAGGTTTGCCGGGTATAGGATTTGTTGCCAATATTGCTACGTTGCATTTGATTAGGGAGTTAAATGCTAAGCGCTTTGCGACTATTGTTTCTGCGTCTTTTCAGGATTTTGCTGTGACATCTGGGAGTGGTGGAGCTTATACGCCTATTAACGAATTGTATTATGTTAAGCGGAGTGATGGCGGTCGTGATTTAATTCTTTGGTATGGCAATACTCAAGCTTTGACTACTTTCGGGCAGTATGAGCTTTGTGGTAAGGTGCTGGATGTTATGGAAGAGTTGGGTTGCCGTTATGTTGTCTCTGTTGGTGGTTTTAAGAAAGATGATGTGCCTGCTGTGCCTGGGTTGTATAGTGCTGCTACTGATCAGGAGACTTTGAAGTTAGCTTTGGATTTGGGTACTAAGGTGATGGTTGGACACATTTTTGGCGTTGCTGGTATTCTCATTGGCCTGTGTAGGCTGCGTGGAATATGCGGTTTTTCATTGTTGGTGGATACTTTGGGTTTGTATCCCGATGTGAATGCTGCACGTTATGCCTTAACTGTTTTGGGCAAGTTTTTGGGTTTGAGTGTTGATTTATCGCGACTTGAGGCTTCAGGCGAAAGTGTTAAGCAGATGTTGGAGGCTTTTGGTTTGTTTAAGGATTTGAAGGAAGAAAAGAAGAGAGAGGCGCAGCAGCTGCGTTGGTTTATTTAGCCTTTGACTTCGCTTATGAACTGTTCGTATACTCGTTGCACGCGTTCGGCTGCTGGACCAGAGCCTTCTACAACGCCTTTTTCGGTTAGTTTTACTTTGTCCATGACCCAAATGAAGCCTTTATCTTCGTAAAGTTTAACCATTGTCGGGAATACTTTTTCGAGACGGTTGGCTAGGGCTTTTAGGTCGAAGGGTTTTTCTGCACTTAGAATTTGTGCGACTATATTTCCGTTCAAGAAAACCCTGTGTGCGACTTGGCCTTTTTCGTCTTTTGCTTCGGCTATGCAGAGGCTTAGGTTATCAGGGTTTATGCCGATAAGCGTGCCTGTGTAAGTTTTGCCTGTGGTGGTTGTGATGCTTACAGTTTTGTCTACGAGCGCTGCGATTTCTGTAATAAGTTTTCTTTGCGCTACTGACACTTCTTTACCTCCAATCAACCTACGAAAGTGTAAAACAACTATTTAAGAGTCAATGTTTTTTTGGGGTTAAATTAAGCGTTTTCTGTTTTATTGTTAAATTGAAGTTGCAGGAGGAATGAATTTTTGATTGTTGTTTTGGTTTATGGTTGGTTTTTGGGTTGAAATTTATAGCGTGTAATATGCATTAGCCCCATTATATAAACTCAAATGCTATGTTGGTTTACGCGCTTGTTTTGTCGTTTCCGTTTATTGAAGTGTTGGTTAAATGTCGTTTAGTGCGGTAGATTAACAGACCCGAGGCCAAACAGACTGCTGCCACTATTAAAGCCACAGCCAAGGTTATCGGCAAAAGGTCTGTTTGCCGGTTTTCTTGATCAAGCGCAGATGTATTGGTCTGATCTGCCCGAGAATCTGCAGGCGACGTAGTGGATGTAGGTATAATTATGGTTTTTGTTTCGCTCCAACCGCTTGACACATCATAAGCAACAGCAGGCGCAAAGTATCCACCATAAGTGGGATAAAGAGGATGGACAATAATCCACCTCTGAGAGGTATGTCCAACCAATGCCTCTACCTGAAAATCAAGGTGAGCATCATTTGGGATTGCGCTTAGGAATTCAGAGTATCTGCCTTCTCGGCCTTCTTCTTCAGAGTAGTATCTCTGAATATTATAGCCTTCATAATAGCCTGATGCTGAATAAACGCGCGTTGGCACCACAGGGAAAATAATCATGGTGTAGCTTGAGCTTGATTGGACTGGAGAATCACGATTAACGTATAGTGCATAAGAGAAAGTGCCATCGGCATTGTATGCGCTGGTCATGTTCTGTATAGGGTAAATTTCAGTCCAGTTGTCTGCAAAGTGAGGTTTGATACGAACATCATAATGTATCTTATAACCAGCGTAGTCAAATGGCTGGTTCTTAATTGTAATTTCAATTGAATTATTACTTACAAGTTTAGTTTCGCTTAATCCAGTATAAGGATTCGTAGTGGTAACACTATACGAAGCATTAACGAACTTGACGGTAAACTCTGGAACAGACGGCTTAGGTATAGCGGCTGATGTATAATTAAGCGAAACCAATATTATGCTTGAAACTGTAAAGACAAGAATAAGCAGCAGCGCTGAAATTTTTCTCAAGCACGGCGCCTCCTATTAATCAACAAAACTACCATTACTAACAAAGCAACAACAACTCCTACCACAGCGAGTAAAACAATCTCTGTCCAGTTAAGACCTGATTGGTCTGAGGATGCTGTTGGCTTCTGGGAATCTGAAGACGCTGAATTTGGAACAGCCGATAGATTTGCATCAATAGTTATAGTTTGTTTGTTGCTCCAACCACTTGTTTCTCCTTCAAAAACGTCTGCAGAGAAGGGCGTAGCGTCAACGTGGTGAATATAACCTATCCTTGCTTCTACTTGGAAGTCAACTTGGGCATTGGGCGGAAAAGTTGCGTAAAATCCCGCGCTGTCTGGAGTTAGTTTCAGCCCTTCTGTGGGTGAGTATTCTCCTTGAAGAGAAATTACTGTTTCGAGCCCAGAATCACGACTAGGAAATTTATTTACATTTGGATTGTAAGGTTCACGCCATTCTTCTTCAAAGTGCCCCTTAAAGCGGATGTTATAGTAAAACTGTACAGTGTACGTGTTTGAACCATTTTTTATTTCAAAGGGAGAGAACGGCACGTTCTTAATTCTTATTTCTATTGTTCGTGCTTCTACGCGTTGGCTTGGATGAGTTACTGTTTGTCCTGTGTAAGGATCTATCGAAGAAGACGCTGGTACGTCATAGGAAGAATCAATAAGCTTTACGGTGAACTCTGGAACAGAAGGTTTGGTTATGGAGTAGGATTCAGCGTGCACTGCGCCAAAATGTGCGGTTCCTAAGACTAATCCACTGACCATCATAGCGACTAAGAATGCGCTGATGGTTTTCTTCAACTCCGTTCTGCCTCCATTTTTGCTTATGCTTTTACATCTGGTTCTCTAAACTTGCGCTCCAAAACCTGAACTCTCCTGCACATAAAAGCAATAACTACAACCAGCAAAGCAACCACAATTCCTAACATAACGAATGTTATAATCTCTGTCCAATTAAAGCTTGATTGAGTTACGTTCGGGTTGGCTTGGGACTGGTTTGTTACTTCAGCGTTATTTGCACCGATAGTTATGGTTTGTGTGGTGCTCCAATCGCTTGTTTCTCCAGTGAAAACGTCCCGATGTGATTCTCCAAGTGCTGTCATAGTAGTAGTTCTAGTGTAATACCCTATGAATGCCCGGACCTGAAAGTCTACCTGACCACCAGCGGAGATATCAAGGCAAAGGGAGTCCTTAGTGCCGTTGTTTCCGATTAAACCGTATGTTATGACAGTATAGTCTGAACCCATATCGGCCCCCACATAATTAGCTTCTTCGTCACCTTCCACGTAATAATATCCAAAGTTAGGATAAGTCCATGAATCTCCAAACTGCTCCTTCACCCGAATGCTGTAGTACAACCCAATGAAGTTGCCGTTCGCATCCTTGTAAGGAGTGAAGGGTTGGTTTTTGATTATCACTTCTATTGTTTTGTTTTGCACATGGTAACCAGCTTGAGTAATCATTTCCTTTCCAGTATATGGATCCACTCCATAAGCTGGTGGCACATCGTAAGAATTGTCAACGAACTTCACGGTAAATTCTGGGATAGACGGTTTAGGTATAGTTGCTTGAGCCGTGGCTGGCACTGAAGCAAGCTGGGCTAATATTATAAACGGAGCTAACGCCAACATGACGAAGCAAAGTGCTATTGTCCTTCTCATGTCTATTTCCTCTCTTAAATCTTCTGAAGTAAACCCCAACTCCCACTATCGCTATAGCAACCGTTGCGGTAACCACAATTGCACAAGGTTCAACTGGAGGCGATGCAGCCATGTCATGTTCGAAACCAAAATGCGCCATAAGTGGGTAGTTATCTTGTCCAACAACAAAACTTACATCGCCGCCCAACTTATTGTCCCACTTTATCCTATTATGATATATGGAATATCGCCTATTCTATCCATGTTGTTGTCAGTCCCATTATAATTTCCCCAGTAGTTGCCCATGGTTCCATTATCCCATAAGGTGCCATGTACACCGTCATCCACTCGAATTTTGCAGGAATCCGCCGTGAAAGTGTTGCCATAAAACGTGTTATTTTCAGCTCCTCTTTGAAGGGTTATAGCAAACTCGTTATTCGCCAAGTAATTGCCAAAGAAAATGTTATTTGAGCAATCAAAAACTGTTCGAATGGCTTGACCACCAAATCCTGTTATGTTGTTTCCAGAAATCGTGTTGCATGAGCAGTTCCTGAAGAGGGCTATTCCTTCGCCGCCCTTATAGTTTTGAGTTGCTGGGCCTGTAATAGTGTTTCCTGCAATAGTATTCGCGTATGCTTCATCCAATATTACAGGTAAAAATGCTTCAATTCTGTTATCTGCCACCAAATTTGACGAACCCTCGATTCTGACGCCGCGGGTGCTGCCAGTTATACTGTTATTTCTGATAGTAACTTTCGAACCACCGCAACTAACAGCATAAAAATCACTTTGTATATCTTCAAAACGGTTGCCTTCAACCAGAATCTCCATGCAATCCTGCAGCAATATACCCCTGTAAAGGCCATTACCGAAACTATTGTTAATTATATTAACATTTGAAGATTTTAGCACCCTGACTCCTGTGTCACTCAGCTCAAAATTCACGTGTGTGATATTCACGTTTCTTCGCCCAACAACAATAACACCGTTATTGCCATCATCAAAACCCTTCCATCGACTTGCATTCCCCTGAATCGCATATCCTGCGCCGTCTAGAGCAATATTATCACGTTGGATTTCAACAGTGTAAAGCACTATGTCGGCCGTAAGCCTGTAGACGTTGCCTCTCTTCTCGATAGGCGCCGTTGCTGGTTCAACGCTGCCGTCACTTCTAATATAGATTCGTGGGAGATCTGGATCAGGATCAGGAAAAAAATTCGCGGAAACGAAAGGCGCCAACTGTGAACAGGCAAACGCTGAAACCACTAACAGTGCAACTATAAGCACTAAAGCTATCGCCTTATTCATAAGCACCAGCTACTTCAACACTAAATAATAACCGATTTTCACTGTAAAAGCGTTTTTGTCAAGGTTTCTTGACTAAACCGCCAACTTTCTTAGTCAAATTTTCTTGACTTACATTTCCCACTCTGTTATATCCGCTTAAAGTTGTTTCTATAGTTTGCTGTTCACCCTTTAAGTTCGCGTTTCTCCCAACTTTGCTTTAAGAACGCTACAGTGTTCGCAGGCAAATCCCGTTCAACCATAAAGTTCGCGCCAACCCAACTGTTGCAGCCTACTTTGACACCCGGCATCAAAACCGAGTTAACTCCAGTCTTAACATTATCACCTAAAACCGCTCCCAGCTTACGCCTACCGCTGTCAACCACCCTGTCCTTAACAACCATCTTCACCGGTTTAGCATCAAAACGATAATTAGCCAACACCGTGCCCGCGCCCAAGTTACATCGCTCGCCGAGTATGCTGTCGCCCACATAGGACAAGTGTCCAACATGTGTGCCATCCATAATTATGCTGTTTTTCACTTCACAAGCGTTGCCGATGCGGACGTTTTTGCCTATGCTGGTGCATGGGCGAATGTAACAGTTGGGGCCAACGTCGCTGCCATCGCCAATAAAAGCTGGCCCCTCGATGTAGGCGCCTGAGCGTATCCGCGCTTTTTCCGCCACGGTCACAGGGCCAATCAGATGTGCACCTTCTTCCACGTTTCCATGAACCACATGTTCCATTCGGTTCAGCGCCCAAGCGTTAGCGTCAAGGAGATCCCATGGTCTTCCAATATCAAGCCAATCAGCTTTCGGAATTTTTACAGCCAAAACCGCCTTGCCTTTATTAGCCAGCTGTGAAATAGCATCAGTGAGTTCCCATTCCCCTCGAACAGAAGCCTTAACATGCTTTATTTCATCGAAAACTTCTTTTGTGAAAACGTAGATTCCCGCATTAGCGAAGTTCGACGGTGCCTCGTCTGCATTTGGCTTCTCCACTATACGCTTAACGTAACCTGTGCCCGCAAGTTCAACGATACCGTAGTTTTCGGGCTTCTCGACTTGCACAATAGCCATGGCAACAGCTGGTTTTTCAGCTACAAACCCGCTGATTAAGCTCCGCAGTGCGTCTGGGGAAAACAGCAAATCTCCATAAACAACAATGAAGACGTCATCCACGTGAGGCTCAGCAACGCTTACAGCGTTACCTGTGCCAAGCACAGCCCTTTGCTCAACATACTCCAGCTTTAAACCTAACTTTGAGCCGTCACCGAAAAACTGGCGAATAGCTTCACCCATATAGTGAGTAACAATCACGCCTTCAGTTACGCCGCAGGTTTTCAATGCCTCCAAACAATGCTGTAGAATTGGTTTGCCGCCTACGTGAATCAAATGTTTTGGCCGTGTAGCAGTTACTGGCTGAAGTCTTATGCCTTCACCTGCAGCTAACAAAACTGCCTTCATTTCTGTGTCTCCTTAATTTGCCTTTTAACTAGACGTTTACCCATTGCCATTATTTCTTCAGCTACTTTTAACGATTCACCCTCAACCGTCAAGCGGATAAGCGGCTCGGTGCCTGAAGCTCGAATCAGTAACCAACCGTTCTCAAGTGCCAAGCGTACGCCGTCAACAGTTGAGAAGTCAGTATACGCTGGAAAAGTTGATTTTATCGTTTTCTCAATGTTCGCAACTGCTTGCTGCTTAAACTCGTTTTTGCAAGCAATATTCTCCCTTAACGTTACGTATTGGGGCACGGTGGCAACAAACTCGCGTAAGCTTTGACCTGTTTCCTCCAACGTCTTCAACATTAGCACAGCTGAAAGTGGTCCATCAGGACAGTAATGGAAGCTGGGGTGCACCCACGCGCCGCAGGGTTCCCCGCCGAAAACAGCGCCTGTTCGCTTGATGACTTCCGAGATATAAATGTCGCCAACGCGCGTGCGTGTAACCTTTCCGCCTGCGGCTTCAACCTGCCTATCCACACACATGGATGCTTCGACGCTTGTAACTACAGTTCCCCTTCCACTCTTTTTCACGACGTATGCGGCGTAAGCAGCAAGTGCGCGATCAAAATCCACAAAACCGCCACGTTCATCAATGAAAGCTGCGCGGTCGCCGTCGCCGTCAAAAGCCACTCCAATATCCGCGCCAACTGTCTTGACTACGTGTGCTAAATCTTTAAGAGACTCCGCGGTGGGCTCGGAGCTTCTTGCTGGGAAAAAGCCGTCTGCTTGCGCATTTAAAGCGGTAATCTTGCAGCCCATGGCTTTTAATATGGCAGGTGCAATGTTGAACGTGGCGCCGCAGCCTGAATCCACAATAACACGCCATTGCCTGCGGAGTTTAATGCTATTAATCACCATGTTAGTGTATAGGTGGCTAAAATCAGTTGAATGTGCTTCTCCGACATTATGCCACTCTACTAGTGCAAAGTTTGAGCCTTCTATTATTTTTTCAACTGCGTTTTGGTTTTCATCAGAATAAGACATGCTGTCTTTGTCAAAAATTTTTATGCCATTGTACATGGGCGGATTATGCGAAGCCGTTAGCATAAACCCCGCATCTGCCTGCAAAGTCTTGGTTAAATAAGCTAAAACAGGCGTGGGCATAATGCCCAATGAAGTCACGTTTACGCCGCTTGCCAAAAGCCCCGAAATTAAAGCATTCTCAAGCATGGTGCCTGAAACTCGTGTGTCCCGTGCTACAAGCGCATTGCGTGCCTTGGCGTAAGTAGCTACAGCCAAGCCAACTTTACAGGCTAACGCTGGCGTTAAATCAACATTTGCTACGCCACGAATGCCGGAGCTTCCGAACAGTCTTGCCAACTTCGTCACCGCCGAATGTGGTCTCTTTTGATAAATACGATAAAGCTCTTAAAAGCAATTTGGATTTATTCACTACTTATTTAATAGCCATGTTGCGAGGGACAAAATCAAGTGCTTCCGCGACAGCTATAATTGAATATGCCGGTTGCAATTTTTGTGAAGTAACACTTAATTATTGAATGTGCTACCATTTAGTATGATTAATGGGCGATGAGGCTCGCCTTTAACCGCTTCTGCTTTATCGTTTGCAGGAGCTGATAGCTTCTACTACCTTCAAAGCGAAAATAGCTGAAATATTAGGTTGCCTAAAATGGGGCGGTTAATTTCAGGCTTCAAATATGCCCATAATGAACTGTGGATCGAACGAGTAGTAAAGTATATTGTGCAGCGCCAGAATGATGATGGTGGATACGCTTTTTGTCAAGGAACAGATTCAAACGCTCAAGACACGTACTATGCTCTTGCGACACTGAACTTGCTAAACGCTGAGTATCCTAACGTTAAGCAGACTATTGAGTGGCTTCGCAATTTTGCGTCAAACAACATCTATGCGCATTACTATGTAGCTAAGGCCTTAATACTCTGCAACAGTGCCCCTCAGGACACGCTTGAACGTTTTCTTCCATCCTTAATGTCGTCAGAAGGCATTTTCGGAACATTGGATGTTTACAGCGAGGTCGCATCTGAATTCTTATTCACTTATATGGCAACAGAGCTATTCCGAGTAGCCAAAAAAGACGTGGGTATAAAACAAAAAATAGTGAATCACCTTTGCCAATGTATGAACAGGAACGGCGGCTTTGGGGTACATGATAACTCAAACATCAACTCGACCTACCATGCGTTAGCATCACTTGCTAATCTTGGTTATCCTGTAAAATCGCTTAAAAAAACCCTGAGTTTCGTAAGAGCATGCGAAAAACCATACGGTGGCTTTACCCTAATACCAAATAATTCGAGTCCTTACATGGAGCATGTGTACTATGGTTTGGCGGCGCTTGAATTGTTGGGCGAACGTCCACAGTATGCGGAAAATACCTGGAGGTTCATTATGAAGTGTCAAAATGCAAACGGTGGCTTTGCCCGGTCAGAAATAGGTATCTCCACGTTTGAAAACACTTTCTACGCGGTGTCTTCTTTGCGTATCCTCAACATGGGAGGAGTTCCGCCTTATGAGTATTGATGTTGCTTACTTGCGCATTAAGCGTTTAATGGCAAGTAGTGAAGAATGTTTTCTCTGTGCGTTAGAAGAGGAAATTGATCGCAAATACATGGAAACATACCTGTATGAACTAGTTATGGACGCTGCGGCTAGGAAAAGAATCACTGAGAGCAGGGGCTTCTGTAATCAGCACTTCTACAAAATATCTGCTGTAGCAATAAACCTGCAAGTTTAGATGGGCATGGTATTGGCTTTGATAACAAAAAGCATCACTGAAAAGGTTTTAACAGATTTAAAAGCAAGGAAAGGCAAAGCAGATGCAAGCAACCAGCGAGAGTGACTGTCCAGCATGTATGCACTTAGCATCGTTTATGCAGGTATATATAGAAAAAACAGTAAATTTGCTCACCGCCAAGCACGACGAGTTTCTGCAACTTTTCAAGGAATCAAAAGGGCTTTGTATACCCCATTTTGCACAACTAATCCGTGCCGCTGAAACTATTGCCGCTAAGCAGAACCAAGAAATCCTTTCAATCATGGCTGATGTTGAAAAACAAGGCTTTCTGCAAATACACAGTGAACTCGCAAAATACATCGAAAGACAAAGTTATAAGTATTCAAATCAAAAAGATTACATTGGTGGGGACGCAGTATTTCGTAGTGTAAAGAAAATTGCAGGCAGAAAAAGCGTCAAAGTTTCAACAAAAATCGCAAATCGTTGATCACATTTCAAAACATAAGCAAATATCAAAACTAAACCATCTAAAGGCAACGACGCAAACAAGGTAGTATCATCACAAATCCTGCCAAATCGACGGTAGGTTTTAATATGAAAATACAACCCCAAACCATGCTTTGGCATTGGCTTTAACGCGCTGTCAAATCAGCAATTAGAAAGTCAACAACCTAAATGTCTCAACAGAAAAGTGAAAGTGATCAAATGAACGCTGTGGACTTCCTACTCTTAGCAATCGGCGCAGTGGCAGGTGCATACTTACGTTATAGAATAGTTGAGTCACCAATTACAATTGGCACTTTACCCGTTAACGTATTAGCCGTAAACATCATTGGCTGCTTTATCCTAGGCGTTTTCTCTGTTATCTCGTTAACATTCAATCTCGATGCAAAATACACGCTGCTTGTAGCGGTAGGCTTTTGCGGCTCATTTACGACAATGTCGTCCTTTGAACTGGAAACAGTAAATCTATTAGACAATCACCGGCTTGGCATCGCATTTTTAGAGGTTGCCGCCAACGTAGGCTTATCATTTATAGCCGTCCTCGCTGGTAGAATATTAGGCAACGTGGTCATGGAGCGGGTACTGAAGTGAAGCTAAAAATGTGGGACGTAACAATTAGAATTAAGAAAAACGATACGTTAGACGGCAAACGTCTTCATTTACTGATAATGGAGCTACTTACCAGCGCAAGAATTAGCGGCGCTACAGTGTGGACAGGTGTTAATGGCTTTGGCAAACGTGGCAAATCTACATTACAATTAGAAGGTGTCACCGTTAACATGCCCATGATAATCGAGGTAATAGACGAGCAGACAAAGCTTGAACCGCTACTTCCTGAACTTAAACGCATCGTTGGCGATAATGGCTTGGTCACAATCCAAGAAGTCTACGTGGTGTAAAAAATAACCAAGCAGCGCCAATAATCTAATCCTTAACTCTCTTGTCTTCTAATGAATTCTGCCAATTTCCGCCTTGTTGGATGGACCCCTCGCGGACTAGCTAAGTAGCAAGCGGCAACAGCGTTAGCCAAAGCTAACCGGCACTCATCAGAAAGCGCGTTAGCATCGCCCAGTATGTTACCTGCGTTCCACGCGTCACCTGCACCTGTTGCTCTTAACGCTTGGATTCTGAACGCTGGAACCACAACTTCGCCTTGTTTGTTGAATGTAGCTGCGAAACTCGTAGTGTGCAAGTCAATCCGCGCTAAAAACTGCTTAGCAAGAAGTCTCGCAGCTTCCATAGCTAACTCTTCAAAAGGTATTTTTCCACGTAATGCCTCTATCTTCTCGTCAAGCATTTCCGCATAGTAAACTGCCTCATTCTCATTAACGCTCAAAATGTCCACTTGCCTTGACTTCAGCACCTTATCCAGCAACTCTGTGGTCGCTGCCTGATTTGGGGTCGGATCTGCCGTGTCAAAATACGTCTTGCCCCTTCCTCTCGCTTTAACCCTGCTAAAAACTGTCTGTGCCAGTTTCGTTCCATACTTCTTTGTTCCCGCCCAGTTGAATACGCAAACATAATCAGCCTGCTCAATCGCTTCAAAATCCCCCACAGTTAGCCTGGAAGGACCAAAATCACAGAGTGAACCAACATCTCTAAGCATAACGTTCGCCGTTCCACCTTCAGTTTTAAACTCCAGCGCAGTTGTCACAGACGCTTTAGCTGAAAGTTTCACGTGCGAAGTGTCAATGCAGTACGGCTCTAAATGGGACTTTAATAGTTGTAGACCTATCTTATTTGTGCAGATTATCGGCGTAACCGTGACGCCCAATGCTGCTAATGCCGTGGCGGTGTTAACAGCGTTTCCCCCTCGTATATCTACTTGAGCGATGCCGTCGATGCTTCCGCCTTTTCTATCAGCCACAGCATTAACCATTGAGTAAAATCTTTCAGCGCCGCAGTTCAGGCTTATGATGCGATCGAGGAAAAAATCAGGCATGACCACTACGCTTAACTGTTTATGTTCTGTCTGCAGAAAGCTTAGCAACTCGTTTTTCCAATTTGCCTGCAACGCGTTTTCTCCGTAAGCACATATATTTCCGAAAAGCTAAAATAACGTTTCCCATAGTTAATGTAAACTATTGTCCATAAACACGTGCGTTTGCGGCTGTGTAAGGGAGAGGAGTGAGGGTGGAATTCAAAACTGAAATCTTCATGTTATTATTATCCATAGCCTTGTTCGCTGCAAGTTCTTTATTTTACTATTCAAGCGAAGTGGCGAGCGGTATCTTAGGCGCGGGCTGCGCATTTTCCTTTGTTGGTTGTGGTTCAGTTCTCATGGTGACAGCTGCGTTTTCTTACTGGAAAAAAGGCAAAAAAACTGCTTAACAGAAAATCACACATTGTGGTTCCAACAGTAGTTTACTCGAATGCCAATCTGACTAAAAGCCAAACTACATCCCCGAGCAGCAACGCTACGATTAAGCCTACTGTCACAAATATAAGCATTGGCAAGCCCGGCGTTGCCCAAACATTGCTGCCGATTTTTCCAGCTTCAGCCGCCTTGGAAAGCCGCGTTACAACATCATCTCTTCCTTCGTCTTTCGGAACAACCACAAGCCTCCGGCTAACGCTTTCTCCATCGCTGTTTTCTTCCAAGTCCTCCAGCGGGTAAATATGCCACTTTGCCCGTAGCTTAGCCACATTTACGCGGTAACCCGTTATTAGAACTAGCAGCTTTTTCCATGCTTTTTCGCTTGCAAGCGTGCCTTCAAACAATTTTTGCCTCGTTCTCAAACGCCACAACATATTGTACAGTATTAAAACTATGCCGCTGAAGGCGGCGATTAATACAGAGTTACTGAGGACTGTCAGTGGGAAAATGGTTTGAGCAAGAGGCGACAGTGCTGCAGATATAACTGGCGAGAAAAGCGTTGATGGGGCAAACGGTAAAGCCATGGCGATGCACATGAGGGCTTTGGAGTCTGCGCCGCCGAAACCGCCTGAATAGAACAGGACGAAGGCTATAGCGATAGTTACTCCTATGCTTAAGCCGAACATTGGTAGTTTTGCCGGCTCATATAGCAAGAGTTCAGCGAGCGACAGCGATAGCGCTGGTGGCGCATAGATTATCCAAGCGCGGTTTGTAACTTCTCTGGTTTTGTAGTCTCTCCACGAAGCGTAAAACAGTATAGCCAGTGAAAGCGTTATTTTTGCAGCTTCTAAGGCCACTTGCATATCTAGTTCACTTTCCGATTTAGCGAGTGTTTAGTTTAATCTTCTAGATTCACTAATAAGAATTTGTTTTTAGATGACTCTTTTTGAAGCGGCTAAAGGTAGAAAGAAAGGTAGAAAAATTGTTTACGGTGTTGCTTGGAACTCTAATGCCGCGCCTGAGGTAGGTACCACTTTGAAATAGTACGTAGTACCTGTCGACCAGTTATAGGTAACATTAAAGCTTTGGATTGCTCCTGCATTGATTGATGTTGCTGAAAGAGAGGGTGTTACCGTTTGCGCTTCGAGTTGTGAAGCTGATGTTCCGATGTATATTGCAGCTATTTTCCCGCTTGAGGTTCCAGAATTACCTATGTCTATCTTTATTTTTTTGTCACTATTTTCTTCTATGAAGGCTACGTTTGCTTTGTATGGAATGAATCCTGCCTGCTGCGTCGTTGTACCCATGTAACTCATGACCCACGCGTAGATTACGACTACAGCTGCTACAACGATAACTATGAGCAGAAGCGTCGCAAGTATAGGTGATATGGCTTTTTTAGATTTCATCAAGTTTCTATGTGACATCCTATCACCTACTAAGATTCTATAAATAGTTGTATTTAAACGACACGTACAGCCAATTTTTACCTAAAATCCATGTGTATGATTTCCGAAGAAACCCCACCAGCGGCGGCAACAATTAGCAACTACAACCCGTTGGCACAGTACCCCCAAAACCCTGTAGGCAGTGACACTGTGATAATAAAAAACAGTACATGTAAAGCATTGCTTTTACCATGCGCACAAGCACAGCGAAATCGACAATTTGATTCGAGTCTGCATTATCGGCAAGAATCATACTTTTTGCAATCGCGTTAGTGTTAACTACCGCCGATGTTACTAATCCAGCTATGCCGAAAACGTAAAGTGATCAATTAGCGGTATCGCAAAACATCATTTTCTGACCGTGCGTCTGCAGTGTGATGAATTGGTTCAAATGGTGTGCTATTCACGTTCCGTCTGCGCCTTAGCTTTTAAAAATTTTTAGTATCATCAGTTACAATAAGTAGAGTTGTAGATGGAAACTGTAAAATATGCACATTGGCTCTTTACAGCACGTGGTCCCCTGATTTTTTACACAATTAGTACCAATAATTAAGCTTCTTCTTATACCTGAATAATTGTATCTAAAAAAATCTGCTAATATTTTTAATTTACTTAACAGAAGCACAAGCACACCCCAATTTAATTCTGAAGCTATTCTTCTAATGCCAAAAGAATCCAACCTAACATAAAATAGGCTCGCAAAAGTTTTGAGCACCATCATGTGTATATATTACCGTGATCGTAAAGTGACAATTAAACGTTTAGTTACTCCATTCTTATTCGACGCTAAAAACCAAAACTCCATAAGTTATCCAGCAGAACTCGCATGTGTCACATGTTTAGCTATATTACAACGAAGGAAAGCCCGCTTCTTGAGGGATACAACAGAAAAAATATTGTTCCTATCAAAACTTTACTATCCCATCTGGGCAATCCCACTTGAAAGCTCCCATATTTTCATTGATAGTTTAGCATATTCAATATTTAACCTCACCTTTAAAGAACCCACAAACATAATGCCCTTCATTGAGGATTTACAAAGAAATTCTATATTTCCTAAGGAATTCGCGACTACATTAACCTTGTACGCCAAAAATTCTGAAAAATCCTCATCAATCATTAACGTGCCAGTTAAAGCTTTGATAACAAATAAGAACCTGCTGAAGTTTTTGCGGCACCTAATCAATAGTTGTGTGGAACTCAGTGACGAAAAATTGGCTTTCTTGCCACAGGAAATCGATGAAACAGCAGCAGACGCAATTAAAAACATGGTTGCAAGTTGTATACGGCAAATTTCCGCTAATATTAAAGGGCTTCAATATGCTTTAGAATTTCTAAATGAGAAAATACACTTTCACGAGCATATGACAATGAATGAAGTGGAACTGATTAAAGAAAAACGTGAAATCGATATTGCTGCATTGAAATTTCAGATTGAAAAGACAGTTCAGCAACTAAAACTTAGGAGTGACAAATCTATAGCACAGTTAATTAAAATGTCGGAAAAAAAACTTGGGACTTTAGATAAAAAACGTGGGAAATACATAGAGAAACTTCACGCTATAGAGCAACGTAAAGCAATTGCCCAAAAGAAGAGAATACCTAGTTATACTATTGAGAGGTATGATCGGGAAATAAACAACATCAAAAAAGAACTCCGCATACTTTCCAATACTGTTGATGCTTTAAAAAAAGAGGAAGAAAAAAGTCTTAGAAAAATCAAAGACGAACTTCAAGCTAGCATAACACGCGAAGAGGAAAAAATCAAGCAACTCAATGACATTTATGAAAGCAAAATAGATGCGAGAAAAAAATATCTCAACACCATAAAATCTGATGCTGCAGCAATAACAAAAAATTTCATGGATTTGCTAAATGAACTGAAACAGGTGGATTCAGCTCTTAGGGAGCAAATTGCAGTCAACTTGCAACTATTTGACACATTAATGGTATGTATACCAATTTATTTAGTAACATACCTGAAAGATAATGAAGAGCGATTCAGCCTGTTTACACCCATGACAATTTCAGAAGACATAAGCATGATCCAAGGGTTACGTAAAATTTTAACGTTAACATCTGAGCCAAGATTAAAATCAATTGTGCACCCCTTATCCAATGAACTTCACGGGCTACTCACCGAATCAATATTCAAAAAACTAAATGGTGACGATATTTTTAGGCAGAATGTGTACCTTTTATGCCGCGCTAACAACCTTTTGAACCAAGAAGATTTTGAAGAAAATCTTAATAATGGTCTTTCAGAAGCAGCGCAAAACCAGTGGTTAACCGCCGAGGAAAGCGCAACTATTCTAAAAAGCCTCAAGGAGGGACAAATATGACTACCGATGATAAAATTGTGGAAAGAAAACTTCTTATAAAAAGAGCTTTCCCAGTAACGGAAATCTACGAAATAGGTAAAAATCTTGAAATTCCATACTTTACACAATTTACGCACTACTGGGAAATCGATATAGATACTGCAGCACTAGAAATAGCGCAGAATGTCAGTGACACTTGTCTTCAAGAAATATTCAGCAAATATAAGGCACGCAGTTGGGTAGCTTTTCGCGGCAAGCACTACACCTTTGAAGAGGGCACCTTAAGCTTAAAGGGATACTTGGGGAAAATTAAAGCCGCAATTACCGAAACAGCGAAAAAATACGGAAAAGACGGAATATCTATATTAAGAACAATGGTACAAACAGGAGGCAACTTTGGCTTAAAAGAGTACAAAGAAGCACAGAAACAAAATTTTGATCCTAATACCGTTATGATCAAGCTTGAACAATTAAAAGCTGTTGTGCCTACATATAAAGGTGAGACGTATAGCGAATGGAAAATGCTTGAGGAGACTTTACCCATATTCCGCGCCGAATTAGGCATTCCATCTGCAGAATATATGAGCACAACTGCATCTGCTGCAAGTGCGCCAACCGTTGAGGCTGTAGAAAAAACAGATTATCTAGAAGATGAACGCCAAAGAATTGAAAAGATGGACGCAGAACTTGATAAATACTTGAACGATCTGCTTAAAAATAGGCTTAATCAAACAATAAAATTCGGCAAAACTTTCTCTGCCAGTTACCTTGCAGATTATCTCCAAAACCTTTTCGGAGAAGTACTCTATTTTGACGGCTTCCTCAGCATTTTACAGCAGTATGCAATCGCAGATGTAGAAATCATAAATCCGCAGGGTGCCCGAACAGGCATGCGAACTGGCTGGTCATTTGCCCTTTTCGGTGAACCTGGCACGGGTAAAAGCTTTTCCACACGTGACTTAATCCTTGGTGTTCCAGACGGAAAAATTAAACCTCACGGTGTGCCAGGCAGAAATCGATATTGCGGTGGAATCACCCCTGCACGTTTTATACGTATAGGCCAAGCGTACGCGGGACGTACATTTAATTTTATTGTGCCAGAATTCAATGATTGGTTCCGCTATTCAGGCATGGTTGATGTCCTGAAAATTGCAATGGAACGTGGCGAAATCAAACACGAACTCCACAGAGAAATAATTGGACCTTACAGATTTAGCTCCTTTTTCAGCGTGAACTATAATACACAAGTCATGGGAAGAGGCTACGCAGTTACCATAGGAGACCCAAATTTTAACGCTATCGAAGATCGTATGATATGCAGGCTGCATCGACTCACAAAAGAAAGGTTTGTTGAGATCGCGAAAAGCCAGATGCGTTTGGCCCTAGGCGAAGTAAGTGTTGACAAAGGTGCACAGCAGATTAGGGATCATGTAGCGCTGGTATACGCTATCGAAACTGGGCATCCGCTTGTGAAGGGACGCTTTCCGCCTAAGCCTGTAATGGTTACACCTGAAGTCTACACTGCTATTAGCAGAGCACGAGAGGCTATCCTTAAAAGAATACCTGGAAGCATGAAGTTCTCAGCACGCCTAGAAATCAACGTAGTAAAATTTGCTTGTGCCGCCTCGCTTTTAAGCTATTTCAATTCTGATCTTGACTATATTCCTATAAGTGAAGACGTAATCAAACGGGCGGTTAAACTTTACGTGGAAGAAGCTTCTGTGAGATCACGCGAGGAATTCCAAGCTGAGGACGTATTGCGTGAGCTTTTCCGCTGAGAACTATGCTATTTTAACAAAATTTTCGTCTAATCGCTTTATTTTTCCCTTTGCCTCTAACTCTGCCAGCATGTTATTAATGTTTTCTTTTTCTATGCCAAACTGTTCCGCCGCGATGCTGTAGAGTTCAGCAACACTTGTTTTTTCTAATTTTTTAATTAACACCATCAAATTCAAGGTTTTCTGCTTTTCTTCAGGAGGAAGTGTCCACCCTCTTTGAAGCAGAAAGAGCGTAATCATGTCTTTCTCATTATCTTTTTTCGACAAGGTTACAAAATAATTTGCTGGTAGTTTTCTGCCAGTTGCCTCCTCATAAGGTTTAACCTCAAAGTTTTGACGAATAACTGCAGGCACCTTATCTAAACTCTTTACGATTTCTCTATGTACTTTACCTTCACTATTAACATGCGCAAGCGAGATTATGTCATAAAACAGTTCATCGCTGATTATGCTCTTCTGGAACAGCATTGTATTACCTTCAAGTTGAGAGTATAATTTTCCGGGAGGACACTTTATAGCCTTTACCATAACTTTATTGTTTTCTCTGTCAATGCAAACTTTGAAAAGCCATTTACCTGTTAGCAAATCGTCAACTTTGTAAAAGCGCACTTCACCAACCCTTAGTTGCCGTAGACTCAAGTCAAACCAAGCATCTTCTAGTCTCTCTTCTGATAGAGTAATTCGTATACCTTTAAGCAATTTTTTCCAACTCCTATAGGCTTGAAGGGTATTATTGATCTATTATTACTGCCATTTCAATATAATATATTTCTGTAGGCAAAATGAATTTGCTCATTGCTTCTTGAAAAATATTATTAATAGCATATACCCACTACATCCCTTGGAAACGAGTTTTCTTATAAGTTGTAGTGCATTTTTTAGTCCTGCATATGAGACGTCAACTAATAATTATAAAAAAGATCAATCTAATAACGCTTTTTCTACACAATAGCTAAATTATTTACCGCTTGAAAACCAGAAATTCTTATAGTGCTGCCGCAGTTTTCGCACATAATAACGAGTTCTGATAGTTCATCATTTACGACTTTTGTTTCGATTATTTTGTAGACTTCTTCAGTCTCGTCATCAGGTGATATTACGATACCACATTTTGGGCATGGAAAAGCACCATCACCTTCAATTGTTATCAGATCTATCGTGTAGATTGCGCCTTTTTTTACAGTTACTCCGTTCATCATGGCTTTTTACTTCTCCTTTATTTCGTCCTTCATGCGTGATGAACACTATTAACGGTTATGAATTCCTAATCAGTATTTTTAATGTTTATCAAACTTTTCGGGTGGGATATAGTCGCCAAAGCGTTTTTGGGCTTCCAGTAAACGTTCACGTTGTAGATAGAGGATACCGAAGAGTTCCAGTGGTGTGTCCGAGACGTTTTCCTGATAAAATCGTTGTACGCGTTCTATTTTCGCCAAGTTTTCAGGAACCCTTATGGTGAATTGTTTGTTATAATCTTCTTTGTTGTAGTTTTTGCCTAAAACTTGCTTGAAGAGTTTCCGCAAGTCCTCATAGAGTGGCAAGTAACCTGTAGGCGACTTTATTGCTTCCACTTCGTTGTGGACACGCAGTTCCATCCACTTCAACCACACGTGTTTATCTTGGATTTCATTTAGAAATTTGCCGTTGCCAAGTTCACGTAGGAAATAGTTGACGCCGAAGATAACAGGTGCCTTCTTGAGTTTCTTTCCGAACTCCAAGTTGTTGCGGATGTTTTGTCCGAAGGGAATGGAAATGAAGTCTTGAATGCTCATCATGTTAATTTCTGGTACGCCTTCTTTGCCTACAATAGCGTAGGTTGTTTCTGTTTCTAGAGAAGCACCATAAGCAATTATACCATGTTCCCAGTTAAAGCTCTGTTGAACGGGCACATAAGCCTTAGCGTCACGCCCACCATACATTATTGCTGACAATTCTACGCCTTCTGGATTATCCAGTTCCGGATCGCAGTTTTCAAATGCTTTTAATGATACAGTGTAACGGGCGTTCTTATGTGCTGGCGGTATCTTTTCGCCGTTTTCATCTACTTTCCCGTCCCACCATTCACCTGAAAAGTTTATTCCATCTTGAGGTAACTCGCAGCCCATGCCTAGCCAATAGGGTTTGCCATCTCTAACTAAAACGTTGGAAAAAATCACTTCTCCTGGACTAGTGAGTACTTTATAGATCAAGGGATCATCTTTAGGGTTGACATCTTGGATAATACCAAAGATGCCTGATTCAACGTTGACTGCGCGAGCAACTGAGTCAATGTTGCGTATATAAGCAATATCATCACCGAGTATAGTTTCGCCTGGTAACATTGCCGTGGATGTTTTGCCGCAAGCACTGGGGAACGCACCTGCGAAGTAAGTTTTGCGTCCGCCTGGTCCGTGAACACCCATGAGCAGCATGTGCTCTGCTAACCAACCCTCATAGTTGGCTTTGCGAATAGCTAATCGGAAAGCAAGTTTCTTGAAGCCTACGGAGTTACCTGCATACTGTGTGTTAACGCTGTATATCGTGTTATCCATGTGGTCAATGTAAATGCGTTTCTTTTCATGTTCAGCACTGGTCATGTTACTGCTCAGTTTACCTGCTGAATGCAGAACACGTAGGAAGTCTTTATCTAGCCCTGCATTGATGAACACCTGGTAGCCTGGCCTGTAGAGCAGCGTCTCAGAATGTGCCACATACCAAGAGTCTGTACATTGAAGTCCAAGAATTGTAAATACAGAGTTTGGAGGACCAAGCGATATGAACCGTACTATCATTGTGCGATCTTTCATTGAATCTCTGAGTAAACTTCTGACTTCAGCTAAGCCTTCTTGCCTATCGATTTGGTTAAGTGCTTTGCTTAACGTTATTCCTTTTGGGACTAAGTATTTAGTAGCTTGTCTGTCTCTGCCTTGGTCATAGATGCCATCAAAGTGTACAGTGTGTCCTGGTGTTTTTAGTATTGCTTTTTCTTCGCCTGTGGCGATTGCTTGTTTGCGGATATGTTCTAGGTCTTCAGTCGAGTCGCTGCAAATAAAAATATCCTGCGGGTTGCAGAGATCATTAGCTTTGGCTATGAACTCGTGAACTATTGGGTGGCTTATCGCTGATAATTTCTCATAGTCTTTTTGGCTTAGTTTTGGCTTGAGCACTTCAAGGTACGGATTCATATTTTTTGTCACTTTTATCTAGTAATTTAGTTGTTTTCTAGTTGCTTTTTGGTTAGCGGTTTTTCAGTTTTTATCCTCTCTGTGAGTTGCATGGGTAAATGATAAACTTTGTGTAGAAAAAGGGTTAATTCACGTGCAAATTTTACCCCTATTTTAAAGGTCGTTTACTGTGCCTGGAACTCGCGGAAACGGTTGTGTCTCAGCGATGTGCGCAACTCCTGTCAACCATCCGACAATGCGTTCAATGCCTATTCCTGCTCCTGCACTAGGTTTTATTTTGCCCTGTTTTGCAAGTTTTAGCAATGGCGCATAGTTGTCTTTGTTGATTTTATCACGTTCGATTTTTTTAAGTATTTTTTCGTATTCCCATTCCCTCTTAGCGCCTGAAAGCACCTCCCCATATTGCGGCATGAATAAATCATAGTTGTCCCATATGCCTGTTTGAAAGTCTTCAAAGTCATAGAACTCGCGGGGTATGTTAGTTATCCATACAGGATCACTATTTGCCATAGCTACACATGTTTCCCACTCTACACCGTACTCTTTTTCTAGTTCTTGCTTATCGCAAATTTTGAATGGTTTCTTTGGAACTTTCAATGTGTCATATCTGCCTAAATAGGTGAGTTCTTGTTTCAGGTCACGTTTTAAGCTGGCAACAAGATTGCATACTAGATCGCTAACAAAGTTAATAATGTCATTTGACGTAGCGTTTCTAACTTCGAAATCTAATTGTGTAAACTCATAGACGTGCTTGCCAGTATATGCGCGTTCTCTTTTTTCTATGCGCACATTAGGTGAAAGGATAAACAACTTCGGATAAGCTGTTGAAGAGGCTATTATCTTATGTATTATCATGCTTGCTGTTGTGCGGACAGTCCTTCCGTAAATGTCTACTTCAACTCGTTTTTCAATGGACGCGCCAGGATCAGGCCACAATGGATCAGTCACGGGTGAAAGTGACACTGGAAGTAACCATTGAAAATTATGTTCCACGAATTGTGTTGTTAGATTTCTCAGAGTGTACGTCATCACCTTACCAATGTATACTTTTCTTTCAAGTTCTTTCTCTGAAAGTTGCTCTAAGGGTTTTGGGATTTCAACAGGAGCATTTTGTAACGTGATAGATTGTTGCCTTTTCAAGTTTATCTGTCTCTTCCTTTTACAGTTTTTGAAAGAAGTTGTACAGCGTGGTTAATAAATTTTTTATGAAAAAAATTATAATTATCACAAAAACTATAAGTTTTTATAGCTATATTTTATAATAATTACAATCATGTCACTTAAACTTGATGAAAAAGACTTGGCGATTCTGTCGATAATACAGGAAAACAGTAGCCTTACCGCTAAGCAGATAGCCAAAAAAATCAACGTGCCTATAACCACAGTCTTCGCGAAAATAAAGCGTATGGAAGAATACGGCATAATCAAGGGATACCGCGCAATTGTAGCACCAGAAAAGCTTGGTTCAAGTACAACCGCGTTCATACTGGCGTCTGTTTCTTACAGAGCAAAGGCTGATGAGACCCCAATCTCACAACGGTTAGTCGCGGAGGAGATCGCCAAGTTTCCAGAAGTACAAGAAGTGCACATTATTACTGGCGATTGGGATCTACTTATCAAGCTTAGAGCTGAAAACGTGGACGCTGTTGGGAAATTTGTTGTAGATAAGCTGCGGCTCATCAGGGGACTTGAAAAGACACTGACATGTATGGTTTTTGAAACCATAAAAGAAACTACGCGCATATTTTTGCCGTTGAAAAAGGCTGAAAACTCGCGGTGAGAAAAAAAATTGTAGTTCTACTATATTATGCTTTTTATGCAGAACTTGAATAATAGAGCAAGGGTAATGCTAAAAGCACAGTGTTTTTTCCTTTCATCGTCAGCGTATACGTCACTCTTAAAGGAGGACCAGTGTCAACGGTTCTGTCGATGTAGCCATGTGTCTTAAGCATTTTAAGCTTATCTGATAGCGTGCGCGAGTTTATATTGAGGGTTTTTTTAAACTCGCCAAAGCCTACTGAAGTTTTGAGGAAAAGTGTATAAAGAATTTCTAAATTCCATTTTTGAAATAGTACCGTAAAGCTTTCTTCTAGACTTTGCAGTTCCTCTTTCAATTCTTTAGGCGTGATTTTCTGATTTGCAACTATTTGATTCAGTGTATCTTCTATGCCTCGTAATGTTTGTTCAATGCGTTTTTCCACTAGTTTACGTAGTTCCGCGCTTAAAGTCAATGTGGTGCTCACGGCGCTCACACCTGGTGTGCTATAGCTTACTTCAGGGTTTATAAGGGTTTACTTATAAAACAAGATATACAAAGTATATCAGACATTTACAGGTTGGCGTTTGCATGACATGGCACATAAATAATAATAGATGCCTCAGATGCGGCGGGTGCGTGTCCGTATGCCCCACCGCGGCTCTAGATCTAAAAGACAACATTGTTCGTGATGAGGTGTTGTGCACTTTTTGTGGCATATGTGAAAAAGCCTGCCCTGTAGAGGCAATAAAGGTGACAAAACAATGAATGACGTTATAATAATTGGCGCTGGGCCAGCTGGAACAGCATGCGCGAAAAGACTAGCAGAGCAAGGTTTTTCAGTTAAAGTATTTGACAAAAGAGCTGAAATTGGTGCGCCAAAACGTTGTGGCGAAGGGATAAGTGAGGCTTCTCAACGTTTCATTGGGAAAATACCTGACAAGTGTATTGCACAGAGAATAAAAGGTGCTAGATTATATGCGCCGGATGGACGATATTTAGATGCAATATTATCTGAAGGCGGATTTGTGCTTGAAAGGAAAGTGTTTGACAAATGGCTCGCAGAAGAAGCAATTAAAGCTGGTGCAGTAGTACAAGCTAACACTTTTATTTCGGACATAATCAAGGACGCAAGCGGCTATTTCATAGGTGTCAAAGGCGAATTTCTAGGTGGCGAGTTTGAAGAAAAAGCGCGGGTTATAGTATGTGCAACAGGCGCTGAATCACCTTTAAGAAATAAGGCATTAGGGATATACTCAAAATTGTCTCTCATTGACTCATGCTTGCAATATGAAATGGCAAATGTGGATGTAGATCCAGACTTAATCCACATCTATTTATCAAATGTTTTGGCGCCAAGAGGCTACGTATGGGTATTCCCTAAAGGTCAGCACAAGGCAAACGTAGGACTCGGCATAATCCCACAAGAAAAAAAGCCTAAAGTTTTTCTTGACGAGTTTCTAAAATTGCATCCTGAAATAAGTAAAGGCTCCATTTTGGAGGTAAACGCTGGCTGTGTACCAGTTGGTGGAATAGCAAAGGATATGGTGGCAAATGGTTTTTTGCTTTGCGGAGAAGCAGCTAATCATGTTAACCCAATTCATGGTGGCGGCATAAAAGAAGCGGTTATTTCTGGTCAAATGGCTGCTGATGTAATAGCTCAGTGTCTAAAAAAGAATGACGTGTCAAAAGCGTCATTATCAAAATATAATGAATTATGGTGGAAAGAAAGAGGCATTTATCTTAAAAAAGTAGAGAAGTTACGTGAAACAATAGAAAAATTATCGGATGCCGACCTCAATGATCTTGCTGACGCATTAAAGCCAGAAGACATAATAGACTTCACACGCGGCGCAAAACTTTCAGTTCTAGCCAAGGTTCTAATGAGAAAACCGCGACTTGTCGGCATAGCACGTCACCTCCTATGAGCAGGTTGTTTAGTTTAAAGCACAAAAGGTCTCACCAATTCAAAATACCGCGTTGTGTAATAAAAAATCAACATAAATAGGCATTCTTTTCCGAAAGCTAAAATAATAGCTACATAAAGAGTATAGCGCACTTGAGGATAACAATCGTGTCATCAATAATTGAGGACGTAATAGCTCGGAAAATCTTCAATAGCAGAGGCGAAGAGACAATAGAAGTTGACGTCATAACTACGAATGGTTTTGGAAGAGCCTCTGCACCTGCAGGAAAAAGCCGTGGTAAAGCAGAAGTGGTTTATTATCCGCAAGGCGGAGTAGATCAGGCTATAAAAAAAATCGACGATCTAATAGCGCCTGAACTTGCAGGTTTAAATGCTGACTTCCAGGAAGAAATTGACGGCACCCTACATGAGATTGATGGTACAACAAACTTCAAAACAATAGGCGGTAATACTGCCTTTGCAATTAGCCTCGCAAATGCTGAAGCAGCAGCAAACTCGCATAATCTTCTTTTATTCCAGTTTCTGGGTGGTAACACCGCTAACATTTTGCCTTATCCGCTTGGAAATTGTATAAGTGGTGGGCAGCATACACGTGGCAAGACACCTGATATTCAAGAGTTTCTTGCGTTACCTCACGGTGCAGAAACGTTTCTGGAAGCTGCTGCTGCAAACTCGTTGATTCACAGAAAAATAGGCGATGCCTTGAAAAGAAAAAGTGCCATTTTCAGTGGCGGCAAAAGTGACGAGGGTGCATGGATTGCCAACATAACTGATGAGGAGGCTTTTGAAATTATCGCTAAAGCCTGTGAAGAGGTAAGCAATGAAATGGATTTCGAATGCGGTTTCGGTGTAGATATTGCAGCTTCAGCGTTATGGAAAGAAAAAGAGGAAAAATATGTTTATGAGAGAGCAGAGAAAAAGCTTGACACCGCTGAACAATTAGAATTTATCCGAGAGTTGATTGAAAAATACAATCTTATCTATGTTGAAGATCCATTCCATGAAGAAGATTATGAAAGCTTTGCAGAACTTACAAAGAAAACCAAGAATTGCTTGGTTTGTGGTGATGATTTATTCACGACTAATAATGAGCGGCTAACTCGAGGCATAAAACAGAATGCAGCGAACGCTATTATAATCAAAGTTAACCAGATAGGTACATTAACCGATGCTATTTACACAATTAAGACAGCCCAAAGGCATGGCTACGCAACGGTGGTTTCACATAGGTCAGGTGATACGTGTGATTGGCATATAGCTCACTTGGCTGTAGCTTTAAAGTGCCCAATTATAAAGACAGGCATTGTTGAGGGCGCACGTGTTGCAAAAATAAACGAATTAATACGGATAGAGCATTTTCTTGGAGATAGAGCTGAAATGGCTGATTTAAAAATATTTTGAGGAGGAATGAAAAATGGCAAAAGATGAAATAAAAGAACTTGAAGAACCCCCTTCTGAAACCGCGAATGATCAAGAGGCTCCAGAAGCAGAGGAACTTCTGCTTCCAAGGGATACGATATTATCCGCGGGTATACATATTGGAACAAGGATGAAAACCCGTGATATGGAAACCTTTATCTATCGTGTTAGATCCGATGGTTTGTTTGTTCTGGACGTGAAGAAAACTGATGATCGCATAAGGGTTGCCGCAAAATTCTTGGCGCGGTTTGAACCTGCGAAAATCGCTGTCGCTGCAACTAGACTCTATGCTCAAGAACCTATAAAGAAATTCTGCGAGGTTACTGGCGCAACGCCGCTTGCAGGTCGTTTTATTCCTGGTTTATTATCCAATCCTTTATATCCTAGCCGTGTTGACCCAGAAGTAATAGTGGTTTCTGATCCGCGGACGGATGCCCAGGCTGTAAAGGAAGCCGCAACGGTTGGTATACCCATAGTGGCTTTATGCAGCACTGACAACGAGTTTGCTGGAGTAGACTTGGTTATTCCCACAAATAATAAGGGACGAAGAGCGTTAGCTGTAATTTTCTGGCTTCTCGCAAGGCAACTTCTTCGTGAAAGGGGTGAATTGGCAGCTGATGCGGACCTAGCGGTGACAATCGAGGACTTCGAGGCGAAAATCTCAAAAGAAGAGGAGGAATCATAGAGTTTTGAAAATTCGGCTTCCCAGCGTGGCAGGTACGTTCTACGCGGGAAATGCCGACGCATTGAGATTTCAAATAGAAAAATGTTTTCTACATAAATTTGGACCTGGCAAGATTCCAAAAATTAATGATGCACGGTTAAAGAGCATAATTGGGTTAGTTTGTCCTCATGCAGGCTACGAATACTCAGGTGCAGTCGCGGCACATGCATACTATGCATTGGCGTCAGATGGAAAACCTGACGTCGTAGTTATTCTTGGTCCCAATCACACTGGTTTAGGTAGTGCCTTAGCAACGGTGAATGACGGTTTTTGGCGGACGCCGCTGGGCAGTGTTGAGGTTGACGGTGAAACTGCAAATAGGCTAGTGAATGCAGCAAAAATAATTGATGTTGATGAAACAGCTCATGTTGAGGAGCATTCTATAGAGGTTCAGTTGCCCTTTATACAGTATCTTTATGGTTCGAACTTCAAGTTTGTGCCAATATGTTTCCAGATGCAGGATTTGGCTTCTGCAGTGGAAGTTGGTAAGGCTTTGGCGGAGGTTTTAGCCGATAAAAACGCTGTGATAATCGCGTCCTCGGATATGACGCATTATGAACCACAGCATAATGCTTCAGTTAAGGATTTAGCTGCGCTTAAGACGATTGAGGACATGAATGAGGAGCAGTTCTACTCAGTTATAGATCAGCGAGATGTAACTGCATGTGGTTATGGACCGATGGCTTCTTTGGTTGTTGCTGCAAAAGCTTTAGGCGCTAAAGTTGCTCAACTTTTATGCTATAAAACTAGTGGCGACATAACAGGTGATTTCTCCAGCGTTGTTGGTTACGCAGCGGTTTGTTTCATTAGATAACTTGTTTACACGTTACTATTACAATTATGGCGTTTTGTGTTTTGGTTACGAGTTTTTTTTGTTTATGTAGTCTCATGTTGTGGGATGCTTGTTTTGATTTACTGACCAAAAGGTTTTGTTTGTGGTGTGGGTTAGTTAGGCTTTTCTGTGAATGTTCCTAGTATGTCACCTAGGAGTGGTTTTCCATATTCTGATATCACTTGAAATGTTATCGTGTTTATAATATTATTTGTTTTGGTTGTATAGTTAATTGGCGTTATTTTCCCGTCTGTGGCTATTGTTTTCACTTTCAGATTTTCGTAATTGATTTTCATGTGTATTGTGAAGTATGCTGTGGACCTAGGTGAGATTGATGACAAATAGTCACGGATGTTGAGGTCGTATAAGAACGTGTAGCTTCCGTTAATTAGTACCAATGGGTGTTCATAATGGATTTTTAGAGTAAAGTATTCAGGAACCCTGTTTAATATGCAGCTTATCATGGTCCAGTTGCCTAGTGCTGTATAATGAAGGGCATTAGGGTAGAGTTCAGTGAAGTTGCTCCATTCAAGTTGGTTTTCATCCATTGTAATTGTAATGTTAATTGTGCCTGGTGGTATGGGGTAGACCATCATCAGATGGTTAGTCCAACTTCGAGTTTGTATAGGGTAAATGCCATCGACTTTTGCCCACGGTTTTCCATTTACCCTGATTATCGTATAGTTGATGTATTCTTCAGGCATAGCCATAAAGGGCATATTTGACTCTGTGCTGGTTTTCTCTTCGTTGTTGAGTTGCACTGCAATGATCCCTACAAGTAGAAGTAGAAAAATCAAGGTTGCTGCTGCTATTAGTTTCTTGGGCATGTGCATCTAACTATATGTGTGACTTAAAGTACATTTAACAATTAGGATTCTGTTTTTTGTATGCCATTGACATGTAATACTCAAAATAGCACTTTTCATGTTCAATCCGCGTTATGTGTTTCTATGTTGACGTTTGCGCTTGAGCTGGTGTTGGAAAAATTCACCTCCTCGAGAGTATTCGGGGTTATGACTACTATCACAATATCGAGTTGCGTCGTATTATGAAAATTTTCAGAATTTACTGGAAAAGTATGCGTTGATTAGGAAGCAATTTTAGTTAAGATTTAAAAAAATTATTTAATAATTACCTAAAATAGTATTTTAAATATAAAAAAGCAGGTGTTGATAAATAAAAAATGCAATTTTAACAAGATTGATCTTACAATACTCACAATCATTGCGAGTAGCTTTTGCTCATTATGGTTCAGGCTGACAACACCACTAAAAGCGGAAACGACACCACGGACATGCACGCTACGCCATTAGACGTCAGCAATAGTCCATTATGCACATGTTGCGTTAAGATGAGTTTTAATAGATTATACAGCAGCTTTACAACTCATTCTTTCAAAGGATTTAGCGCCATTGAGATCAGTAAGAATTTTAAGTATCAAGTAATCGATATCGCAAAGACAGATAGTAACGTGCAGATCTTACTCAATGAAGACTACAACATAACCGTGATAAAGCCAATAATCAAATCTGTTGTCGCCGTAGATGGTTCTGTTACTATAAAAAGCAACCAACGCAATCGTAATACTGCAAAAAGACACCAGAAGTTGGGCTTCAATGTATGTGGACATAGACAACACAAAAGTCACAGAAATAGTCATCTCAACGAGAATAATGATTGAAAAGTAATCTGCCAAGAATGCCTTCAAAAAATCTTTTTGCTTTAAACTAGAAGTAGATCGACTTTATTTCCAAAAGATAGCCAACACAAAACCACATGCTTATAAATAATTTCAAACAGCCTGTCCATAGAAATACTCGTGTATGCACTTAATTTTTATATTAGAATTAGCAGATTACACATTGTATTCGGGTCGCATTTGTCGGACTGTGTATTTGATGAGAAAGTCAATATTCAAAAAACTTGAAGCACAAGGACTAATCACAAATTACAATCGCTTAAGAAAAACCCTACCACCAAAACTCCCCCAAAGAGTCTTCATTATAGACGAAACCTTCAGAGAAGGGCTAAAAACACCAACTGTTTTCCTAACTTACGTAGAACAAGTCAAACTAGCTAAACTCATGGACGAATCAGGAATAAGTATAATCAACGTTGGCTTCCCTTCGCTTTCAGACGATGATAAACGCAGCGTAAAACGAATAGCAAATGAAGCCTTCGAAAAAGTAACTCTAGCAGCCTCAGCGCAACCAACCAAAACCAGCGTTGACGCCTGTTTAGAATGCGGAATAAAAGAAATAGCAATAGAAACCCCATTCAACGAACTCAATCTACAATGCCGACTTAAAACCAACAAAGAACAAATTCTGCGCCAAACAACAGAAAGTATAGAACACGCCAAAAAACATGGCGCAAACGTATCCTTCATGCTCATGGACGCATCACGAACCTCAATAGAAGAAATACTGCAAATCTTCGAAACTGCCGCTGCAGCTGGTGCCAGCAGACTTGGTGTAGCTGACTCAGTAGGCTTCTTAAGACCACTCTCAATGCACTATCTGATGTCACATGTGCGAGATGGTCTATCCGAAAACACAAAAAAGAAAACAACCATTTCCATACATTGCCATAACGACTTCGGTTTAGCTACTGCCAATACCTTAGCTGCAGTGGAAGAAGGTGCAACATACCTACACACTTGCATCGCAGGTTTCGGAGAACGTGCAGGAATAGCACCATTTGAGGAGGTAGTTGCCAGTTTAGAACTTCTGTACAACATAGACACCGGGGTAGACTTAGAAAAAGTGTACAGGTTAGCTCAAACAGCTGAAAAAGCCTTTGCACTGCCAATCCAATTTCATAAGCCAATAATAGGTGAAAATCTTTTTGCACGTGAGGTAGATGACGAAATAGAGCAGTTGCGCGCTCAACCTCTGCTTTTTGAACCCTTCCCGCCTGAAATTATCGGGCGTGAAACAAAATTTTTCGTTGGCAGAAATACTGGGCAAACACTGATTCAGAGGCTTCTCGAACAAGCAAACGTTAGAGCCTCACCAAGGCAAATGGACGAACTATTAAGATACATAAAAAGCCCCCAAGAACGCCTTGACAAAGGCGAAACACAAATGACTTTTTACCAAGTCAAAAAACTAATGAAAGATCTTCAAAAAGGATTAACAATGGATGATTTTTGGCGTATTGTTGAAAACATCACGCGTCAGAAACCAAAGCAACCAGAAACTTTCACACAAAAACCCCAAATGGAAAGTACACAAAAATAATCTTCCACCAAACTACCAAAAGTTACAGCTACAGGCATAATTGTTGCTTTATTACAGAAACCTCTTCACCGCGTAATTTCCTTGGATAATTAAATATTGGACCACTTGGTTTTTCATTATAAAATGGTCGATTACAGCTCGGGCAACCTGAAGTAAGAAAAGGCTCCCCAGTTTCAACTATACGTGTCAGAACATCCTTTTGAACACCAAAACTCACCAATTTCCCACAATCATCAAAACACAAATCATCAAGGCGTGCTATCCCATTAACAATAAGATACCTCGCTAATTGCACACGTCGATAAGAATCAATTTGCGGTTGTGCCATTCCCTCCAAAAATGTACCACGTACAGGCGTAAAAGCAAAAAGTGCTGGTAAAACATGCATATCAACACATAATTGAATTGCATTCGCCACTTCTTTTTCAGTTTCTCCTAATCCCACAATTAAATGAGTACTAACATTTCCTCTCCCAAAGACTATAACAGCCTCACGCAATTTTTCAAATTGATCATTCCACCTATATGGACCACCAATAACTGAACCCTTAACCCTCTCAAAAAGCTCCTCAGTAACTGCATCCAAAGCTATGCCAACACGCTCCACACCTGCCACTGACAGACAACGCAAATTCGTGCTATACAACGGTTGACAAGAAACAGAAACTGGAACATCCACATGCCCTTTCACCGCCCTAACAAGCTCAACCAGATGAGTGAAGACACTAGGGTAATTCAAAGCTTGGATACAAACACGCTTCACCCGCCTCTTATCAAAAGCATCACTAATGCTGTAAAGCACACTGTCAACAGGAAAAACAGGCCAACTAACGCGTGACAATAGGTCTGCACTACTGAGGCTGCTTCTAGCTTGTGGGCAAAATGCGCAGTTTGCCGTGCACTTTCCAGCTGTATAGGTCATCAAATAAGCCGTTGTAGGTGCAACATCAATTTTTCCACTCAAAAGTCCAAGCGCAATAGCAGAACCTAATGAAACACGAACTTGCCGCACCAAATCAGTTTTTTCCAATGCCCAGTTGCACCCACCGCTAGTAGACACCACCAAACAAAACAATAAACACCCTAAAGCACATAAAGATTCCCAAATTGTTTTTCAACTTAAATCAAGAAAAAGAAGAGAAAATTAAGTTCCACATCTAAAACTATGCTTTTTTCCTAAGCAACAATACGCCAACAACAGCGATAGCAATAATTATCGCCAATACACCAACTACCAAGTACGTGATAATCGGCTGAATTACATCGTTTACATTTAACTGCGGCGGCATTGTGGGTGTAACTGCAGGTTCAGTTACAGTCATAAAAGTTTCAGCAGACGACCCAAAATACGATTTAGATCCATCAAAAGTCGCTATAATCTTGTAATCTCCTGGAATAGTCGGTGTAAAAGTAAACGCAAAATTGCCGCTTGCATCACTAGTAGCATTTCCGATGTGGATCCAGTTGTGGTTAGGATCAATAGTATCTATCGAAACAACAACACCAGTAACATTAGTAGGAAGCGGAAACTGCGCGTAAACATACTTCATCCACTCTCCCATACATGAATCAGAAACGGCAGGAACACCATACGGGAACCGTAGTTTCATCGTATCCTCCTGAGTGCCTGGAGAGACATCCAAAACTTTACCACGTATTACACACGGCGTATTCTGCTGAACAGCTACTAGTGGCGCTTCAACAGTAACCGCGCTTGGTCCCTTGCCTATAGCATAGATACCTTGATCATAGCTGTTGTACATCGCTATGACGCTATCACCCATTATCGGCTGACCTCCCCAATCAGTCTTACGGAACAAGCCATCAACTCTCCATACTTCCTTACCTGTTTCAGCATCAAGACAAACAGCAGGGGCCCCACGGAATAACGGATTAATCGGTGAATGCTCACTGTGGAAGAAATAAATCTTCCCTTTACTAATAAACAGTGGATCAAGGTTCCAATTATTGCCCCACAGGAACTCTGTATATGGATCAGTCGCGTTATAGATCCACAAAAGCTTCCCATTTCTAGCATCCCAGCAGTGCACTTCACCTGCATACCCAACCGAGTACACCTTACCATAAGCGCACCGAACACTTATACCATAAATATCCAAATAGTAATGAGGCTTCTCACTCTTCCAAATATACTTCCCAGTCGTAAGATTGAAAGCATAGAATGTCCTCTCCTCCTTAATCCATATGAGTCCAATATTTTCATCCATGTTTGTATCTATCCACGAGCTTTGATATAACTGAAAACTAATGTTTCCCTCTTTCCAAGCAGCGGGTGGCTTCCAAGTTTGATTGTAAAGCAAACGACCTTCTTGTCCTTCCTTCAAACTAAACGCCCAAACAGTCACAGCGTCGGTACTCACAGAAGAACCAACGACCTTGTCCCCGAGTTTTACACCACGAACACTTCCTGGCAATCCTTCAGGAATCGAAATATTCAAAGCCCATGCTCTACGAGCTGCAGCAGTACTACCTGCGGCATCCAACGTCGTATACATATTTCCACCAAATCCGCCTGAAGGAGTCCAACTGCCTTCCCAAGAGCCAAGAGCACTTAAGTTCCACAGAGTCATTCTCGCAGCCGCCAAATTAACATCATATCTATAGATTTCACCCTTCGAACCATAAATGTTAGTGCCAGAAGGCACATTAATAACGGAAAACCGCTGCTCGCCGCTGAAAACATCAAACGCTGTCCAATTGGTACGTGCACTTGCACCGAAACCACTGGAAACACTTACCCATAGATAAGCAAATACGCCATGATAGTTGTATGAATCCCAGAAAAACAACTGCCCATGAGAAATTGTTCTGTTATCAAGGAAGGTTTTCTTCCACATCTCCTTACCAGTACGCAAATCTATCGCAGTATACACTAATGGCCTAATGTTCGTGTCATGCGTATAAATAAGCACGCCCGCAATAATTATCCGACTTGACCATTTACCCTGATAAGCATCTCCATGCTCCATTGAGTAAACACCAATATCTCCTCCTGCAACTCCACCAATAGTAAGCTGCTTCTTCCACAAAACATGTGGGCTCTCTGGTGGATCATTATATTCATTACTCATCCAACTACTTCCAGCAATCGAAGACCACTCTCTCAACTGTGCGTTTATTGGTCGTGTCCAATACTCACTCGGCATTGGTATTCCTGGATAGTACTCTACAGGTTCTGCTGTAACAACAAGTGCCAGTACTTCACTGTCGCTAGCTTTCATTATTGTGCCCTTAGGTTGGTCAAGTCGTGTGCTGGGCCTTGTCTGTTCAGGGAAGTGTGTTTGGAGATAATATGTACCTGTCATCGTAGGGCGATATACGTAACCTGTACCACCTGTGGAGTCTGTTCTAAACGGTCCAAGAGTTTCCGTTGTGTTGTCAGGTCTTATCACTGTTACTGTTAACCCAGTCCAGCCTTCTGCGGCAGTACTTAGATCGTGTGTTATTCCAATGTGGAGTAGTACTTCTTGTCCAACGCCTACTGGATTTGGCACGGCACCGATGAAAGCGTATGTCTTGACAGTGTTGGTTACCTGCGCGTTAGTGTTGGGCAGCAATATCAGCGGCCAACTTGTCGTAAGCATCAGAATTATGGTGATTGCTGCTGTTGCTTTTTCTATTTTCTGCATTTTCATCCTTTTCTCCTTTAGTTTTTACGCAAGAATTTTTGCGCAGTTTTTAGTTTGCTTTGTTTTCTTTATAAATTTTTAGTAATTATGTTTCTTTGAAAAGAATTCAATGTTACTTACTGTTTTACAAAAGGTTTCGTATGGTGATACTATGGGTTTGTGCAATGCTATTTTTCTAGCTGCTGGAAATTTGAGTTGTGTTTCCTTGCTTTCGATAAATATTTTACAAGATGCAATTAGGCATCGGGAATCTACCTTATTGCTATTTCATGTTAAATATTCAGAATTCGTAAATCCTTTATTAATAAATAGCTAATCAAACAGGGAAGAAGCGTGCAAATATGCATAAGTCAAAGCTCGAATTGTACACTGAAGTGTTATCGGTTTTGTCTAAGAAACCTTCGACGGTTGACAGTATTGCTTACCAATGTAATATGGACTGTTTAATAATTAAGCAAAGAATAGACTTCTTAATCACGAATGGTTTGGTACAAGCGTTAAGTTATAGGGGCAGAAAAGTTTACTCCCTGACAAAAAGAGGTACAGCTATTTTCAAAACACTTACAATCACCCAACGATTAGAAAAACTACAAACCACTGCAAATACTCCCAGGATAAATCAACAGCAACCTTGGATCGCAAGCGAGCATGAAGGTGAAGCAAAACAAACAACGTGAATTGAAGGAAAAATATTAACAGAACAAATTATTTATATAAGCAGCATGATACAGTTCTCTCCAGAAAAGATTTGGAAATTAACTGCTCAGGAACTTTTAGACCTCCTAGATACAGGCGTATTATCTCCGAAGTCACGTACTATTCACTTTTATGCCCCCAGTTTCATGCAATATAGGGTAAACAGTTACTGTTCTAGACCAAATCAGTTTTACACAATTTCTGTGACTGGCAGAAATTGCACGTTGAATTGTTTACATTGCAGTGGAAAAGTTCTCTCGTCAATGCATCCAGCTGAAACACCTGAAGAACTGTTTAATCTCTGTGCGAAACTTAAGCAGAATGGCGCTTCGGGCTGCCTTATAAGTGGTGGATGCATGCCAAATGGATCTGTGCCGCTAAGGCAATTCATACCAGTAATAGAAAAAATTACAGGTAATTTAGGTTTAAACGTTGTTGTCCATACTGGCATTGTCGATTCTGAAACTGCACATGCTCTAGGACATGCTGGTATCGATGCTGCATTAATAGATATCATAGGTTCAGATGAAACTATAAAAGCCATATGTAATTTTGAAGCTACCGTTGAAGCTTATACTAATTCTCTTAAAGCTCTACAGGATGCTGGTTTAAATATTGTCCCTCATGTTATCGTTGGTCTACATTATGGCAGGCTTAAAGGTGAATTTCATGCGCTAGAGATAATATCGCGTTACAAGTTCTCTGCGCTAGTAGTTATTGCTCTCATGCCCATTCGCGGTACAGTTATGGAGTTAATTGAACCACCGAAACCTATCGACATAGCTAGAGTTGTGGCTGTTGCGCGAGCGATGTTTTCTGATGCACCTATCGCTCTCGGTTGTATGCGCCCAAAGGGTAGGCATCGTGCTGATACTGATATTTTATGTCTGAAGGCAGGAGTTGACGCTGTGGCTTTTCCCAGCGAGGAAGCTGTTTTTTATGCGGAGAAAGAGCGGTTTACCACATTTTTTTCTTCTGTTTGTTGCTCTAACGTTTTTGTAGATAAAGTTGCTAAATAGGTTTTTGAAGCTGCAGTTAGTTGTTGTTATTTCTTAAGAGTGTTTTTTCAACATTCTGCCACTTATGACTACTGTCCAAACTGCGCCTGCAAATGCCGATAGTGTTTCAGGTATAGCCACGTTAGGTGCATAGTGAATTGTGAAGTAGAGAATCCACGGTGTAGCTGCGACGATGGCTACCAGTAATGTGAATAGTGCCAACCGCTTTTTTTGCATTAGCCAGAAAGCTGCTGTTATGATCAGCGTAGCTATTGGAAGAAGCGCAAAAAATATCACAGAGACGATGTAGTGTATCGGACGGATGTTTTCTGGAAAAATGCCGATTGCTGAGAGTGCTATGGTAACCACTATGAAAATTGTGGCGCCTATTTTGCCTACTACGTGTTGTCTGAGCAACCTGAATAAGCCTGTTGCAAAGATAAAGCCCAATACACCGCTGGCGATTAAGCCTGTGTTGAAGAATATGGCTGTTACGCCTTGTATTATACCTAAATCACTTAGTGCGTTGTTTAGCCAGTTGAATTCTGGGTATGAAATTATTGCAGCGAAAATTAATGCAAATGCTGTTATCGGTGTTAAGAACCCGCAGATTCCTGAAATTTTAAACCATACTGCATTATGCCTTTCCGACATGTGTTTTTTAGCACCTCTTAAAATAGCTTATGGGTTGGCTTCTGCTTAAATATTTGCGTTTTTTGGAGTAAACTGTTGCAACCGTTGCAACGACCTGATTTTTTCTTTGTCACCTATTTTTGCAGCTTGCACTGTTTCTCTAAGTAGTTGTATTGATTCGTCCATGGCTTTGCGGTTGACTGGGTATGGAACGCCGTCTTTGCCACCGTAGGCGAATGAGTATTTGACTGGATCTTCCCAGCTTGGTTTTTCGCCGAAGATGAGTTCTGCTATTAGTGCTAAACCTCTTATTGTAGCTGGTCCAACGCCTCCTATGCTTAGGAGTTCTTCATAGTTTTTAGGCTGGAATTCGTAGACTTGTTTGAGTTTTTTCCAGTTTATGTTGGGCGGCATTTGGAGAATTGCAAATGATTGTTTTGTAGTATTAGTCTGTGGTAACCATTGCTGGAGTGATTTTTGTTGTAGTGGTCTTGATTCCTCGAATAGACGCATTAGGCGGTTAGTTGGTTCTTTGGCTATGTCTACCGATGCTTTACGTGCTCCTTCGCTGATTTTCGCTGTCATGTTTAGCACTTTTGGACGTTTTTTGTCGCCTACTATGGCGTTATGTGGTTCTATTATAAGATCTGTTATGGTGTCAGATAACCAATGGTAGCGTCTTGCCGTACGATCTGTGGCGTCCATGCCTTGTTGGATTACTGCCCATTTTTTGTTTTCTGTTATGATAAATGTGTGATGATAGAGTTGGTAGCCTGCTTGGATTGCTGCGTTGTCGATTTTTGCAGTCATGCGGCTTGTGTACGTAAGCTTGTTTATGGTTCTTTCTGTGAAACCGAATTGCTCTGCTGCTGCGGCGATTTGTTGGGGTGTCTTTTTGCTGGCCTTGCCTTTTCCACCGCAAACAGCCATACCATGTTCCTGTGGTGATATTGCGTGTTTGAGTATGCCTGTGACTACTGTGGTGACGCCTGAACTGTGCCAATCGTAGCCTAAAACGCAACCGAATGCTTGAAACCAGTATGGATCTGATAAGTGCATTAGCAAGGTGTTTGTACCTTGTTCATTTATGATGATTGTTGCTATTTCTTTGGCTAATTTTCGCATGCGTGTAGTTAGCCATGCTGGTGCCTTTCCGTTATGTAGTGGTAAGCTAGCAATTCCTGTTCTTTGCATAATGTTTAATGGATCTCCAGTGATTGTATCGTATAATATGTGAATTTCTGGGTTTAAATTTTGATTGGAGAAAAGGGGGTGCCGGGACTGTGGAGAGACCGGTTAAAGTGGATGGTTCGTGGCGATTTTTTTAAATTTATTAATTCTTGGCACGTTTAATAGAGTTGCGGGTGGGTAAATTTGAAGAAAATGCTGTTTATTATTTCCGTAATAGTTTTCTCAACATTGGTGTTGTTCAATGTTAATGGCGTGATCTTTGTTGATGGAAAGGATACCTGCAATTTATTAAATCCCATTTATGTTTCAAGTGTGCCCAGTATTGGCGCCCCTTCAGTACTGGAAAATGTAAATGCTTATTTTTGGGATGTTGGACAGGGCGATTCAATTTTGATCCATGCAGGTGAGAGAAACGTCTTGATTGATGGTGGATCAGAAAGTGCAGGTAGTGCCCTTTTGAGGTACTTGTGGAGTGTTAATGTGTCACATTTGGATTATCTGGTGGTTACGCATCCCCATGCTGATCATGTTGGCGGGTTACCCGCGCTTCTGACCTCTAATATTACTGTTGACGTCATCCTTTATAATGGTCAGAATTATTCATCACAAATTTTTCAGCAGTTTATGAATCTAGCTCAGGAGCATAATCTGACAGTGGCTTGTAGAGGTCAGTTTTACCCGTTAACTAGCATGGTAAACTTTACAGTTTTTAATCCTGCTCAACCATTTGAGTTACCAGCAGACGATCTCAATGTTAATAGTGTTGTCATTAAGCTTCAGACTGGAAATGCAAGTTTTCTTTTTACAGGTGATGCAACTGCAGAGACTGAGCAAAGAATGATTGCAGCAGGGTTAAATTTGGAGAGTGACGTGTTAAAAGTTGGGCATCATGGCAGCAAGTACGCTACATCACAAGCTTTTCTTGACGCTGTGAATCCTAGTTATGCCGTTATCAGCGTGGGCGCAGGCAATGTGTATGGGCACCCTCACAGTGAAACCTTGCAGCGGCTTGTCAGCAAAGGTGTTGCCATTTATCGCACTGATGATCTTGGGACAATAGTTTTTGCTACGGATGGAACTGCAGTAAGTGTTATTCCTGAGACTTATTCCATGATGATCCTTGCCGTTTTAGCATTGATACTGTTGATCTTATCAGTCATTCTTAAAAGTCAAAAAGTCTAAATCCGTAAGTTTTTGTTCTGTTGTCGATGGAGAGTGTACCCCCACTTCTTTATAAAGCACCTAATTTGAATATTTTAGTGCCAACCGAGCATGCATCTGCCATAACAAAATGAATGGCCAACAATGTTAGATTCGCTTACGTGCAAAGAGAGATTTAAAACATGCGGCTGCACAAAAAGGTCCTTGTACAAAAATAATGATATATAATTGTAACCCATTAAAGGTTAATTACGAGAATCCCTTTCGATTATACGGTAATTCGCCATTTTTTGTTGGTGTGGTGGAAACAATTTTACGGTGTTCTTATTGTAAAATACCAGCAAGTGCATCTCAGCTCCATCTATCGTTCTCGCCTTGAAGGCTTATAACCTGCTTTATAAGGCGCCTAAAAGCTCTTCAACATTGGAACCCTAAATATGACCTATACTTGCCTTACTTTGGTAGTCCAAGCTTTCGCACTAAAAATATAAAGCGAATACCACCGCTTTCGCATGTGTTTTTGGGCTTTGACGTTAACGCCTTTTTCTCCTTGCTCCTCCAGAAAGAACAGTGCGTCTTTACAAAGGAGGTGATCCGGCCGCAGGTTCCCCTACGGCCACCTTGTTACGACTTTTCCCCCCTTACGAAACTCGGATTCGACGCAGCCAACAAAGACCACGCCTCACCCAAGAGTCGCTCGGGTGGAACGACGGGCGGTGTGTGCAAGGAGCAGGGACGTATTCACCGCGCGCTAGTGACACGCGATTACTAGGGATTCCATGTTCACGAGGGTGAGTTTCAACCCTCGATCCCAACTACGGCAGGCTTTCGAGATTACCTCCCCCTTTCGAGGTTGGAACTCATTGTACCTGCCATTGCAGCTCGCGTGTGGCCCGGGAGATTCGGGGCATACTGACCTGCCGTGGCCCGCTCCTTCCTCCGCTTTATCAGCGGCGGTCTCCTCAGTGTGCCTGGCGCAAAACCAGTAGCAACAGAGGACGCGGGTCTCGATCGTTGCCTGACTTAACAGGACACCTCACGGCACGAACTGGCGACGGCCATGCACCTCCTCTCAGCTCGTCTGGCAAGACCTTCAATCTGGCCTTCACCCTGCTGTCGCCCCCGGTGAGATTTCCGGCGTTGACTCCAATTAAACCGCAAGCTTCACCCCTTGTGGTGCTCCCCCGCCAATTCCTTTAAGTTTCAATCTTGCGATCGTACTCCCCAGGCGGCAGGCTTAACGGCTTCCCTGCGGCACTAGAGCGGCACGTGGCCGCCCAAACACCTAGCCTGCATAGTTTACAGCTGGGACTACCCGGGTATCTAATCCGGTTCGCTCCCCCAGCTTTCATCCCTCACCGTCGGGCGCGTTCTAGCAGACAGCCTTCGCCACTGGTGGTCTTCCCGGGATTATAGGATTTCACCCCTACCCCGGAAATACCGTCTGCCTCTCCCGCCCCCTAGCCGAACAGTATCCCCCGCAAGCCAACGATTAAATCGGTGGATTTAACAGGGGACTTGAACAGCCAGCTACGGATGCTTTAGGCCCAATAAACATCCACACCACTCGGAGAGCTGGTATTACCGCGGCGGCTGACACCAGACTTGCCCTCTCCTTATTCTCCCAGCTTGCTAGACTGGGCAAAAGCCACCCTCAGCGGGCGGCACTCGGGATAGCCCTGTCACACTTTCGTGTATTGCAAAGTTTGCGCGACTGCTGCGCCCCGTAGGGCCTGGGCCCTTGTCTCAGTGCCCATCTCCGGGCTCCCGCTCTCACGGCCCGTACCGGTTATAGGCTTGGTGAGCCGTTACCTCACCAACAACCTGATCGGCTGCGGCCCCATCCTTGGGCAACGCCTACGAGCATGACGTAAGCGCCCTTTCTGGCGAAGACTCATTCCAGAGTTCTTCACCTATTGGGAATTAGCCCCAGTTTCCCGGGGTTATTCCTATCCCAAGGGCAGGTTAGCCACATGTTACTGAGCTGTGCGCCGCGCTCTCTTCGTGGCCAGAGAGCGCTCGACTAGCATGTCTTAGTCCTATCCCGATAGCAGTGGGGTCCGGCAGGATCAACCGGAGTTATGCACTCCATTGTTGATCATGCACATGGATGTTTATTTTCTGTGGGTACTTCGCTGATTGTTCCTTCTGGATTTGGAGGGAGATTTAACCACATTAACGTCAAAGCCCATTTCAGACCTGAACTGTGAATTAGTCAAGTCCACATTTTTGTCCCCGCAATTGGAGGCCAACTCCCGCATCCCTGTAGGGCGTCTATGCGCCTTTTTAGTTGGGGTTGAGCCGCCGCCGTTATTTGTTGCGGGGCTAGCTGTTGTGCTGAGTTTATTCAGATGCGATTTCAGCCAATATAAACATTACGTCTAAGCTGGAATTAAACGTTGCGTGTGGACTACCGTTGCTGAAGCAGTAGGTGCTTCTTTGTTTTCGCTAATGCACAGCTGACGCTTGAGCGTTGTGCTTATATTTATTTTTAATATTGTTAGTTTCTGAAAAACGCCATTGTGTAGTTTTGCACTTCAATGTTAACTTCGTATTTTACGTCGTATAATTTTAATATTCTGTATTTCGGCACATAACACTTAAACACTAAACACGAATAGAGATATTAGCCAGCGGACTAAAGGAGGAGGCTTAGTCGTGTTTAGAGAGAAACCTGCATTCAGCTTGCTTTTTCTTTTCGCTGGCATAATGGATTGGCTAACTACAACAACTGGTATTGTATGGTTTGGGGCGACGGAAAGCAACCCCATAATAGCCGGGTGTAGCCAACACAGACCTGCCGTTATTTGCAGTGTTGAAGCTCACGGTTACATTGACAGCTGCTTTCTTCTTCCACATCAGCGAAAACACCTTGCTCAGAAATTCGCATCTCCACGTGCGTCCGCTTAGATATGTCCATGTAACGCTAAGAATTGCTTGTGCTGCGTTAACATTTGCGTTATTTCTCGTTGCGGCAAACAACTTTTTCGTAGTTGCCACGTTAATGCAGCCTTAGCCACCCAGAGCAAGCACGAAGCTTTATCTCTACTGAGCTTATACAGTAACTTTTAATAATTTAGGACGTGAATCCGCCGTGGATAACAGTCTGTTAGGCATAGGCTTTGCAGGTTTACAGCTTAAAAACCCCACCATTCTGGCCTCCGGCATTCTCGGCTATTCAGCTGAATCTTTAAACAGCATTGTGGAAAATGGTGCAGCTGCGGTTGTAACAAAATCCATTGGTTCTGCGTCACGGGCAGGCTACGCGAATCCTACTGTGGTGCAAGCAAGATGCGGATTAATAAATGCTATGGGTCTCCCAAATCCGGGAATAACCGCCTACGCTAAGGAGATTCAACATGCAAAAGACCTGTTACCTGTACCGCTTGTTGTGAGTGTCTACGGTTACACGCCAGAAGAATACGCTGAAACCGCTCGGAAAGCCGCAGAAGCAGGGGCGGATGCTGTAGAGCTTAACGTTTCATGTCCACACGTGAAGGAAACAGGCTCAGAAATAGGCCAGAACCCTGCAGTGTTAGCATCCATTATCAAAAAAGTCAAATCAGCAATGCATAAACCTGTCCTTGTAAAGTTGTCTCCCAACGTCACAAGCATCGTGGAATTAGCTGAAACTGCAGTGAAGGCTGGTGCAGATGCCCTTACAGCAATAAACACTGTAAAAGCCATGGCAATAGACGCTGAAACCGCGTTGCCTTTATTAAGTAATATACGTGGCGGACTCTCAGGTCCAGCAATTAAACCCATAGCCCTCAGATGTGTCTACGACATCTATGAACACGTAAAAGTGCCAATTATAGGCTGTGGCGGCGTAATCACATGGCGTGATGCTGTAGAGTTCCTGCTGGCAGGAGCTTCTGCTGTTCAAATAGGCACTGCAGTCGTATTGCGTGGCTCAAGAGTGTTCGAAACTATAAACCGTGGCATCGCCGCTTACCTGAAAAAGAAAGGATTTAGGAGTGTGAACGAGATTGTCGGTTTATCTCACCGCAGCTAATACCATGCGCACCACACAAATCACAAACGTGAAGACTGTGAGTCAAACAGTGAAAGTTTTCACATTCAAAGACAAATTATGCGCAAGAGCTAAGCCTGGGCAATTTCTAATGCTTTGGGTTCCACGAGTGGACGAAATTCCCCTAAGTATATTAAGCGCTGAGGAAGGCGCGGTTCAGGTGGCAGTTAAAGCCATTGGCGGAGCCACATGTGAGTTGCATGAGTTGGGAATTGGTGACATAATTGGTGTACGTGGACCATTTGGAACATGTTTTACTGAGAACTATGGCAGAATCCTTCTGGTCGGCGGCGGAACAGGTGTGGCGCCACTGTTGTTCTTGGCTAAAAAGTTGGTTTCTAAGGCGGAGCACATAAGTTTTGTCGTAGGTGCAAAAACAAAAAATGAGCTCTTGTTTCTGAATGAGCTTAACACCGTGTGCACCCAACAAAGTGCCATTGCAGTAACGGAAGATGGTAGCTATGGCGTGCGGTGCTTGGCAACAGCGCCTGTAGAGGAACTTCTCGCAAAATCCAAGTATGACATGATTTATACCTGTGGTCCTGAACTTATGGTGCGCAAAGTGTTTGAACTTGCAGAGCAGCACAGTGTAGCCATAGAAGCCAGTTTAGAGCGCATAATGCGCTGTGGCATAGGTTTGTGTGGTAGTTGCGTCATAGGTAAGTATCGTGTATGCAAGGATGGGCCAGTGTTTAACGTTGCACGGCTGCGCGAGGTTAAGGCTGAATTGGGCGTATCCAAGTTAGGCTTTGATGGTAGCAAAGTTCCAATTTAAGCTTTAGATGCCTTTACATCCAGTGCATGCTCTTGCCGTTTATTTCTCTATTTTATAAATAAGCGAAATTTTTAACCTGTCTCGAAGTTTGCCATCAACTATTAAATATTTGCTGTTGTTGCTCAATCGACGGCACCAGCCACTTGTTCTTTGACATGTTTACGAAGTTATGCCTTGTTTTTATCCATTAGTTTTTGGTAACCACTTTACTCTATCAACTTCTGGAGTAATTGAAATAATAGTGGTTACTTTTGCTTTATTCGGTTTATTTGTAGAATAAAGCAGCAAATGTTTAATCGGCTGTGGTTTAGGATTTTTTGTAAATGGCGAAAACCCAAAATACACATCTGATGATGTAATAGGTGGGAAAATTATGTATTCCCTGCAGGAGCTTGAAGATGTTGCTCGCAAGACAGTTACTCGTTATAATAGGTTCAGAGGTCCAGAAGTTTTCGCTAAACTTGTTCACGTTTCTACTGAAAGTGTTACCGTCGCGTTTTCAGGCATTTTCTGCACTAGTTGCGGTGTGATGGGTTATATTGAAGGTTTTGTTCATGACTTTAAGGCGTTAACCCCTGGAGTAGAGTTGAAAATCGGCAAAATGCGAGACACGGGTACTAATAGCTTTGAAGTAGAGTACAAAATTAAGGCATTAAAATGAACAAGAAAAAAGGAAATGTGTGTTAAATTTCTTCTTCTGGGAAGCCTATTTTCCGTAAGAAATCCCTTGCAAATGTGGGGTCATGTTCTAAATCTTTGCTGCGGAGGATTCGTCTGTCTAATCTTTCAAGTGCCACGCGGAAAGTTGGCTCTACACCCCAACCTTCGCTTGAGCTATAAAAGGAGCCTTTGGCGGTTCGCAGTTGCAGTCGACAGTGAATAAGCGGAACGCCTTTGCGGCTTGCTCCATGCGTCTTAATATATGTGAAAAGCGTCCCAGTTTTGAACACGTTCTCATATTTGCGTGCAAAAGCATTAAACTCGTCCATCATGAAGCCCTGCTCGTCAGGATTAATTTTTATATCTTTGACTGAGAACTGCACAGTGAACTTCTTTTCTGTGATTTCCATTTGAGCTATTGGTTCAAGAAAGTCCAGTTTTGTTACGATGCCTACTAGTCTCTCTTGTGAAAGGACAGGTAAGCAGGAAACGTCATGTTTGTGCATTTTTTCTTCTGCCTCGCGTAAGCTGTCTTCAGCGTCTATCGTGATTACAGGCGTACTCATTATGCCCTTTGCAGGTATGCTTAACGTTGGAACTTTTTCGCCTACTATTTCGCCTAAAGTTTGGCGGCGTTGCGGCTGGAAGACATGTGTGATAATGTCTTGTATGCTTATCATGCCAACGAGTTTTCCCGCGTCCATCACTGGCACGTGTGAGATGCCTTGCTCCCTGAAAAGGCTCAAAACAGCTCCTGCTGACCTGTGCGTCTCAATTGTGTAAGGTGCCTTTGTCATGATCTCCCTAACTTTGGTGTTGCCCCACTGTTGAGTTACAGCACTGTGAATAATGGTCTCATCAGTAATGAATCCCAAGAGTTTTTTTCCGTCAAAAACTGGAAGTTGACGTACACCGCTTTCAATCATTAATCTCGCAGCTTTACTTAGCGAAATAGTGGGTTCAACCTTTGGTGCAGGGCGCGTTAAGGTTTTAACTTTTGTGGATGCAGGGTCAAGTCCTGACCTTATTATCCAGCGTCTTGAAATCACGCCTACATATCTACCTCTGTCGTCCAGCACTGCCAGGACAGGCGGCATCTCACTTTTGAATAATTCTAAGCATCTAGAAAGGGTTTCATTTTCGTGGACGGTAGAAAAATTCTTTGAAAAGGCGTCTCTAACAGAAATTGAACTCGTCATAACGTTGCCTCATATTTTTATTTGGACGCGTGGAATTTAAATGTTGCAACACAGGGCGTTTCTGAAATTGTTAAAAATGGTGTGTAGGAATAAGCTGTTAATTTGTCGCGTAGAGCTTTTTTGGTGTATAAACTCTGCAAGTTTTAATCGAGTTGCCTATGGATTATTCAAGTAGTGTGAGTGCCACCATTGTGAGGACGCCAAGTACTATCGTAAAAGCTTGCAGTGCTGCTTTTTTTGGTTGTGGTTCGTCTTTGCGGATTTCCGGGATCAAATCTGAGCCTGCGATATAGATGAAATTGCCAGCAGCGAAAGGCACAAGCAGGGGAACACACCCTTCCGAGAGTGTGCCTATTGTTAAGGCTACTAGCACGCCTACTATGGCTGTTAAGGCCGTTGCAAAGTTGTAGCCAAGCGCTTTTTTTCGGCTGAAGCCACCATAGATTAAGACGCCGAAATCGCCCAGCTCCTGCGGAATTTCATGAAATATCACTGCAAGCGTTGTAGCCACGCCGATAGGGATGCTGACCAAGTAGCTGCCGCCAATTATCAACCCATCTATCAAATTGTGGACTGAGTCTCCGAAAATGTTCATGTACACAAAAGAGTGGACATGCTCTTTTGAGGTGGGTATGTGGCAGTGTCGCCACTGAAGGAATCGTTCTACGCTGAATGAGGCGAGGATTCCGAAGATTATGGCGATGGATACGGGTAATCCTACTCCGTTTTCTTCGATAGCTTCGGGGATAAGGTGAATGAATGCGTCGCCTAGTAATCCTCCAGCAGAAAAGCTTACTAGGTAAAGGAGCGCTTTTTTGAGTTTTTTAGTGTTTACCAATAGCGTCAGTACGCCGATCAGTGAGATTGCGCTGACGAGGATTACGCTGGTTAGAGCAAGTACCCACTCGAGCATTTGGAATCTTCTTTCTTTTAGAGCAAAAGTAATTATTAAATATTTACTGCTCTTTTAATAAACACTTATATTTCTAAACATCAAGTCTTAATAAGGTTCCTATGAGCATCGTAAGTTTCTCAATTCCTAAAGACTTGCTTGAAAAAGTTGACACCTACCTACGGGAAGAGGGTTTCAGGAACCGCTCAGAAGCATTAAGGCAAGCGTTGAGCGCCTATGTCTCTGAAGGAAAAAAACTCAGCAAGCTTCAAGGAAGAATAACAGCGATAATAACTGTGGTTTACAAGAGTGAAGCGCGAACAGGACAAATAGCCGACATCCAACACGAATACAGCAGCGTAATCGCCACTTTTCTACACACCCACGTCGAACAAAACTACTGCATAGAAATCATAGTTGCCAAAGGAGAAGCCCAAACCATAAAAGCGCTGATAACAGCTTTAAGAACGAACAAGCAAATCTCCGAAGTCAAAATTACAACACTATGATACAGCGTGGCTAGCCTCCAAATGGTTATTTGTTTTCGCTTCTCGAATTGTTGTTTTTCGTTATTTGGTGACGTGTTCTAAATCGACTTTGAAATGAAGTCGAAATAAGATTGTTAGTCAACGAATCTTGACTAAGCTGATGTGGGCGTTTGGTCAAGTTTTCTTGACAAAAATTCTTAAATTGGCAAATCATAGTTGATTTTGATAACGGATGAAAGCTGTTGCTGCTTTGGTTTTGGTAAGCCTTGTGCTTTCTGTTTCAATATTAGATGTGCCAGCTAAAACTGCTTATGAACCGTTGAACTTAACGATTAAGCTTGATGGCAGCATCGAGCCAGAAACAAACCTGCTTGAAAGAAACGGAACGATATACACTTTCAAGGGCGACATCTTCGGTACCATTAAGGTTCAAAAAGATGGGATTACAATCGACGGCGCAGGACATACACTTCAGGGGCGCGGAGGTGACATGGATGAAGGCGGAATTGGAATAAACCTGATATCTGAAACGACTAATTCCGGTTGGAGAAATGTATTGGTGAAGAATTTGAGGATTTGCGATTTCCATCCGGCAATATTTGCAGTTGGAGGAAGTAACAGCAGCTTCATCGGCAATTACTTTTGCAGATCATCTGTGGTTCTTTTTGGTAACGCAAATATCACAGGCAACCTAATCACGCATAATACTTTCAATGTCACAGGCATCTTTCTCGATTATAATCGAGGCAAACTTGATATTATAACTGAAAATAACTTCCTTACAGATGAAAATAGCAATTATTACCCGATAGGAGTGGGGCTGGCCGATATGCCGATTGTGGATAGAAATTATTGGAGCGATTACACAACGAAGTACCCTAATGCAAAAGAATTGGAAGGTTCAGGAGTATGGGATACTCCATACACTTTCGACAACCCTGCAGGTTCGGGTTCAATAATTGATCGTCACCCATTAGTGAACCCCGTAACTGATTCCGAGATCCCAGACTTCATTAATCCCTACCCAACACCTACACCTTCACCCACTGAAACACCAACCGCCACACCTAAACAACAACAGGAAATACCACAAACAACTGAAATCTACATAGTAACCACCGCAATCGCTGGTATCTTTGTAGCTGTTGCAATAGTACTGCTTCGTAAATGCAGGTAAAAAGGTAGCAACTTTCCTTTATAGTTAAAACTGAGGCGGAAAAGGTGAGTCTCTTTAAGACTGCATTCTTGGCATTGCGGCTGCCTCGGTTTTTCTAATTGAACTTACATACCATATAATCTTAATGCTCTGTGCGCTTATGGTTGAAATACATCTAAGAGTCTTTATCAACGTAATGCTCTCAATGTCTATCATTATATCCATTAATATTTTGTTTAGATTTATATTAAGAAAAAAAATTGAATACGAATCTACATTTGCATAAATTTTAAATATTTTCATAGATAATAGAAAAATGGAAGAACTCGGCAATTATACGAGGCGAAAAATGAAATGGTGAGGACTCGTATAATTATATGTGTGTTTTTGCTTCTAATGCTCCTATTATTTGCTGGTTTAACTGCAACGATTCCTGCGGTTAAAGCTTATGATTATAATTATGGTTATGGTTGCAATCTTCACTACAAATTGGCTTCAGTGGCAAGATAATGCTGACGCAACTTGGACCGCTTTTACTCAAATCTCAGTTCTATTCGCGGGTACCACGGCATACATATGAATTGAGCCTTATCAAGGGTGGTTTTATTGTGGTCTGCCTACGGCGAAGTAACAAACTGGGGGTCAGGGGCAGTGCCAAACAATGTTTATGCTAAAATCGATGATGCTAACGCTTATCATGAGTTTTCGACAGTTCTCTACGTTGGACACGGTGGACCCCACAGCTTTTACCTTTCATAGTGATGGCCCAAACAACGCGAGTAATCCCCCAACACCATATGCTACATTTGCTGACATTACTTCTCATGTTCAGTCTAGTCCAGCCCACCGATTTGCTTTCATGTGGGCATGCATGGGCGGCGAGAATTCTCCCCAAGGATCACCGTCCGCTTGGAACCCATTATACTGGAGCAACCCGTCCACTTATGGCCCATACACATGGATAGGATTCGATGGTGTCTCACCATGGCTCATTGACGGAATGGGGACCTACGGCGCTTACGGTCAAGAGAATATTTATCGATACTGGCTCGTTTTCTTCTACTACTTTGCACTGCAGGACGGAAATTCCGTAATGGATGCCCTTGACGCCGCATCTGTAGCAACAGGCTTCTCTAACTATGGCAGTTCAATACTAGGCACTGGAACCTACCAGACATATTGGCCATATAATGATACTTGGGGCTCGGGTAAAATGCATGTTGCTGGCAACCCATTAGGCACATACTTGCCTACTGTGTCCTATCTATATTGAGGGAGACTGAAAATGAATCCGTTAAAGACAAATAGTACCACACTTTTGCTTGCAACACTTCTGATACTCTCACTTACAAACATAGCGAGCGCAATCCCTGGACCTACACCCAGTCCATCACCGTTAACTGAACAAGAGAAGATTTTGTGCGATAAGGCTTTGAAGTTTTTAACTGAGGTTTTTGGTTTTGATACAGCCAGTTATCATTCTGAAGTAATTGTAAAGGAGTATCCAATCGGTTCTATCTTTGACAAAACTTTAAAGTTCAACTTTACATCTGCCGAAAGCAAAGTTGAAGCACTTATTCTAGTTAGAGGTGATTCATTATATTGGTGCACACTGCGTTCAATCAAAGGTTCTCCTGTCTTTATGGCGAAGTCTTCAGATGTCCTTGTCACAGCCACGGATACTCTGGATAGGTTGCAGGCGTTTTCAGCAAAAGATTATTTGCCGACGTTTCGAAGAATGCTGGACTCCGTTACTGAACTAGCAAACTCTAAAATTACAGCTCACAATTTCACTCAAGAAATAGTGGTTAGCGGAAGTACTGTGCGAATATCGTGGGAACCTTTCGCTAACGGCTTAAGCAATCAGCAAAACAAGCTGTATCTCGAATTTCAAAATGGCAACTTGATGTTTTTCGCAGATTACTTAGGTACATACAATATAGGTAGCGCTGAGATAAAAATATCAGAGCAGGAAGCCATTAAAATTGCAATAGAGCACGTACGCGCTTACTCATATGTGCAAGGCAATGAAACCGTTTCAAACATTACCGTTTTAGACAACCTTGTTATTGCTAACATAAGCCTACAGAATAGGGGAAACAACACGTTGTATCCGCTATGGGACATTCGGTTGCCTTTAGACAAGGTGTATCCTGGCGGCGTCACAGCCTTTCATGTATCAATCTGGGCTGACACAGGAGAAGTCTCCTACATCACGCCCATAGGTTACGGCGGCGACCCAAACGCTACCCCTTCAGAATCCCAAGCAGCACCAGACTACAGTCCTGCAATTGCCACTGCACTACTGGCGGCTACAGCAACCGTGGTTGTGATAGCAGCAACCATATTGTTCATCAAAAAAGAAGCAAATAGCGCTCTCGCACCCTCTCTTTTTCTTTTTTGTAAAGTACAGTAGGAGAGCGCCAACCAGAAAAGCACTTTAATAGCCATTACATACTCTAACTCTTCGTCAAGCAGTTGCAGGCAAAAGATGACGCAAACGCTTCAGCTTATAATTCATCGCAGTGCTTTGGGAATGTATGCGCATCTTGGATCTGCCTCAAGAATGTCGCCTTTTATGAATAATGCTGCTGTTCGGCATCCTCCGCAGATTTCTTTGTATTCGCAGACTCCGCATTTTCCCTTAATGTTGTTTTTGTCTCTGACTTTAGCGAAGAACTCTGAAGCCTGTAAGTCATCCCAAATAGCTTTAAGCGATTTGTCTTTGACATTGCCAAGCCTGTATACATCGTTAAAACTGCAGGGAATTGCGTCTCCGTTTTCTGCGATGCTTAGGAACTTTCCGAAGAAGCACCTGCCCAAAAAGAAGTTATTGTACCAATTGTCGAAGTCAGGCATCCCACGCTGTTTAGCGATACGCGCGAAGAAGGGATCATACACGTTAATTTCAGGTTTACCCTTGTAAACATCACGTAAATCGTAGAGCTTGTTCCACGCCCACTCATACTGTTGCGGCGAAGGATTTGCCCTTAAACTGTTTTCGGCACTGCTATAAGGAATAAAACCATGAAAAACTACCCACCTCGCGTTATACTCCTGTGCCAAATCAAGTACATGCGTAAAATCGTCAACGTTAACATTTGTTTTGCCATTCAGTTTCGCAAACGTGTAAACTAAGCAATTTAACAGTTTGGCGGCAGACAACTTCTTAATCGCGTAAACAGTTTTACCGTAAACGCCTTTTCCACGGATCGCGTCATTTACTGCTTCTGCACCATCTATGCTAATGGAAACGCCCACCTCATTTTTAACTAAGCCTTCAAAAGCCTCGTCATTAAGTAGGTGGCCGTCTGTGATTATACTAACATTTAAACCGATTTTTTTGGCGTAACCAATTATTTGGAATAGATCCTTACGTAGGAACGGTTCGCCACCGCTTATTCCAAGGAAACTGGCGCCAAAATCGTAAACTTGATCCACTATGCGCAATGCATGTTGAGTGTTAACTTCGTCTGGGAATGGTGATTTTCCTGCAGATGCACAGTGCACGCAGTTATTGTCACAGGCAAACGTGCACCTCCAAGGAACGATAAATAATGGTCCTTTGTTCTTCATCCTATATTATACTCCGCTGTGTGAGGTTTGCTAATTAAAAACAGTAAATTGCTATTTAACCCTTCATGTAATGGGTGCTGTTTCTGTTCTTGTTTTCAGTGGTACGCCCTGATGGTTTAGTTAAGGCTAGACTAATATACTTAATTCTCCTTTTCTACCTTCAGTTGAAACAGGTTTAAGGAAGCGCTTGCCCGTGTTATGGGGGCAATTCTTGCTTTTCCTTCCGTGTTTCTTGCAGGTAAACGGCGTTGCCTTTGAGGGAAAAGAAGTTGCCATTAGGCGAATATCTCGCCTTTCTTTCCGTTAAGTACAGTGTTGACCCTGACAACTTTTTTCAAGTCTTAATTTCAGCAAGCATAGAGCAAGTGGCGCGATATGGTAAAATTTTGGTTGAATGTCGCGGAATAATAGAAAAGGAAAAAGTACTCTTGCTAACGCACAATGACTGCGTGATTGCGCAGTTGCGTGTTCCTTTGTCTTTTCTTTCAGAAAAATGTAACCCTATTAAAAAATTCATGGACAGCGCGAAAATTCGCAGGTTCATAGGCAAACACGCAATTGAGAACCAGTCACGTTCAATTAAAGATTTGCGTGTTGGCATGAACCATGTTAATCTCTCCGCTGTGGTTTTAAAGATTCCAGCACCAACGTACGTTTTCACCCGATTTGGCAACAACGCTGTTGTAACTAACGTGTTAATCGGTGATGCGACAGGGTCGATTAAGCTTTGCCTTTGGAATGACCAAATAGACCGAATAGCTGTAGGCGACAACATAGAGATTCAAAATGGCCGTACTTTCGCGTTTAGAGGCGAAAAACAACTGCGTATCGGAAGCAAAGGCTCGCTTAAAATACAGCAAACCAGCATAGCTAAGGCTTAACCATAAACCCAGCCAACATAGTAGCGTACCTTGTAGGTAAAGCAGATGGGAGGCAACTAGATTTTTTACTGTTTATGCAGGTGAAACATCCCAGTAGCCGCGTTAAATCACAGATTACGTATATGCTGCTTTCACCTGCACTTTTATCTTTTAGCCGCAACTATCCCTCTAGAGATTAGCGCTGGTGATATTTTTCACCATGAGGGCATCGCAACAGACTGGAATAAGAATTCAGATCTAACAGTAAGTGAGGTAGCTGAGATTCTCTTGTATGGCAGTGATCGCTTAGCAGTCTTGAGCTTCAGCATGGCCATGCAAATAATTTCGTTCAGTAGGTAGCTAACGGGCACGTTGAGTTGCAATCCAATGAGTATTAAGCAGCCGTTATAAAGCAGCAAGTTTTGCCCAAGGATATGAACGCTGTGAAAATGAAATTTACGATTTAGGCGAATGTGGCGACTGGAGTAAGGGAACAAACAACATCTGTAAAGCGCGTGATCTAATTTCCAATAATAAGTGAAATGAAAGTGCTGACTTAGTTCGCGTTGACGCGCCTCATATAAATGTTTTCGGTGGCTCAACACATAATATTTTTTGGAAATTATGTGTTGATCCTGCAGAATAATTGATTCTTTTCAAATAAAATAGACAGGAGGTAAACTGGAATGTGTATGTTAAGAGCAGGTTTAGTGAAAAACTGCAGAAAATGTAGGTCATCTGTGCGAATTACTTGCCAATTAAGAAAGAAAACTAGCCGCAAAATTTTCGTAGATAACAAAAAGAAAGGGGAAAATCGAGTATAGTCAAATATTGGCGATTATACGGGTTTGACCTGAACGCAACAACACGCCTTGTGTTGAGCAGATTTCAAAAGGTGGGAAGAGTTGGCATTCAATGCCCTGTAGGTCACCCGCCTAACTGTTATCGTCAATTCAAGATTTGATCCAGTCAACAGTCTTCAATTCAAAAGCAGGAGAAACATGTTTTTATAACCGAAATCAGGCAAGAAATGCCGCATCTCCCATTAAAACAATGATTGTTCATGATTGAAGAAACTTAACTTTCATGTAAAATGAAAATAAATGCCGAATTCAAGAGAATTAGAAAATTCCATCCGGAACTAATTTAGGTTTTACTTGAGATACGCCTAATTCATACTTAGTTTCAACCCCACTCCTACTAAGGTTCCTGAATTGGCTACTGAAAAGGAACAAATAGGCACTCCAGCAGTCAGAGTAGTGCATGGTACTGTTTTGTCATTGAAAAGGAAATAATGGAAAAAGTATCGCTGGAATTTGCGACAATTCCAGAGGAAGAATTTGAATTTGTCTAAATACAATCAAGTTATGTTGGGCGTTCGCATAAAAGGTTGTACGACGTGCTTTATTAGTTTATACTGAGAATCGGGAGGGGAATGCATTGATTCATTGAATTATTGCATTTGAATACATATATAGGATGAAAAAGGTCGAGAACGAACCAAGGAATATAAGTCTCTATACGAAAACGGTGCACTCAGAGTGCGCAATTTTTTGAATTTACAAAAAATATTTAATGCGAAAATAATGGCAGAAAACACCTTCAGGCGTCTTTTACGGTCTAAACTTAGAGCAATGTGTATTTAAGAACAAGCAACGTCTTTAAATAATTGCCTCAAGAGTGAATGTTTTGTCTTTCAGCGGTTTATGCAAAAAATAATAAACTATTAAATAGGAATTAGAACAAAATTTTCGCATTGAATGAATAATTCAATTTGCCAGTGCATACTCCCTCGTTCAGGGAGGGCAATTAATGGGTCCCAAAGTGATTTGGAGGGTCTAAAAGAAGATGCAGGTGAGCAAAGATTGTTGGGTTTCAAGGAAAGGACCGTGTTGTAAGAGTCAAATTCAAAGAGGAAGTGTCTGGTTAAGCGTTAGGAATATAATCGAATTAGTTGGCTAAAGGTTTTTATCGGTTCACAATGGCATCAAAAGTATTAATGTTCTTCAAAGTTTTAGAACACAAGAATAACTTAATTCTATGAGCGAACTATTGTCTAGCGAGTTTTTCGGATAGACTTTGTTTTAACAAATAGACTGCACGTAATGACTAGCGCGTTTACTTCCTGCGTCTTACTTTGTAAATAATCCCATGAGTATTTCGATATAGTTTCCTACCTCTATGAGTCATTTTCCTTTTATGTGCCATTCCTCATAATTCTCCTTTCATAACTTTTCGGTACAATCCGATAACATTTGATGGAATAAAGTTCTGCGGGGCAGTATATATGTATTGCACGTATCTCTTCGAGATGCAACGTGAAGCGGCGCGGAAGCTTAAGGCAATTACTGATTGCGCTTGTTGCTTGTTTTGTCAGTTAGGAAAACATGAAAATGTTAAAGCGGATACGCTTTATTGGCTTTTGTACAAAATAAGTTGTTTTGAGTGCAAATTATAGAATTCGGATTTTTGCCAGGTATAACGCAAGCGAGCTATATATCTTGCTAGAAATGTTCCTGAAAACGGAGACAAAGTGGAGAACCGCGCTTTAAACATTGCTCACTTAGAGAAACCGTAAAGGTGGTTCCTAGACTGAATGGCGGACGTATTGTTAAGATGTACGCATGCGTTAGTTTTGTCCTTTACTTTATTAAGAAAAGGATCAGAACCTTTATGTCTGGGGTTACTCTCTATGGTTAATGGTAATTGAAAATTTACTTTTCAATTATTAACTCACAGCAAATAGAGGTGATTATAACGTATCAGAAAACCATCTTTGAAATTAAATGTACTGATTGTGGTAGAGTTACCACGGTCCCTTTTAAGCCTACTCCGGGCAAACGAGTATACTGCAAAACATGCTTCCCAAAGCACATCGCCAGACATCAAGAAAACACACGCGGTAGTAACGCGGTTCTCGTTCAGAAACAAACTTGGGCGCGAAGAAGAGGCAACAGGTATACCTTAAAGGAAGAAGTAGATAGTGGCATTTCCCCTCGTCCTTAAGCGTTTTAACAATAAAGGGGGTCATTTTTAATTAAACCCCGTTTAATTCAACCTTCAGTTATCCAGATACACTTCCTCTGAAAACGCAAATAAGTTGGAACGATTTCCTATAATTTGGGACGATGAGGAAATCGAGGTACGAAGACGCACACAGCGGATGACATCTTTTTCCGCTCCTGAGTCCGTCTGCAAAACCCAAACGAAACCTTGCAATACAAAAACTCCACAAACAAAATTCCCAATTTCCTTACTATTTATAAGGGGGTTTAAGTCCATCCACAACAACTCGCCCAACAAAACACATACTTATAACTAGCAAGCCCAAAAACCTTCAAGTTATTAAACACAGAAGACAAAAGAAAAGGGTTAAAACTAACTACCTATCTATCCCTGTTGCTCGTGACATAAGCCCATACGGTTACTAAAACAAGCGTCAGTACTGCGCCAGCAAACCCTGAAACCAAGAATCTGACCTGAACAAGCGCAGGCAAAACAGCCAGCAACCACGGAATCACATAGTCAGCAGTTAACTGCGCAATCACTCCAGCCATGAATCCTAACAGCGCAACGATGCCAAACACTTTCAATCTATCACCCATTCAATCTCACCTACACGTTAGCATTAGACTACGCTTCTTTTTAGTCTAACTTACACTTTTCTGTTTATTACAACAAACCTGCCCCCCACATCTTTTAATTTTTTAATTAAAACTCTCCATGCGTTTAATCATCAAGTTTACTACGATGTATATACGTACATATTGACAACATATTAACAATGCATAAGACAATCCAAAGCATCCCTCTCTTAATCGGAGGAAACAACTTGTCAGAAAGATTTGCTAAAAAATGGGAAAGTAAACGCAGTGAGCAACCATTTACAGACCGCATAAAAGAAACAGTAAAACCACCAGGTCCACTTAAACCACGTTTAGACTTCGCCGTCAGACGCATTGAACTCCAGATACAAAAACTTGACCAAGCTACGGAACGCTTCACCCAACGCGACAAAGCAATATTCGCAAGAATCGTTGACGCCTACACCAAGCACGACACATCACGCGCAAACGTCTTCGCCAACGAACTCGCCGAAGTCCGCAAAATGGAACGCTTGATAATGAACGCCAAACTCGCCCTCGAACAAATAGTATTACGATTACGAACAGTATCAGAACTAGGCGATGTGGTATCCACACTAGGCCCCGCAGTTGGCGTGTTAAGATCCGTCAAAGCAGGATTAGTCAGCGTATTCCCAGAAGCAGAAAATGAACTCGGCGAAATCGGCAACATGCTCAGCGGAATCATGATTGAAGCAGGACAAAGTTCAGGAATGACACTAAACTTTGACACAGTAAACGAAGATGCACAAAAAATCCTTACTGAAGCCGCAACCGTCGCTGAACAAAAAATCAAGGACAAATTCCCAGAGTTACCACCAGGAATGCCAGCAGTCTCAGCACATACAGAAAAAACAGCCACAGAAGGGTTCTAAACTAAAGGAGGAAAATTATGTCACAACCATCCAATCTTTTTCTTTCCATTGGTAAACCAGTAAAAGATGAATATGGCCGAACAATTGGTAAAATCGCATCATTCGCATTAACTCCAAGTGGACAATTTGAGGCTGCATTCATCGAATTTAGCGATGGAAAATTCTCCAAACAGCCAATAACTCACCTGAAATTCGACGGTGGAGAAATCACTTTTATATCAACAATTAAGTCACGCGCAAATATACTATGCGACCAAATTCCCCTATTATGGCGCAAGGATCAAGCTCTGAAGGATCTGGCAGAAAAAAAGAAAATCACACCAGAACTCTACCAAGAACTTCACAGCAGTTTTGAAAGCATGTTAAACCAGCTTAAGAAAGACGCACAACTTCTCATTGACGAAGCCACAGACAAAATAGAACAATGCGAAGAAGAACTAAGAACTATGAGCTACGCGGTGGTAAACTTGGAAATCGAGCATGAAATAGGAAAAGTCGACGATGCAACCTACAAATCAGCTTTCGCGCAACTTCAAGAAACCCTCAAACGCATCACTGCACAAAAAACCGACATAGAACAAACAAAAACCAAAGTCTCTAACATGCTACTAGGAGACACGCAAGATCTAGAACAGAAAATCAAAACAAAAATCTCAGCCGAATCTAAACTTCCCGTTGACACAACCGCAGAAGCACTGGAACTCCCAGAACCACCGGTAGTAGTCTACGTGAAAGAAGTCGGGAAAGCAGGAATATAACCCAAAGCACCTATAAAACAAAGCAGCAGGCAGCTGGGTGGAGGGAAAAAGCCGTAATGGGAATATTAAATTCAAATCCTCCACCATTAAAGGAGGTTGCAGCAAAATCAATACTTACACTGCGAATCCAACAAAACAAGATTGAACAAGCAAGCTACAGGCTAAAAGAACGCGATAAGATACTGTTTGAATCTTGCATGGGCGCTTTAAAAAGAAACAACAAAGAAAAAGCTGCAATATGCGCCAACGAGATCGCTGAAATTAGAAAACTAATAAAGTTTCTTTACAATGTACAATTAGCCATCGAACGTGTTGTTCTGAGACTTGAAACCATCAAGGAACTAAGCGAAATAGTCGTCGACCTTAAACCCGCATTAAAACTTTTGCAGAATGTCTCACAGGATCTCTTCCAAGTTTTACCTGAAGTTTCAAGCGAATTAAACAATGTTAACAACGCGATAACAGAAACACTGCATGCAGCTAAAATCACAACTGATGAGTCACTAATACCCGTAGGCACAAAAACAGTTGGCGGAGAAGAAATACTCAAAGAAGTTTCCAGCTTTCTAGAACAGAAGTTGGCTAGTACACTTCCTGAACCTCCTGCAACTTCGCCAGCATCTGTTGAGAAAACAAAGGTAAAGGAGCTTGTTGCGCTAACAGCTACAAGTTCACAGATGGTTGGTCGAAAATCCGCTGGCGAAACCTCTGTTGCTGATCCTGCCCAAACAGTGTTTTCTTATAAAAAGTCTGAAATTAAAGAGATTTCTTTAACTGTGGAGAAACCCTCAATCGAAGATATGCTGCTAGAGTATGTGCGAAGAAGCAATGGTGAAATAGACTTGACTCGTTGCTCAAGTGACTTGCAAACCTCGCATGAGGAAATTGAGCGTGCTCTCGAAAGTTTGGGGAACAAAGGAAAAATTAAAATCGAGTTGAGATCGCCAGAATAGGCAAATGTTGGTGAAAAAATATGAGCGCCTCACAAGAGCTTGAAAAAGCGGCAACCGCTTACGCCTTGGACGCTGTGCGTTTGGATAAGCAAGGCGCCAAAGGAAGAGCAATTACAATGTATCAGAAAGCTATTGAAAGTCTGCTGCAGCTTGTGCAGCTTTATCCCGAGTATGGTTTGAATAAAGTGTATGTGCAGCGTGCAATTGCCTATCAAGAGCGGATTAAGGTTTTACAGGGTTCGGTTTCGCCTGTTGATATGCAGGCGGAGTCAAATAGTGGTGAAGTTGGCGAGAAACCTGCTGAAGTTAATGGTGGTGGCGGGAAGTCGCCTGGGGAGCTTGTGGTCACCGAGAAGCCTCGTGTGAGTTGGGATGAAGTTGTAGGATTGGAGACTGCGAAGAAAGCCGTTAAGGAAGCTATTGTTTATCCTGTTCAGCGTCCTGATTTGTTTCCGTTGGGTTGGCCTCGTGGGATTTTGTTGTTTGGTCCTCCTGGTTGTGGTAAGACGTTATTGGCTGCTGCTGTGGCGACTGAGATTGACGCGAATTTTTATTCGATTGATGCGGCTTCGATTATGTCTAAGTGGCTTGGTGAGGCTGAGCAGAATGTTGCGAAGCTTTTTGGCTCTGCACGCAAGTCTGCTGGTGAGGGTAAGCCTGCGATTGTGTTTGTTGATGAGTTGGATTCTTTGATGGGGCAGCATCAGAATGAGGTCGGTGGCGAGATTCGGGTGCGGAACCAGTTTTTGAAGGAGATGGATGGCATTGTTGATAAGGGTAAGAATTTGCATGTTTATGTGATTGGTGCTACGAATAAGCCGTGGGATTTGGATTGGGCGTTTATTCGGCGTTTTCAGAAGCGTATTCTTGTGCCTTTGCCTGATCATCATACGCGGTTGACGATGTTTAAGCATTATATTAGTAATTTGCAGATTGCGCGTGATGTGGATTTGCATGAGTTAGCTAGGCTTTCTGAGGGTTTTTCTGGTAGTGATATTCGGGATGTTTGTCAGTCTGCGCAGTTGAAGCTTATTGGTGAGTTTTTTGAGTCAGGGAAGGCTGCTGATAAGAATGCGAAGCCTAGGTTGTTGACTATGAGTGATTTTCGGCAGATTTTGGAAGAGCGTAAGCCTAGTGTTTCGTTGGATATGTTGACGATGTATAATCGTTGGTTTGAGGCTTTTAAGGCGTTGTAGAAACGGGAGGTGAGTGTGAAGAAAGCTAGGAGTTTAGTTGTTGGGTGGAATGGTTTGGAGATTCATTATTCTTTTTGCACGCTCTCCCTTTCTCCCCCTCAATTTTCATGTCTCCAAACCCCACAACCCAACATTGCGTTATTTTTTGAGTTTTAATTTGTTTATTACTAGTGTTGCAAGTTGTTGTGAGTTTTTTGTTGTGTCTATGTAGGGGATTTTTTTGGTTATTGTGGTTGTTGGGCTTGGTCCTGTGAATGCGAGTATTGGTTTATATTTTTTCAATGCGTCTGCGGCTTCTTCTGGGGTTTTGGTGACTATGATTTTTGGGATATTTTTGTTTGTGGCTGTGTGTTGTTTTAAGCCTTCGATGATAATTATGTCGTTTTCTGCGCATTTTTTTAGTAGCGTTGTGAGTGTTTGGTTCTGTATTGGGGTTTTTTGTATGGTTGTGGTTTCGTTTTGTGCTATGGCGATTATGGTTTTTGCGCCTGCTTGGGCGTATTTCCAAGTGTCTTTGTTTGGTGTATCTATGGTGAAGTTTGGTTCGTTGATGTGTTTTATGGCTGCGACTTTGTAGCCTCTTTTTGTGAGTTCTTGGATGAGGTTTGTGATTGTGGTGGTTTTTCCTGATTTTTTTGTGCCGATCACTGCAATGGTTTTGGTTTTCATCTTGGCTTTCACGTTTTCATTTCTTCTTGAAATATCTGTGTGAGTGTTTGTTTGTTTATGTGGAGTTCTTCTGATATGCCTTTGAGCATTTTTACGTAGGTGCGGAATAGGTTTTGGAGGATTTCTGCTTTTTCTTGGTCTGTGAGTTCTTTTTCTTCTGCGAGTAGAAGTGCGAACCATTTTCCTGCGTCTGTGAGTTGATAGGTTTTGACCCAGATTATGCGTCCTTCACGTTCGTTTTTTTCCATTTCTTCGTTTAGTATGCCGAGTTTTGTTAGAGCTTTGAGGTTTTCGATGATGGTTTTGTTTGAGTAGTTGAGTTTTCTGCATAGGTCTTGTTGGTAGATGTTTTTTGATATGCCCTGTTTTAGCGAGAAGCGTAGGAGATCAACGGCTGCTTTCGAGCCGAATATGGCGCTTAAGATTTTGTCTTTCTCCTCTGATGGAAGAAATACTACATAAGGATGTAATTTTATACTCAAATTTGCCCCTTCTTATTTCTCAAGAAGTAAAAAATTTAAGAATTGCGGTTAATGATTGTGATTGTGTGTTTTATCGGCTTTTCTATAGCTCACTTTTATCTGTCGTAGTGAAATTCGTTGTGCCTGACTGCTGCTGTCTTTCGCTTATTTTTCGTTGAAATGTTTTTTTGCAGTGTTTTAGTTTTCGTAAGCTGTATTTCTTAAAAGTTGTCTGCGTGTTTAAAAATAGTTTTCTGCAATGTGAAAATGGATTTTTCGTTTTGGCTGAATTTTGCTTATTTTGTAGAAATACAAAAAAGTTGAAGGATTTTTTGTTTGTTTATTTTTGTTTGTTCTGTGGTTTATGGCGGATAAAGCGATGGTGACTCATTATTGCCTGTGGCGTAGCTGTTTATTGTGTTGACGGCTGTAACTTCGCCTGCTGAGTTGACGACTATTCTAAAAACTATCCATATGTCTGTGCCTGCTGGTTGGTTTGATGGAGGTGTGAAACGATATATGCCTTTGTCTGCGATTACAAGGTTGATTTCTGCTCCTGATGTGGCTATTGTGCCTGTACCCGCATAGTGTCTCACAGAGTATTGGTATGTTCCTGGCCGAAGCCTTGAGATGGATATGACTTCAGGTCCGTATCCGTTTGTATCGTCTGTGTCCAAATTTGTGAATGGTTCACTTGAGAGCGAGCCTTCATCTAAATAGTATACATGGAAGGTGGCGCCGCTATCCAATTTAGCCGTAAGGTGGCTGTCTAAATCTTCAGGATCTGAACCCCATGTTAGTGAGACTTGTATTGTTGGTGCGTCTATCAATATGTCACCTACCCAGTACTCTTCACCTTTTGCTAGTGGACCTGCTGTTCGAATTGCGCTTTTATGCCCGCCTTTGGATGCTTGATAATTGAATGTAACACCTACTTCAACTGGAATTCGTGTGAATGTGCCATCAGCTTTTGTTTCTGTTTCGCCGCTCGCCCATCTCTGTTGGTACCAGCCTTTGCCCCAGCATTTAACTTGGGCTCCTTTAACTGGGTTACCGCTTGAATCTATAACGCGCCCGCTTATGTAGGCTGCCGGATAGGCGATATCGTAGTTCCATGTTGAGAAGTGGCCTATTGTTCCTATGAAACACCCTGTTGTTGCGTCGTAAGTGCCTTGGCCCTCTTCTATCCATAGTCCTGTGTCAGGGTCAAAGTACCATAAGGGGCATGTGTTTATTGTTGCTGCTTCAGTTCTCATGGCGGCTGGAACTGGCATCTGTATTGTGGCGTTTTGACCGCTTACTAATTGAAGTGGTTCCCCGTTCTGGGTTGTTATGGAAATATCCATGAAACCAAATGATTTTAGTGGCACAATTGTCTGATCTGATGCTGTTCTGCCCAAGTATTCGCCTGGGAACGCGTTAGCATCCATTTCGTTGCTTGGGTCAAAATAAGTTATAGTCAATTCTGCAATTCCATTGTAGATGTTATTTTGCAGGGTTCTCAGCGTGTTTGCAGCGATTATGAGCTTCGCGTTGTCGACTGTTGTTACGGTGATTCCCTGTGAAGCATCAAAACTTACAGTTTTATCAATTGGGCTTAAGGTGGCTTCGAAGAAGCTGCTTTCTCCCGCTTTAATGTTCACTACTTTGTAGGTTGTTGCGTAGCCCGTTTTCGCAAGTTTGACAACTTGCTTGTTTCCAGGCATTATGTTGGCGATGCTAACCCAGCCTTGGTTATTTGTTGTGCCTGTTCTACCGCCTATGGTGACTGTCACGTCAGGTAGAGGGTTACCCGAGGTGTCAACTGCTGTGCCTATGAGAACGCCATAATTAACTGTGCCTTGCCCGCCGATAGGCGTAGGCGTTGGTGTTTGCGTTTGAGTTGTGCTTGGACGCCACGGGATAATATTGAAAACAAGCAGAATTACTATGAGCACTGCCACTACTGCAATTACAGCTACTGAAATTATGACTGCTTTGCTTTTGCTTCCTGTCTTTGTTGGCATTGGGGGTGGAGGTGGCGGTGGATATGCTAATTTGAATTTTTGCAATTTATTTTTCACCTTTTTGGAGATATGAAGCGGGATGTTTGCTAATAAATTTTATTCTATATGAACTCGGATATTATTTAAAAATGGTTGTTTTTACATCATTTAGAATTAAACTCGTATTAATTTTTTATTAAATTCTGTTTGTATTAAAGTTTTTATTAGCCATTAAAATAATGTTTTTAATATAATTTTGAAACAACCACGAGAGCGCTGGAAAAAAGACGCATAAAAAAGTAAATAACCCAAAAGTCCTGTCCTTCAATCTTTTTCAGTTCGCAGTCGCGTACGTGTCCCTATATACACACTATCTTTATATTCTCTTATTTGGCGATTTCATAAACAAAAAAAGGGAGAAACTCATTTGTCTTAAATATTAACTCGGCTGTTGCCTCTTGATTCCTATTTTGCCCAAATAGCGTCTGCTGACTATCACCGCGGTCGTTGACAGCACCAGCATGACTCCAATGGTTAAGCCTTCTGGAACTACGTTAAGAGTTGCAGTTGCAATGTTCCCTGCTGTGTCTACAGCTGTGACAACATAGTTTCCATTAGCGACGCTGGGCAAAGTGATTGAAGCTGAAAAAGCACCTGCAGAATTTGTAGTTACTCCTTGAGTAGGTGTCACATTATATGTGTAATAGGTGTAGCTTACGGTAAACGTTATCTCGTAGCCAGTAAGATCAGCCGTGGACGATCGACCAAACTCGCCTGTCACATAATTTATGAAGCCGGGAGCAGCGTATGCAAAGCCTTCTGCGGCTATTGTTCCGTTGCCTAGATCGATCCAATCGGACTCAACTCCACCAACATTTGAGTGCATGCTAAAGGAACCTGGCTTGATTGGATAGTGATTTGTTCTGGCTGTATATGGGCCAGTACCAGTACCTGTTGGTGTGTGTGCTTCGCCAGTGGCATTCACCTCTGCACCAAACCCTATGCCTACTGCTTTTGTTGCGCCAAAGCCGGTCCCAGTAACAGTGATGGCGCCACCTGGTCCTTGAGTTGGAGGGGTTAACGTTATCGCTCCGGCAGCCTGTGCCATCGGTACAAGTGCTATAGCTATTGCAAGCACCAAAAAAGCTAAAATTTTTGTCTTATTTGCTTTTATTTTGTGCCGCATTTCTCTATACTTCCTTAATTACACTCTTGTAGAGCATATTAGGAACCGTTTATTTAAATATTTTATGGAATCAACAACAAAAAGTTGCAAAAATTATCTTTTTTTGCAATTAAGTTAAACGTCTAACTTTTTTAGTACGCCAATAATAGAATAATTTGAATGTCAGATGCGCCTGTCAAAGATCCGCTGAGCACTATTAACAAATCTTATTGTAGACTGTGGCATACAATAGCTTTTTTAGTAATCAGTTTTACTCTTATTTCGCGGTGTGCTAAGACGTCCTCAATTACCAAATGGGTTCCCGCTGACGGGGATACGTTCGTAACTCGCGAAGGCTTCATATTTAATACCTTCGGCTACGAGCACCCAGCGGATTGTGTATTTGCATTCCTCAAGTACATCCCAGCAGAATACAAGGATCTCTTCCGAGTAGATATGCTCGAACGCACATGGCAATACGGCGGCAAAACACTTTTCAGAGCAGAAAAGCTCTACACAGCAAAAAACTACAAAACATTCCTTAACACCTTCCGCAAACACTTCCCCGACTACCTATACTATTGCCCATTAAGAAATAAAGAACTAATCACTGCACCCCTACGCTTAATAGAACACGTTTATGTCCCAAAAAACTGCCTAATCGCCTTAAAACAACTTAAGCAGCATGACGAATTGCAGAAAATGGCACTAGATCTAATTGCCCTAATATCAACAGAATCAGCCGTAAGCACAGAAGACTTCGGCGTCCACGGCTCAATCGCCCTAAACATGCATGCGCCTGAATCAGACATAGACTTCGTAGTCTACGGATCACAAAACTTCCGCAAAGTCGAAGCCGCCATCGCACGGCTCGTTGAAGCTGGCAAACTAAGCTACATCGCAAGCAACCGCATAGAAGCAGCAAGAAAATTCCAAGGACGCTACAACAAAAAAATCTTCATGTACAACGCAACACGAAAATCAGAAGAAATCACAACCCGCTACGGCACACATCGCTATTCAGCACTAAAACCAGTAAACTTCAAATGCACTATAAGAGATGATGCGGAAACAATGTTCCGCCCCGCAACCTACAAAATCGCTAATTATATACCACTAAACACAGAGTCACAACTTCCCCCCGACAGAATTCCCGATCGTGTAATAGCAAACATAGGCTGCTACCGAAACGTCGCAAGAACAGGCAGCCAAATCAAAGTCGCAGGCACACTCGAACGCGTAGAATCAATCAAAACAGGCGAAGTCACCTACCAAGTCATCGTAGGCACAGCCACAAGAGAGGAAGAATACATATGCCCGGTATAAGCCAAAGCCTCAGAGACCGCGACGCTGCACTCACACAGGAAGGAATAATCCTCCGAGTCTTCGGCTACTCACACCCGCCAAACGCCTACATATGCGACGCAGAATATGCATCCGCAAAAATCTTCACATCAACTGATCCACGAGCACCAAGGACAGGCAATAACCAGCACTTCTACAAATTCTACAACGATGAAGGTATGAAACTCATAACCTCAAAGTACCCAAAATACACGGTATTTCACGAAATGCTCGGCGTAAGACTTGTAGGCATCAAACAAACAGACATAGCAGAAGTAAGAAAACCCGACTATTGCCTTCAAACAATCATCACAAGAGGCGTAAGAGATGAACTTCAAGACGCTGCACTCCGCGTTTTAAGCATAATCCAGCACCATTCAGGCTTAACCACCCAAAACTTCGGTATATTCGGCAGCATGCTCCACGACTTCCACCACCCAAAACTCTCAGACATAGACTTCACAGTTTACGGTAAAACGGAAAACGCCAAAATCCGACAATTACTAGCAGACCTATACGCCGACCCAAACTCAAACTTCAAAAACGAATTCACGTCAGACGCAGCAATGCAAGGCAAAAAATGGCGCTTTAAAAATTATACACCAAAAGAATTCAACTGGCACCAAAAACGCAAACAAATCTACGCCTTATACACAGACAACAAAACAGGCAGAACCATCAAAACCGAATTTGAACCCGTAAAGGCGTGGAACGAAATCACTTCAGAATACAACCCGAAAATACGCGTCCTAAAAAAAGGCTGGGCAAAAATAACTGCCCGCATAACTGAAGACGCAGACTCACCATTCATGCCTTCTATCTATGGTATCCAACCGCTTACTGTGCTAAATGGCATACGTGATGCCCTTGAAGCTACACGCGTAATCTCATACGTGGAAGAATTCCGTGCGCAGGCACAAAAAGATGAAACTGCCATTATCGAAGGTAACTTGGAAGAAGTTATAACACCAAATGGCACCTTCCACCAAATAACGCTGACTTATTGCCCACGCTACTACGAACAAACCTTCAAAGTAATCACATCAACCTCGGGATAACACCATAAAGTCCGAGGGGACATTACCCAAAATCAACCTATAATATGTGTTGCCAGAACGATTGTCCAATACACGTTCAACCTTACCCTGAGCAATAACAGTTGCGCCACGCTCTGCTTGTTCACAGAATCTACCGCGAAAACTAACAATTTCCTTTATCGGTTCCACCATTGTGCCCTCAACCACTTTAACGTTCTCCAACTTGTACGTGCACGGTGTAAAGAGGGATTCAGAATCATCCGCCACGTAAGCCCTTATTTTGGCGTAACCGCAATTCCTATAACAGACATCACCATACTGCTCATTGATTTCGCTCCAATCCTTCACAAAACGCACGAAATAATCAGTCCCATCAAACTTGCCCTGAAACGCTTTATGCGATTCGACAGCCACAAAATCCTCGAAGCTCATTATCGTGTCCTTCGAACGAAAATCGAAAAGCGCCCATAGCTCCTCGTGACTGTAAACCCTAAAACGTGACGCACTATCATTTAGTAAACTCTGCAATGCCGCATAAGCCCTACGACACTCGCTGGCGCCATAAACAACAGGATCAATATCAGACTGCAACGTATGCAAGCCAACAAGCAACGAACCAGAAATACCAATTGTGCTCCACGGGATTCCCGCAGTCTCCTTCAACGTTTCTGCCAACGAAACAGCTTTACGCTCCAGGTTGCTTAACCGTTTAGCTGCACGAAGCTGCTTTAGCTTCTCCACAGGCAAAAAATGCCTCGCAATAGCTTCAACAGGAACCTCACATAAAACCTCATCAAACACTGCGTCATGAACAATCAAATCAGGCGCGTTTTGTTGAAGGAACTTGAATCTCTCACTTAAACTGTAAACCTTACCATACAACGCTTTTCCGCGCTTGCGGTTACCCTCTGCTGAAGGAATAAACCGTGGAAACGCGATGATCCGATTCGACGGATGCACAAGACCCTTTACGTCAAAAATTACGTTATCCCATGTCTTAATCAGTTCGCCCTCACGTGCACGCATGCCGCCTTCCTCTTTGCAACACCAACAATGCATATAGATTCAATTGAGTGTAAATTTTTACACAACGTTAATAAACCTTCTTTAAGCAATTTCACATATGCAACACTGCGAAAAAGCACAGCACATTGCCAAATGCCTTGAACTTGCGATACTGCTGGAAGTAAGCGCTGACAAGCCCGGCAACGTAAACCTTACCACAGGCTTCGAAGGCACACGTGTAGAACACTTCTTGGCTTCAGCCGTAGCTGCACGCGCATTTTTCGAGGAAGCAGCAAGCCGCGGCATAGCAATAGCAAAAGGAAAAATCTCCGTTGCCGATGCGGGGGTAGGTGAACTTATACGTGACTGCGCCGCAGAAATTGCAACGTGGCAAACAGGCGGAAACACCCTAATAGGCACAGTTATGCTATTTGTTCCCATCGCTGTAGCCGCCGGCATGACACCACTTTACGACAGCAGCTTCAACCTCGAAGAATTGAGGCGCAACCTAAAGCTAGTAGTTGAATCAACAACACCTGAGGATGCAGTACATCTTTATGAAGCCATAGATATAGCTAAACCTAGCGGGCTAAATGGTGCGCCAGACTTAGACGTGCGTGATCCCAGCTCAAAGGAACGTTTAATAAAGGAGCATATATCCCTTTTTAAAGTGTTCCAAATTGCCGCTGGGTATGACGACATATGTTATGAATGGGTTAACAACTTTCCTATAACATTCGATTCTGCTTACCCGTACCTTATTAAGCAAATTAGCAGTAAAAACTTGAGCACAGCTATAATCCACACGTTCTTAAAGGTCTTATCTGAACGTCCAGACACGTTTATCGCCCGCAAAGTAGGCGTTGAAAGGGCACGAGAAATTTCTGTTGATGCAGGAAAAATCCTCGCGCTAGGCGGTATGGATACCACAAGCGGGCGCCAAAGTATCGTGGCTTTCGACAAGAAACTTCGAAATTCCGACAGCCTCTATAATCCAGGAACAACCGCTGATCTAACAGCCGCGGCACTGGCGCTCTGCACATTAAGCGGGTATAGACCTTAGCTGCAGCTAATTATGGCGATTTTTAAATAGTAACTGTCACCTAGAAAAGTAGCGTGGTGAGTATTCACGCTGCAAGTTGAAATTGTAAAGGTTGATGTTGTAACAGGTAAAACACAGCGGACTAAGGATGTCGTGGCTGAGGAAGCGCCTATACACTTGTTTGTGAATGCGATTTTTTGGGCAACTATACTTTGTACGCCTTTAAACATTAAGGAGTTAGCTGTAGGCCAGCTGCTTTCAGAGGGCATAATTAAATCTGCTGAAGAAATTGACTCAGTTACGCTTAAAATAGCTGAGGGCACATGTCAAGTTAAGCTTAAGTCTGGTATAAACGTGGAAGATCGCATAAGGCTCTCAAGATTGCACACGCGTGTTATCCTTTCGGCCTGCGGCAGTGACGCAGTTTACCAGTACGCGGTAAAAATACCGCGGGTAGAATCTGCCTTAACTGTTAAGGCTCAAGTGATATTTGAGAGTGTTAACCAGCTTAACTTCAAAGCTGAAGGCTTTAGGAAGACCGGTGGGCTTCATGTGTCTGCAATATACAGGGGCGACGGCGCTATGCTGGCGTTGGCTGAAGATGTTGGCAGGCATAACGCAGTTGACAAGGTAATTGGCGATGCCGCCTTAAGTAAAATAGACTTTACCACGTGTTTTTTGGCTTTAAGCGGGCGCATGTCAGGTGATGTGGCATTTAAAGCTGCAAAAGTTGGCTTGCCCATCGTGGCTTCAATTTCCGCAGCTCTTTCTTCCGGGATTGCCGTCGCGGAGCAGGCAAATTTGACGCTAGTAGGCTTCGTTAGGGGCAAGCGGATGAACATTTATACACACGCAGAAAGAATAGTTCCGTGATTTATGTTGCCCTTATTCTTTGAATTTTTCTAGTATAATCGCAGGGCAAATTTTTTTGACGCCCTCTATTGCACCGATTTTTTCAGCCAACAGTCTTGTCAATTCGCGGCCGTTAGCTGTCCAAATTTCAGTCATTATCATGTGATCACCTGTTGATGTGGCAACACTTCTAATTTCTCCTAGTTCACATAGTTTCTGTGCAACATCAAGAAGTTTTGTCGGCTCTACATCGACGCCCACTATTGAAACGCTGTTGACACCCAGCTTTGCTGGATCAACTTGAACTGTGAACTTTTTAATTACACCCTTTTTCTGCAGGGCTACTACGCGTTTTCTTATTGCCGACTCGCTTAGTTTTAGTTTCTTAGCTATTTCGCCGAAGGATCTTCGACTGTCCTGTTCAAGTAGCTGAATTATCTTCTTGTCAATTTCATCCGCTGCATTTAACATTTTTATTTCCTTTTTTCGCACTTTACATAGCGATTTTGTGCTTTTTTCTTCCGACAACTAAATATTAAACAACTGTAAATAAGTATTGTGTTTACAAATACAATTTAGACGGTGTTGAATATGGAAGAAAAAATTGAACAAAAACCCACTATGCCGCGCGTAGGCGAAGCTGCACCCGATTTTGAAGCCGTAACAACGAAAGGTCCGATGAAACTTTCAGACTTTAAAGGCAAATGGATCATATTATTCTCGCATCCTGCCGATTTTACGCCCGTGTGCACAACGGAGTTTGTTGCCTTCGCAAAAATACATGAGGAACTAGCGAAGCGAAATGTGCAGTTAATAGGCCTAAGCATAGACAGCATTTACTCGCATATTGCATGGATGCGGAGAATTAAGGAAAAGCTTGGCGTTGAAATTCCATTTCCTATAATTGCCGATTTAGACATGCATGTCGCAAGGCTTTATGGGATGATACATCCTGGCGAAAGTACTACTGCAGCTATCCGTTGTGTTTTCTTTATTGACCCTGAAATGACATTAAGAGCTATGGTGTATTACCCATTGAATGTTGGCAGAAACATGGACGAAATACTTCGTGTTATTGACGCGTTGCAAACAGCTGACAAATACAAAGTTGCTATACCTGCTAATTGGCGTCCAGGCGATAAAGTTATAGTTCCGCCACCGACTACTGCTGAAGCTGCTGAGAAACGCGTGCAGGAAGGCTACGAGTGCATTGACTGGTTCTTATGTAAAAAGGAGTTGCCAAAGTCTTAAGTTGGCGCTCCCATTTTTTTGTCATGGATGGTTTGGTTTATGAGTGAAGGTTTTGTTCCCGTGCTGGACGAGGCGGAGCTTAAAGATGGCGGAACGAAACTGGTCAGCGTAGCTGGCAAACAGATATTGTTGGTGAAGCAGAGCGGCAAGGTTTATGGTGTTCAGAATCGTTGTCCGCATATGGGTTGTTCTCTTGCTAATGGGGCTCTCAATGGCTTTATTCTTACGTGTGCGTGTCACGGCTGGAGCTTTGATGTCCGCAGTGGGGAATACCAGCGTGCAAAATCAATTAAACTCGCAACTTACGAGTGCATGGTTAGTGACGGAAAAATCTATGTTAAACTGCATGAACATGTATAGGCATTATGAAACGCGGCTTTAACGTTTTTATGTGCTCTAAGAATGATGCTGATCGGTGCTGGAAATTCCGATTTTCTGAACTTAATCTTAAATATAACTATTTGAACTTCTATTGATAAGGTCGGATTCCATGGTGCAGCAAAAGTTGCGCGTAACCTTGCTCACAGGGAGAACAATCGAGCAAGGTGTAGGTAAAGAACAAGGAAAAAGCTCGGCTGAGTATTTTGAAGCGTGCTCAATTGTTTATATGGATCCAGATGATATGAAGAAACTTGGGATAAAAAACAACACGAACGTGCTAGTTACTACGCCATACGGTTCAGTTGTGCTTAAAGCCGTAAAATACACCCGCGGTGCTATGTCTGGTCTAGTTTACATTCCATATGGACCATGGGCAAATGCTATCGTAAATGACTCAACCACAGGTATCGGTATGCCTTCGTTCAAGGGAACACCCGCTGAAGTTGAGCCGGCTCCAAATAAACCCGTCCTCACCATGGAAGAACTATTTAAAAGTCAATTCGGAAGGTAGGGCGTTATGCAAGTAATAAAATCTGTAACGTGCCCCGTTTGCGGTAGCCTATGTGATGATATTGAATTAACAATCGAGAATAACCAAGTCGTTAAAGTTAAAAATGGTTGCGCCATGTGTGAATCCAAATTTTTGGGCTATAAGGGTGAACATCGTATCAAGACGCCTATGATTCGCAAAGATGGCAAGCTTGTGCCTGTTTCTATGGAAGAGGCAATACATAAGGCTGCAGAAATTCTAGCTAACGCAAGTTACCCTATTCTCTACGGCTGGAGCTCCACCAGCTGCGAAGCGCAACGGGTAGGCGTGGAGTTAGCTGAAGAAATAGGTGGCGTAATAGACAACACGGCAGTTGTATGTCACGGCCCTTCCATTCTTAGTGTACAAGAAGTAGGCATTCCCACGTGCACGCTTGGGCAGATCAGACACCGAGCAGATCTAATAATTTACTGGGGTTGCGACCCGTGGAGTGCACACCCACGGCACCTCGAGCGATATACAAGTTTTCCAGAGGGTAGATTTGAAAGCAGTGCATGGAAGGCATATCTGCAGAAAGTCAAGGCAGCGGCAAGCAAGAAAAAAATATTGAGAACTGAAAAACGAGAGTTTATAAAATTCCGACCGCAGCTACAACCGCAGTCCTGTATTGTAAGCGGGCCGCCTCAACTCCTGAAAAAAGAAGGACGCAAACTCATAGTAATAGATGTTAGAAAATCAATGACTGCGGAAATGGCAGATTACTTTATTCAGGTTGAACCCAACAAAGACTATGAACTCATGCAGGCACTACGTGCGTTAATACGTGATCAAGAATTAGATGTGGATAAGGTGGCTGGTGTACCCGTAGAATATCTGGAGGAAGTGGCTGATGCTTTGGTAAACTGCAACTTTGGAGTAATCTTTTTCGGAATGGGATTAACTCAAACTGCAGGAAAATTCCGAAACATCGAAGTAGCAATATCACTTATACGCGACTTGAACAAGCGAACAAAATTCGCAATCATGCCCATGAGAGGGCACTTCAATGTTACAGGCGCAAACGTCGTTACCACTTGGCAAAGCGGCTATCCGTATGCTGTTGATTTTTCACTTGGTTACCCAAGGTATAATCCAGGCGAAACCTCATGTACCGACATTCTCATGAGAGGCGAATCTGATGCCTCATTAATCATAGCAGCTGATCCAGGCGCAAACTTTCCCAAGAAGGCTGTCGAGCACATGGTTAAGACACCACTTATTGTTATCGATCCTCATATGAACGCGACGGCATTGCTTGGCGATGTCGTGATTCCCTCTGCCTTTGTAGGCATCGAAGTCGGCGGCACGGCCTACCGTATGGATCAAGTGCCGCTCCCACTAAAAAAAGTGGTTGAGCCACCAGAAGGTATATTGTCTGACGAAGAAATCTTGAAACGTATTCTCGAAGAAGTACGCATAATCAAAGCTCAAAGAGTAGCCAAAGCGGAGATTGCATAAAATGAGTGAATTGCTTATTAAAAATGGCTTTGTGTTTGATCCTCTTAATCGTGTTAATGGCGAAAAGATGGATATAGCCATCAAAGACGGCAAAATAGTTGAATCAGTCAACGAGCGCAGAGCAAAGAAAATCGATGCCACAGGATTAACAGTCATGCCTGGCGGCGTGGATATCCATACACATATTGCAGGCGCTGAAGTAAACACGGGTAGACTAATGCGGCCTGAGGACCACGTTAAAGATGTTGTACGCAAAACTTCTTTGACGCGATCAGGCGTCGGCTACTCAGTGCCATCCACTTTCGTGACAGGTTACCGCTACTCAAAGATGGGTTATACTATGATCATGAACCCATCCATGCCGCCTTTAGAGGCTAAGCACACACATGAAGAATTGAACGATACGCCAATGCTGGATAAGGCAAGTTACCCGCTTCTCGGCGACTGGTGGTTTGTGCTTGAATATCTACGAAAAGGCGACCTAACAGAATGCGCACGATACGTAGCATGGATGATGGGTACATCAAAAGGCTACGCCATAAAAATCGTTAACCCAGGCGGCTTAGAATCATGGGGATTCGGAAGAAACGTCCACACAATAGATGATCAAGTTCCATACTTCTGTATTACGCCACGCGAGATAATGTGTGGCTTAGCCAAAGTAAATAAGATGCTTAATCTGCCGCACACCATTCATCTTCACACGAACAATTTAGGTTTACCCGGCAACTACACGACAACGCTCGACACCATGCACGCCTTGGAGAGTGTAGCTACCGATGATAAGCCTGTAGCGCACATCACGCACTTGCAGTTCAGCAGCTTCGCAGGCGACGACTGGGGTACCATGCGGTCAGGCGCAGAAGCAATCGCCAAGTACATCAACGCTCATAATCACATAACCTTCGACATGGGACAAGTAATATTTACAGACACAACAACCATGACTGCCGACGGTCCATTCGAATTCACCTTGTATGAATTGAGCGGGCACAAATGGGTAAACAGCGATGTGGAAACCGAAACAAGCGGCGGTATAATACCCTTCCACTACAAACGCAACAACGCTGTAAACGCCACCCAATGGTCAATCGCCTTGGAGCTTGCACTTTTGGTTGAAGATCCTTGGAAGATGTTTATGACGACGGATCACCCTAACGGCGGGCCTTTCTTTGCGTACCCGAAAATAATCGCTTGGCTAATCAGCAAAAAGGCACGCATGGCCACTTTAAAGAAGTGCCATAAAAAAGCTCAGAAACTTAGTTTGTTGCCTTCGATAAAGCGTGAGTTAACGCTTTACGACATTGCTATAGTCACGCGTGCAGGTCAAGCTAAAGCCTTAGGATTAAAAAACAAGGGTCATTTAGGCGTTGGCGCTGACGCAGACATAGCCATATACAACATTAACCCTGAAAAAATCGACATTGCCAAGAAGTACAAGACAGTGCGCAAGGCTTTCGGCAACGCTGCATACACAATTAAAGATGGCAACATCGTTGTCAAAGACGGCGAAATAGTGCAGCATGCAGATGGCAAGACAATATGGCTTGACGTGAAAACTGCAGAACAAGTTAAAGTTGACGAGGAAATGAAACGGAGATTTAAGGAGTACTGGACAGTGGAATACGACAATTACCCAGTATTCGACCACTACCTTAAGGTTTCAAGTCCAATAACCATAAAGGCAGATGTCTAAAATGATAGTTTTAACCCCACTCAAAAAATTCCAGTTTCCAATAATAGCCGAATCAATAAACCCTGACACTTTTAAAGGTAAATCCATTGCCGAAATATCCGTGCTCAGTGTCTGGGAAGGCAACAAGCAGAAAACGGTGGGTGCCTTGTTCAGTATAGAAGAAAAACAAGGCGAGAAACCAGACATAATCATCAACGGTGACGCCAGCGAAGTGCGGTTCGTAGGCAAAGGCATGAAAAACGGCGAAATAGTCATCAATGGCAACATAGGAATGCATTTAGGCGAAAAAATGGCAGGCGGCAAAATCACCGTAAATGGCAATGCAGGAGGCTGGGCAGGCTCAGAAATGAAAGGCGGATTAATCGAAATCCACGGCGACGCAGGCGACTATTTGGCTTCACCTTACCGTGGCAGCAGCGCAGGCATGCGTGGCGGCACAATAATAGTTGACGGCAAAGCAGGCACTGACTCATGCGTCTATATGCGCGGTGGCACAATTAAAATCCGAGGCGGTGCAGGTCCATTCTTGGGATTTCGCATGGTTGACGGCACAATCTACGTTCAAAAAGAATGCGGCACTCGCGTGGGTGCATGCATGACCGGCGGCAAAATTATCGTGGCAGGCGCTTTGGCAGAAGTTATGCCCACGTTTACTATTGACAGCATAAAACCAAAAGTAAAAGTCGACGAGACTGAAACAGCTACAGGACCATTTTACGTTTTTCTCGGCGACTTAGCTGAGAACGGCACAGGAAAACTGTTTGTCTCCAAGCCAGTTAATCCGCATCTGAGTAATTACGAGAAGTATTTGTAGAAGGCGAAAGCAATGCATGAAACTTTAAGCGTAAACCATCTAGCGTGGAAACTGGCAGAGAAACTCTTAGAAAAACAGGATTTTTACGGCGTGCACGCCTCTAGGAGTCGTGCAGGCGCTACAATTATAGATGCCGGCGTTAACGTGCCCGGCGGCTTCCACGCGGGCGAACTGCTTACTGAGCTTTGCATGGGTGGAGCTGGAAAAGCTCACGTAGGCTTCAAAACCTACGCTGAATTGGCGTTCCCATCAATCACAGTATCCACAGACCATCCTGCAGTTGCAGCGTTGGGCTCGCAGTTTGCAGGTTGGCGCATAAAAGAACCTGACGGTTCAATAGCCATCGGTTCAGGACCGGCAAGAGCCTTGGCTCTTAAACCAAAGGATGTTTACGAGGAAATAGGCTACAAGGATGTTTCAGATAAGGCAGTTCTGACGTTGGAAAGCAATGCTTTGCCTTCAGATGCCCTTATTGAAAAAGTTACAGTTGCCTGTGGCGTTAAGGCTGAAAACCTAATTGTAGTCGTGGCGCCAACAGCAAGCATAGCAGGTTTAACTCAAGTCACAGGCAGAATCGTGGAAGTGGGTATTCACAAGCTTCGCACTTTAGGTTTAAGTCCACGGCGGATTAGTTACGCATGTGGTTACGCACCTATTCCGCCGCTTGGCACAGATTTTGAGGTGGCTATGGCGCGGACGAATGACGCTATACTTTACGGCGGCATAGTATACTGTACTGTCTTCTGCGAAGACGATGTGACATTACAACGGATTGTTGAGCAAGCGCCTTCGGTAAAAAGCAAGGATTATGGAAAGCCTTTTATTCAGATTTTCCGCGAAGCTGACCGAGACTTTTACAAGATAGATCATAACTTATTCGCGCCAGCTATGCTGATAATTAACAGTGCGAAAACTGGTCGAGTGTTTACTGCTGGAAAAATAAATATAGCTGCTTTAAAGGAAAGTTTCAATGTGGCTAGTGTTTTTCCGTAGGTCCCGCCTGTTTTTTAGTTTTTGTTTCTTGTGAAATGCGCTGTGACGAAGTCTCTGAAGCCAGTATTACCTGCTAATGCCGCCATTATGACGCTCATCACGATTACTTCAACTGTGGCTTTAAGAAGGATGGTCAATATCACTGCTAATGGAAATGGTCCGCCTAAGAAGTAGGGCAGAAGAACGCTGAAATATGCATAAGTGAATGCGGCTTCTGGTGTATATGCGAGCAGCGTCATGGGTGCTGTTATCAGTGATTGGTGTCTTCTCTGTTGCAGTTTCAATCCTTTTGCTAATATTCCCGTTGTTAAGCCTGTTAGAGCCTTCCCTAATGGTAGGCCGACTAGCCCGAGCATGCCGTTGCTACCTAGTGGTCCGAACATTATGCCCGGTAGTATTCCTGCGATGAGTCCTGTGGCGAAACCTGTCAGTGATCCACCATAGAAACCTGCGATAAACACGCCGATTAGTGAGAGATCCAACGCTATGCCTTCTGCTATTTGTCCTATGTAATAGGAGATTAGGAATAGGACGTTTCCTAGGGCCCCCATCATTATTGCGAAGGTTATGTTTTTTGTGTTCATGCTCTGTTCAACTCTTTTTTGTTTAGCTACATCTTTATTATTTAAGAGTAGCTACTCAAATATGCGTATATAATTCTGGCTTAAATTTGGCTAAAATTGATAAATACGAATTGCCTAATACTAAGCCTGTCGTGAACTGCGTTGTCTGAACTCAAATTTTCATCCACCGAAATAAAAAGTTGGCTTGAAAACGAAACCCGCGCCATCCTAGCGCCGCTGCATGCCCAAGCTGAAAAACTGCGTAACGAAACGCGCGTAGCACTGCAAAGTCTAGCAGACGCAAACAAGCTACTTTTGGATAACAGCGCTAAGGAAATCGAAAGGCGAAACCTCCGCGTGTACAATCGTGCGAGAGCTTTAAACAAGCTTGCCCACTTGTTCATTGAAAGATTTAAAAAACTTAGTATTCCTGACCAAATTTCTTTTTCCAGTTTAAGCAGTTTCGCCCAAGAGACACAGAAAGTGTTCGCCGTAACTGAAATAGATATTAAAAACTGGTTTCCACGAATTTCACCGTTCTTCATAATGGATCGAAGAAAATTCCTAACCATTTATGAAAAGTCGAAGTTAACGTTTACATATCTTAACGATTTTTTAGCTAAGGAGTATGTTAAAACCAAGACTTTAGAGGAAACGTTCCAACTAATCAGTGAGCTTCAAACCCTCGAAGAGCAACTCTCCAATTTGGCTGCGCAACGAGAAAGTTTGCGAAATGAGCGTATTTTGATCGAGCGCGAAACGGTTGCACTTGAACAGAAGATTGCAGAATTAAAGAGCCAAGGTCCAATAGATCAGTTGCACATTATAGAGACTAATGTAGAAGCGTTGAATATCGAGGTGCGAAATGAACTTCGGCATATACAGAAACCTTTCATCAAGATGCAAGCTTTAGCATTGCAAGGCGGCGGCGCAGGCTTGACGCCTGACGAGGTGAGAAAACTTGGGCAATATTTAGAGAATCCTTTTGAAGCCTTAGCAGCCGAAGAAGCCGAATACCCTGTGTTGAAGCAGATTCTGCAGAAACTGGCAAAATTAATATCTGAAGACAAGTTAAAACTGAAACCTGAAAAAGCACAGAAGGCTAAACAAGCTGTAGGCGACATCGTGAATCGTAACGCCCTCGCAGATCTTCAAGCACGATGCATTAGAGCGACTGAACAAAAAAAGCAGCTGCTGGCTTCCATTAGGCTGGATGAAGTAAAACGGCAGTCCTCCATGCTTGAGGCGCAAATTGAGCAACTTAAAGCTAGACGACTAAGTGTTGAAGCACAAGAAACTGCCAAAGCGCAAGAGTACAACTTAGTCGCGGACAGGCTGCGCAACCATAAAAACTCTGTAGAAAAAAACGTGTACACCTCAATAGGAAAACGTGTCCAAATCCTATAATGAATTTGGTAACCTTGTCTGCGAGTTTATCTTCAATACTAAGAGATGCATCAACTGTCAACAGCGACGGTTTTATCGAAATCGTAGAAAAAGTAATCAACCTGCTTCGCAGGGAAACGGGCAAGATTAACAACATCACCATTTTAGATCACCTTGTGAAACTAAAGCCAATTGGCGAAGCCATCGTAGTCGGCGATTTACACGGCGACTTAGAAAGCCTCATCCATATAATACGCAGCAGCAATTGCATCAAGAAAATGACTGATCACGCCGACGTATTGATGGTTTTCTTAGGCGACTACGGCGACAGAGGTACGTGGTCTGCTGAGGTTTACTACGTGCTTTTAAAGCTTAAGCTTCTATTCCCAAGACAGATTATTCTCTTACGCGGCAACCATGAAGGACCAGCAGATCTCCAGGCGTCACCACATGACTTGCCTTTCCAGTTCCAAAACCGATTTGGAGAAAAATGGGAGCAAGCATACACTAAAGTCCGTGAGTTATGGGATCAGCTTTACAATGCCGTGCTTGTGGAAGAGAGCTGCCTAATGGTCCACGGCGGCTTACCGCTGGGCACCTGTAGCATTATAGACTTAGCGCATGCACATTTGACACATCCAAGTAGTAGTTTTTTGGAGGAAATACTGTGGAATGATCCGAGCGATGCGATTCAGGATGCCGTGTGGTCGCCTAGGGGCGCAGGAAAACTTTTCGGTAGCAGCGTTACTATAAAGGTGCTTGAAAAATTAGGCGTCAACTTTTTAGTTAGGGGACATGAACCATGCAGCGAAGGCTTCAAGCTTAACCACAACGGCAAAGTTTTGACATTGTTTTCTCGTAAAGGCGCTCCATACTATAATAATTACGGTTCATATTTAGATCTGCCGTTATTAGAGAAAAAAACTAATGGTCTGCAACTTATACAGTTTGTCCGCCAGTTTTAACACACAAAAATCCGATGACAACTAGCCTTATCTAATTAGTCAAGAAAATTTGACTAAAAATCAGACATTTTAGTCAAGAAATCTTGATAAAAAATCTTTTATCAGAAAAAAAGCTCATAATAATCAGACCATGTTTACGGAGCAAAAAGGTAAAATGAGCAATTATTATTTAAGAAAACCGCCTTTCTGGCGGCGAAAAATCCGTGCCACCTGTTTACTCGCTTTGCTATTCTCTACAGTTGGTATTGGAGTAATTGCAGGTTTCAATTCGCAATCTGAAAGAATACCTCTCGAAATAGTTGAACCTATCGAGATCTTAGACTGTCCTTCAGTTTTTACTCTGTTTCCAGGAGAAACTAAAGAATTTACTGTCACTGTTCAAAACATGGCGTCTGTAGCGTATTCACTTTCTTTAAACTTTAGCTTAAATGACACTGAGTACCAAGCGCGATATGTGTCTTTCAGCAGTGAGAATTACACTGTTAACCCTGGAAAACAAACACTTACCGCGTGGCTGGCCGTCTCGGCTGACGCACCATCAGGGAATTTTCTCTTAAACATAACCTTCACACGCAATAACTTAACTGAAGCCGAACCTGAACCATCACCTATGCCTCACTCCCAGCTAGCGCCAACTCTGCTGCTGCTCGGCAGCGGCGCCAGATGGGCTGCTAACCCGAAAGGTGATTCCGTGCTGTTTGTCAATTGGCACGATAACTGCGCAAGACATCATTTAACGGACGGCGCCGACTGGGGACCATGGGGAACAGAGGAAAACATGGAAAACTCGCGGTTGCTGATTGCACAAACATTAGAGCAGTTTGGCTTTTCAGTTCACTTCGCAGGCGATATACCGCAGGATCTATCTGCTTATGGTCTCGTTCTGATTGAAGCGTACTTCGCAGTTGAACCATGCCATAGTGAACTTATTAGAGATTATGTTCGTAATGGTGGCGGCGTGGTTCTCCTAAGCGGCGTTCCCTGCTACTTCAGTGTTTACTGCAAAGATTATTGGCCCTACCGCTTCGGCGGTATGGATTTGACTTCATTGCAAGATTGGTTTGGCTGTCGATTTTACGTGAATGCAGGTGGAACAGCAAAAATAACCTTCGATAATCCTTTTGGCACGACTTTATCAGCTAATACTACGGTATTTACAACTCAAAGTTATTCTGCAGCTGCAGTTTCAGCGCCTATGGAAGGAACACAAATAGTGGCATCGTGGAGTGACGGCGCTATTTTTGCCTTCACACACGAATACGGGCAAGGAAGAGTCTATTACCAGGCAGGATTCTGATAAAAATAATGTTGCGGTGTATGCTGCGATGGCGACTCATCTATCTAAAAGCGTTTGCAACAGCCTAATCGCCGACCATGCTGCAAGTGCACTGGTATGGGGATTTTCAGGGTGCGGGTCATTGGCAAAACGCAATGTCATTTCGCCGAACTGCCATTTCACTTGAATCTCATGCGTATTACGGCGCACTTCGGGATCAGCAATTACGCGCACCTTAACTTTAGCAGGCTTAACCATCAATGCCAAAGTGGCAGCTACATTCATTTCTCTCGGAAAACGTTGCACTGCTTCTTCAGCATTGCCATCATAAACTATTTCGGTTCTCATGATGCTTCTTCCAAGTGCTGCAGGGTTTTTTCGCGTTGTGAGAATAACTTCGTCTATTCCTGCTAAAGCAGCACTTGATATGGCATCTAATCCCCCAATAGCACCGCTGGGCACGTGCACCTTACTACTCGGTATTTGCATATCTATCAGAGCACCTGTGCTCATCACAATTAAGTCGACCCCTGAGTTCACGATTTGATGCATATACTCTTTTACAGCTTGCTGTGAGGCAGCTTCAACGATGACTGTAGGTTGCAGTTTAAGCATTTCATCTACACTTGAGGCTATTGCTGATGGGAACTGTAAAGATTTTTTAAGCGCTGCCGCTTTCTCTGGTTCACAATCGTACAAAATCAGTTTATCGCATTTTACTATCCCCTGCTCAGCAGCGTGGGCAATTAGACTTCCTATGGCGCCGCAACCTATTAACCCAACAATGCGGTTATCTCCTTGTTTCAATAAGGAACTTTCACCTTCTAGTATTCTGTTATGAAGCACACGTCAGGGAACTGTGCCAGTGTTTTTCCGCTGCCTTTTTCGGCAAGAATCGCTAAATTCGTAATTTTACATGTTCCCGAGATATCTTTAGCGCTTTCATTTAAAGCGTTCGCAATCCGTACTTTTTCAGTGTAAACTGCTAACTTCTTAATGGGCGCATTTAACGGTATCCGCTTCTCAGCCTTCTCTCGTCTAACCTCAGTGATTAACGCCATAACTAATTCACCAAGCTCTTCTGCTTCTTCATCCAACCGCTCTTGCTCAGCTACTGGCCAAGGCGAAACATGCACACTTACGTAGCCTTTATTTGCAGCGTACAACGCATGGTAAATCTCCTCAGTCAAATGGGGAATAAAAGGCGCTAAAAGCTGCAAAATACGATATAAAACCTCGTAAAGCGTATATTGCGCCGCATTTTTCGCTTTTTCGCCATATGCTTCTGGTCTATAGAGCCTGTCTTTAACAGCTTCCACATAATTGTCACAGAAAATGTGCCAAGTAAAATTGCGAATCTCCTCCACTGCAATGTTGAATTGACATCTCTCCAAGGCTTCAGTTACTGAACGCGTCAGTTTCACCGCCTTGCTTAGAATCCACCTGTCCAAAAGCTGAAGCTCAAAAGCAGCTTGATTAGGATTATAATCTCCCAAGAGTTTGCTTGCGAAAACCGAAACATTCCATAGCTTAACTAGAAAACGTCTCCCATACTCCACATCTGGCCACCGGAAAGGAATATCTGAACCTGTAGCGCCACCTGCCGCAGCCCACTGCCGCGTCGCATCTGCACCATATTTGTTAAGCACCTCAGGAGCTGCCACATAATTCTTAAGCGACTTACTCATTTTTCTGCCATCTGAACCCAGAACCATACCGTTGATCAGGCAACTTTTGTATGGTGTTTCGTTGAATAACGCCAAGTGCCTAACCATTAGGTAGTACGCCCAAGTGCGAATGATATCAATTCCTGAAGGGTGTACATCAGCAGGAAAACATCGCTTCCAGTCTGAGCGATCTGGCCAACCCGCATGAACAGCGCAGGTTATCGAGGAATCCATCCACGTGTCAAACACGTCGCGTTCAGGTATAAATTCACTGTTCCCACATTTCGAGCACTGGTTTAGGCGTGGCTTTTCCAGTTTAGGATCGATCGGTACCCAGTCTTCTCGAGCTATCAGTGTTTCGCCGCAGTTTTTACAGTACCACGCTGGGATCGGCGTGGCGAAGACGCGCTGGCGACTTATTACCCAGTCCCAATCAAGCGAACGTGCCCAGTCGATTAAGCGTGTTTTCATATATTCAGGGTACCACGTTATGCTATTGGCGGTTTTTTCCACGCTTTCGGTTAGTATGCGTGTTTTCATGAACCACTGCTTGCGCTCGAGGATTTCAATATGCGTTTTACAGCGGTCACACACACCGACTTCTTGCATGAGTTTTTCAGTTTTTTCGAGCAAACCATT